>CAZDPV010000001.1:0-102254 GCA_964507565.1 uncultured Clostridium sp.
TGCCAACGATACTTGCGAGTTACCTTGCTTGGAAAATAGGTTATTGCCAGATTTTTTATATTATAATATAACTAAAAATAATTATTCTTAATACAACTATTACATATAATTAAAAATATTATGGTATCAATATTAAAACAAAGATAGATAATAATTTTAAATTTTAATTATAAAAAAATAAATTTAAAACAAAAGACATATTCAAATCACATAGGAAATAATTGTGACTTGAATACGTCTTTTTACTATATTGTAACTTTTTTGTGTATTCTTTGACTTTTAACTACAAATATTATAAAATTGACATTGATTATAAATATAACAAATATATTATAGAAAGGATTCTTAGAAATGAACCAAACATTCATAATAACTAAAACTAATGATATTGATTATTTACAATTTAATAAATTATTAGAATTTGATGAATTAGTACATGCATTTTCTTTAAAATCGCATAATATAGGATTTAGACAGGGAGGAAAGAATTTTACTGCAGATTTAAGTTATAACAGAATTTGCAATGCACTTAATATAGATGAAAAAGTCATTATTCATCCTGATCAAAAACATACAGATAATATATGTGAATATAGGGATGAAGAGAAAATGAGCCTTGCAAAGGTTGATGGAATAATAACAGATAAAAAGCAAATAGCAACATTGCTTACTTTCTCAGATTGTACGCCATTATTATTTTATGATCCTAAAGAAAAAGTGCTTGCTAATATACATTCGGGATGGAGAGGCACAATACAACAAATAGCAAGTAAAACTGTTGATAAAATGGTTAAAGACTATAATTGTAAGACAGAAAATATAATTTGCTGTATAGGACCAACAATAAGAAAAGATCATTTTTTAGTTAATACAGATGTAACTGAAATATTTCAAAATGCCTTTAAAGAATTATGTAATAAATATAATATTATCGAAAATACTGATTTTGAGAATGAAAAAGGAAAACAATATATGATAGATACTGTTCTAGTAAACAAAATAATACTTAAGAATCAAGGATTATTAGATAAAAATATTATTGATAGTGAAATATGCACTGTATGCCAAAAAGATTTATTTCATTCAAGAAGGGCAGAAGGAGAAAAATATCAGGCAAATGGTTGTTTAATGATGTTAAAATAAATTTAAGGAGAAATATGTTAGCAGATAAATTAAAAATTGGAGACACAATTGGCATTATATGTCCATCGAATTGTATTGATGATGATGATATAGAAATAATAAAGAATTCGGAAAACTTTTTAAAGAAACAAGGATTCAATATTAAATATTCCAAAAATTGTTTTGCAAACACAACGGGATACGGTGCTACTGCAATAGAAAAAGCAGAAGACATAAATCAAATGTATATAGATAAAGATATAAAAGCAATACTGTCACTTAAAGGTGGATTTAATTCAAACAGTGTATTTGATTACCTTGATTTAAAAGCTATTAAAGAAAACAATAAGATAATCTGCGGATACAGTGATGCAACCTCATATATAAATTATATAGTAGATAAAACAGGAAATATTGGTTTTATTGGGCCAAACTTTAAAACACTAACTTCATCTTCAACAAATTATTGCTACAATAATTTTATAAATCATGTTAAAGAAGTGCAAAAGAATTTATTAGAAGATGATGATGAAAGTATAATAATAAATAAAGGTACTGCAAAAGGTAAGTCTATAGGAGGAAATCTATCACTTATATCAGAACTTGCAGATACATTAAACTTTGAAGGAAAAATACTTTTTCTGGAGGAATTATATTTAGAAACACCACCAGCAATGGCTAGCAATTACTTATATAATCTAAAACAAAAAGGGATATTCAGTAAAATAAAAGGATTGTGGATTGGAAACTATGATGGAGAAATACCATTAGAAAAGATAATAACTGACATAATACGCGACTTAAATATAAATATTCCAATAATTAAAACAAACAACTTTGGACATACAGATAGAATAATGACAATACCACTTAACGTAGAAGTAGTAATAGAGAATGGTAGAATAAAAATAGTAGAAGATTATTTAAAATAAGAAGGATTTAAAATGTTTGAAACATGGGAAGAATTAGAAAACAGTATAAAAAATTGTAATAAATGTAAACTTTGCACAAACAGAACTAATATTGTATTTGGTACCGGAAACAAAAATGCAGATATTATGCTTATTGGAGAAGGTCCAGGAGCAGATGAAGATAGAGAAGGAATACCTTTTGTTGGAAAAGCAGGAAAGCTAATGAATAAGGCATTTGAGGGATTATCAATTGAAAGAAACAATCTATATATTGCTAATATAGTAAAATGTAGACCACCTCAAAATAGAGTACCAGAAGTTGATGAATCAAGAGTTTGTTTAAATTATTTACGTAATCAAGTAATACTAATAAAACCTAAAATTATTGTATTATTAGGAAGTACAGCATTAAAAAATATTCTAGGAAATGAATATTCTATAACAAAAGAAAGAGGAAGTTTTATAGAAAGAAAGGGAATAGTATATTTACCAACATGGCATCCAGCAGCATTATTAAGGGATGAAAACAAAAAAATAGAATTTTGGAAAGACCTAAAAAAATTAAAGAATAAAGCAAGAGATGAAAATTATAAAATATAGAAAATAAACATAAAGAGTCAATGCAGAAAATTTAATATAAAATTATAGAATAAAATAAAGGATTATAAAAATGAACGAAATAGAAAAATATTGTTTGAATTGCTTGAATAAACCTTGTAGCGCAAAGGGTTGCCCATTACAAAATGATATTCCGGCATTTATTCATGAAAAAGATTATAAAAAGGCATTCGAAATATTATGCAAAACCACTGTTTTACCCGCTATCTGTGGAAGAATATGCCCGCACTCAAAACAGTGTCAAGCTTCATGCGTAAAAGGAATTAAAGGAAAACCTGTATCAATAGGAAAATATGAATCATTTATTGGAGACATAAGCATAAAAGAAAACTATGAAATACCAAAGAAATCGAATGATGAATATAATAAAAATGCAGATGTTAGAGGCTTAAATAATGAAAATAATATAGAAGATGATAGCACAAAATTGAAACAAAATAATATAAAAAAAGTAGCTATAATAGGAAGTGGTCCATCTGGATTAACATGCGGAGCTTTTTTAGCACAAAAAGGTATAGATGTAACAATATATGAAAAATGTTCTAATCTAGGTGGATTATTATTATATGGTATTCCTGATTTTAGACTTGATAGGAAAATTATTAGTGCCACAATATCAAAGATACTTGCATTAGGAATAAAGGTTAAATTAAACCAAGAATTAGGAAAAGATTTTAGCATAGAAGATTTATGTAAAAAGTATGATAGAATTGTACTAGCAATAGGGTCCAATGAGCCACAAATCACTCTAAAAGGTGAAAATGTTTTAAGTGGTAATAAATTACTAGAACAAATAAATTTTATAAAATATGAAGAATATAAGAAGAACAATGCTAACACAATTCATAATAACAATAATAAAAAATTAGACATAAAAGAAAATAATAAAAAAAAATCTGAAATAATTGAACAAAATAAAATTCCGAACTTTAAAAATAAGGATATAGCTGTAAGTGGTGGAGGAAATGTTGCAATAGATATTGCAAGAACATTGAAGCGCCTAGGAGCAAATGTTAAAATAATTTATAGAAGGCAAGTCGAACAAATGCCAGCAGAAAAAGAGGAACTTGAAATTGCTAGACAAGAAGGAATAGAATTTTTATTTCAAAATAATATATTGTCTGTTGACTCAGAAAACAAGCAAATAGAATGCATAAAAACAAAACTAGTATTAAAAGAAGGAGAGGATAGATTATCTCCAGTTAATATAGAAGATTCAAATTACAAACTAAAAGCAGATTATGTAATTTTGGCTACTGGTTCTAAAACTAATGAAAAACTATTAAATAAAGAAAAAATAGAAGTTAACCAATATGGATATGTAAAAATTGACAGTCACTATAAGACATCAAATACTAAGGTATATTCATCAGGAGATGTAACTGGAAGTAAAGCAACAGTTGCATGGGCAGCAAGAACTGGCAGAGATGTAGCTTACCAAATTTTAAAAGAATTAGAAAATGAATAAAAAATAACCATATAAGTATCAAAAAATGATAATTTATATGGCTATTTTTATAAAATATAAAAATTATTTATTATTCTCATACTCTCTAGAATTTTTAGAAAATATACTAAACAAAGATTCAAATAAAATAAAAAATTTTGATTTTTTTACTATAGACAAAGAAACATTTTTAGAAATAGATTCATACATATCATCTAAAACAGACATTTTTTGAATATAGTAATCATTGAAGAAAGAATAATTACTTGTGCTACCAATTAAATTACTAAAACTATATAGACATTTTCTAAATTCCTCTATTTGATTAGCTGTTTTTAAGTTATAAACTTTAGAATCAAAAAAAGAGGTAATTATCAAATTTTGAGTATCTAGAAACAATTTTTGAATATTTTTTTTAGCGTTAGCAATGCCATCAGTAGCTTTTTTAAATCTAAAATATGCTAAATCTTCGGATTGAACTTTATAATTTAAAGAAGAAACTTTTTCTTCATAATTCAAAAGTTTATCAAGATTTTGTTGAACTTTATAAGCATTTTTTTCTCCAATGGCAGTCTTAAACTTTTCGAAAAAAGCATCATTAGCAAAAAAAGTACTCTCAAATAAAACCGAAAAACCAGTTAAATAACCAACCTGTTTTACTAGATTACATAGCAAAGGATAATAGTTTGGACTATCAGTTGGAAGAGTTACCCCATAATACTTAACAGTGTCATGTGGCTCATTAGTTGCAATTGAAGTCATAAGCTGAACAGAAGCCTCATTTAAAGCATTACCATAAGCTCTTGAACCAAGATACGAACAAAGACCTAATCTATGAAGAACACCCTTTGAATCTTTCACCTCTTGAAAATGATGCAAACATTCGTGAAATGCAAGCTTTTTTATTTTATCAAAATCTAGTCCTTTTTTAAAATAAATCGAAGAGTTTTTATAAAAATAACAAGCATCAGACATACTAGCAGGCATGTCCGCTATATACATTTTTATTCTAGAAACATCAATAAAAACAGTTTTATAATTCAAATTCAATTCAGGAAACTTTCCGCATAAAGACTTAGCAACATAAGTTGCTATTTCATTAACATTAAAAGTATCTAAAGGATATATTATTTTTATTCCATTTTTCTCTAATTCAAAATTAACTTCTTTCATAAAAACTCCTTAAATAATCTTTTATATTATACATCATAAATAGTAAAAATAATATTACAATAACATTAAAAATACATTACAATAATATTACAAAATGCTTCAAACGTACAAATTATAAAAATGTAGCTTAATATTATTTTTTTATTATACAGAACTGAAAAAAGACGTATTTGGAAAAAGTCAAAATTTCTTAAATTATTAAGTATTTAATTTAAAAAGCATAGATTTTTTTTTATTGATGTAGTATAATATAAATATAAAAAACCTACGGAAATGTAGAATTATGAAATAGTTGGAAGGATAGTTAAGTATGTACGATTTTAAACAAATTGAGGAAAAATGGCAAAGATTTTGGGATGAAAATAAGACATTTAAAACAGACAGCTGGGATTTTTCAAAACCTAAATATTATGCACTTGATATGTTCCCATATCCATCGGGACAAGGTTTACATGTTGGACATCCAGAAGGATATACAGCAACTGATATTATATGTAGAATGAAAAGAATGCAGGGATATAATGTGCTTCATCCAATGGGATGGGATGCATTTGGACTTCCAGCAGAACAATATGCAATAAAAACAGGAAATCATCCAGAAGGATTTACTAAAAAGAATATAGAAACATTTAAAAGGCAATTAAAAATGCTTGGATTTTCATTTGATTGGGATAGAGAAATATCAACGTGTGATCCTACATACTATAAATGGACTCAATGGATTTTTAAACAATTATATAATGATGGATTAGTTAAATTAGTTGATATGCCAGTAAATTGGTGTGAAGGATTAGGAACAGTACTTTCTAATGACGAAATTATAGATGGAAAAAGTGAAAGAGGGGGCTATCCAGTTGTTCGTAAAAATATGAAACAATGGGTAATGGAAATTCCTGAATATGCAGAAATATTACTAAAGGGATTAGATGATTTAGATTGGCCAGAGTCTACAAAAGAAATAGAACGTAATTGGATTGGAAAATCAGTAGGAGCTGAAGTAACTTTTAAAATTGCAGGTGAAACCAAAAATGACGAAAAAGCAAATAGTGTAAAAAATGTGGAAAACATATCTCAAA
This sequence comes from uncultured Clostridium sp., assembly GCA_964507565.1. Taxonomy (GTDB): domain Bacteria; phylum Bacillota; class Clostridia; order TANB77; family CAG-508; genus CAG-793. The sequence continues at coordinate 6,348 of CAZDPV010000001.1, forward strand.
AAGATAATATAGAAAAAAGTTTTGTAGTATTTACAACGAGACCAGATACATTGTTTGGCGCAACATACTGTGTACTTTCACCAGAACATAAACTAATCAAAGAAATTACAACTAAAGAGCAAGAAAAGGAAGTAGAAAAGTATATTAAAGAAGCGGCCTTAAAATCAGACCTAGAAAGAACTGATTTAAACAAAACAAAAACGGGAGTCTTTACCGGATCATATGCAATCAATCCTGTAAATGGAAACAAAATTCCTATTTGGATTTCTGATTATGTATTAGTAACTTATGGAACAGGAGCTATTATGGCAGTTCCTGCGCATGACCAAAGAGATTATGATTTTGCTAAGAAATTTGGAATTGATATTATTCCAGTTCTTGAAGGTGGAGATATTTCAAAAGAAGCATGGGTAGGAGATGGATTACATATAAATTCAGACTTTTTAAATGGTATGGACAAAGAAGATGCAATAAATAAAATATTAGAATGGTTAGAAGAAAAAGGAATTGGACATAAGAAAATAAATTATAAAATGCGTGAATGGATTTTTGCACGTCAGCGTTATTGGGGAGAGCCAATACCAATAGTATATACGGATGACGACAAAATTCATGTATTACCTGATGAAGACTTACCTTTAATTTTACCAGAATTAGATGACTATAAACCAGCAAAAGACGGAGCTTCACCTTTGGATAAAAAGACAGATTGGGTTAATACTACATTTGAAGGAAAAAAAGCAAAAAGAGAAACAAGTACAATGCCAGGTTCGGCAGGTTCAAGTTGGTATTTCTTAAGGTATATAGATCCACAAAATGATAAGCAAATAGCAGATCCAGAGCTTTTAAAACACTGGATGCCAGTTGACCTATATATGGGAGGTCCAGAACATGCAGTTGGACACCTACTATATTCAAGATTTTGGAATAATTTCTTATACACTAAACGAATTTCACCAGTAAAAGAGCCATTTCAAAAATTACGCCACCAAGGCATGATACTTGGAACAAATGGAGAAAAAATGAGCAAATCAAAAGGAAATGTAATAAATCCTGATGATATGGTAAAGGAGTATGGTGCAGATTCATTAAGACTATATGAAATGTTTATGGGACCAATAGATGCGGCAAAACCATGGGATCCGAACGGAATTGATGGATGTAAAAAATTCCTAGACAGAGTGTGGAGATTGATTGTTGAAAGTGGAAAAGTTGAAAGTAATGAAACTGCAAATTTAAATGGAAGAGAAAAAGAATATATAGAAAGCTACAAAAATCTTGAAAAAGTATACAATTATACTGTAAAAAAAGTTACAAATGACTATGAAAATATGTATTTTAATACCGCAATATCACAAATGATGATATTTATAAATACAGCTATGAAAGAAGAGATAGTACCTAAAGAATATGCAGAAGGATTCACACAGTTATTAAGCCCAGTTGCTCCACATATTGCAGAAGAACTGTGGATAAAACTAGATAAAAATGAATCTATAACATATTCAAAATGGCCAACTTATGACGATTCTAAAATAATTGACGATAAAATAAACCTTCCAGTACAAATAAACGGGAAATTAAGATCAAACGTAGAAGTTGAAAAAGATGAAGAAGAAAGCTCAGTGAAATGTAAAGTACATGCTGATGAAAAAATAAAAACACAGATAGATGGAAAAACAATTGTAAAAGAAATATACGTAAAAAATAGAATTTACAATATTGTAATCAAATAAAATGTTTAGGAGAAAAATATGGTAAAACCAAAAATATTATTGAAAAAACTTAAAGAAAAGGATTTGGGAAAAAGTAAGGCTAAAATGAAGGATAAGAAAGCTATTAAAATAGCATTTAATATATTAGCAGTTTTTTGCATCATACTATTTTGCATGGCGATAACTCCAAAAGAATATCAAAATGATACGTTCTACACAATCAAAATTGGACAACTTATACGTGAAAATGGAATTGACTATCAAGATCATTTCTCATGGAATGAAAATCTGCCATATATGTATCCTCATTGGCTGTATGATGTAATAACCTCTTTAATTTATGACTTTTTAGGTGGATTTACAGGAATTTATATAACAACAATAATACTATCAGCGCTACTAGGACTGGCTTTATATATTACAAACAAAAAAATATCGAAAAATGATCTATTATCATTTATATTAACTTTAGGACAAATGTATATAATGAAAGATTATATTGCAGCCAGAGCACAACTTGTAACATTTATACTTTTTGTATTAACAATATTCTTTATTGAAAAATATTTAGAAAAGCCTAAAATAAAATATGCGTTAGCACTAATAGTAATTCCAATAGCGATAGCGAATATCCATTCAGCAGTATTTCCATTTTATTTTATATTATATTTACCTTATGTTGGAGAATATGCAATACGAGTATTACTAGACTGGCATTTACCACATAAAATTTATGCGTTGTATCTTAAAATGGCAATTAGTAGAACAAATAAAAGACTAAAAACTGTTAATAAAGAAAAGGTGCAAATTTATCAAAATAGGTTATCAAATCTTAATAAAAAAGTAGAAAACTCAGATCTGAAATTTGAAAAATTCATAGTAAAGCAAAATGATAGAAGAAAAAATCCTTATAAAATCAAGTTGGAAAGAAATGATAATACTATAGGGTTAATAATTATAATGCTAATATGTGTATTTACAGGACTTCTAACACCAATAAAGGATATGCCATACACATATACTTATAGAATAATGCAAGGAAATACAACAAGCAATATAAATGAACATTTACCACTTACTCTTATAAATAATAAAGACATACTAATATCACTAACTATAATGTTAGGATTACTAATATTTACAAAGGTAAAAATACGTTTAAGAGATTTATTCTTTGCAGGAGGTTTAACATTATTAGCACTAATGTCAAGAAGACAGGTATCAATGCTTACATTATTTGGTGGCTTAGTACTAAGTAGGTTAATTTCAGAGATTGTAGCATATTATGATAAAAACGGTACAGAAGACTTTATGGATTATATGACTACATTAGTAGGAGAGGTACTTACTATATTGTTTATATTCTTAATAAGCTACTGTTTGTATAAACCAACAATAAATGCAGTATATGTAAATAGTAGTTCATATCCAGTAGAGGCATCAACTTGGATTAAAGAAAACCTAGATTACAAAAATATAAAAATGTTTAATGACTATAATTACGGAAGCTATTTATTATTTGAAGATATTCCTGTATTCATAGATTCGAGATGTGATTTATATACTCCAGAATTTAACGGAACATATAATAAAAATAACAAGAAATATGAAGGAAAAGATATATTCTCAGATTATATAAATGTTTCAAGCTTATCTACAGACTATGATAAAAAATTTGAAGAGTATGGAATTACACATGTTATGACAAAAACAAATTCTAAATTAAATATGTTTATTGCTAAAGATAGTAATTACAAAGAAATCTATAAAGATTCAAAATTTATAATATATGAAAGAGAAAATAAATAAATGAAAGAAAAATCATATATAGTTACAAAAGAATTAGAGGGAAAGAGGCTTGATACTTATGTAGCAAGCCTTGATTTAGAACTAACAAGAAGTATGGCACAAAAACTTATTCAAAGTAAGAATATACTAGTTAATGAAAAAAAAATAAAAGAGTCATACAAAGTTAAAGAAAATGATAAAATAAAAATTGTAATAGAATCTCCAAAAGAAACTAATATAGAAGCAGAGGATATTCCAATAGACGTTGTTTATGAAGATAATGATATAATGGTAATCAACAAAGCAAAGGGGATGGTTGTTCATCCTGGATGTGGAAATCCTAAGGGAACATTAGTAAATGCAGTTTTAAGCCATTGTAAAGGAAGCTTATCAGGAATAGGAGGAGAACTTAGACCTGGAATTGTACACAGAATAGATAAGGATACATCAGGGCTAATAATTGTAGCAAAAAATGATAAGGCACATATAAATATGGCAAATCAAATAAAAGAACATAAGGTTACTAAAATATATACAGCATTGGTAAAGGGAAACATAGAAGAAAATGAGGCAACAATAAATATGCCAATAGGAAGAAGCCAAAATGATAGAAAGAAAATGGCTGTAAGAGAAGATGGAAAAGAAGCTGTAACACATATTAAGGTGATAAAACGATATGGCAAATATACGTTATTGAAAGCTAAGATAGATACAGGTAGAACTCATCAAATAAGGGTTCATTTATCAGAAATAAATCATCCTATAATAGGTGATGAAATATATTCTAATGGTAAAAACGAATTTGATGTGCACGGTCAAATGCTTCATAGTACGATTTTAGAATTTAGACACCCTATTACAGGTGAAAAAATTCATTTAGAAGCGGAATTACCAATGTACTTCAAGAATATATTAAATATATTAGATGAAAGATGATAAAAAGAAGGTGAAAATATGGAAGAAAGATTACAAAAATTTTTAGCAAATTCAGGGGTTGCTTCAAGAAGAAAATGTGAAGAGTTGATAAAAGAAGGAAGAGTAAAAGTAAATGGAGAAGTAGTAAATGAACTAGGGACTAAAATAAATGAAACTACTGATAAAATAGAATTTGATGGAAAAATGGTAAAACCAGTAAGCAAAAAGGTATATATTTTATTAAATAAACCAATAGGATATGTTACTACTGCCAAAGATCAATTTCAAAGAGATACAGTAATGGATTTAGTTAAAGATATTAAAACAAGATTAGTTCCAGTAGGAAGACTTGATATGTATACGTCTGGAGCCTTACTATTATCGAACGACGGTGAATTTGTAAATAAAGTAACTCATCCAAAAAATGAAATTGAAAAAACGTATAATGTAACCATAACAGGAAAAATATCTGATGAAGAAGTAGAAAAGCTTAAGGGTGGAGTTGAAATAGAAGATGATAAAGAAAAGTATAAAACTAAACCAGCAAGGGTCAAGATTCTTAAAATAGATGATGAAAAAAATTTATCAAGGTTGCAGATTACAATTCATGAAGGTAAAAATAGAGAAATAAGGAAAATGTGTGAATCAATAGGTAAAAGAGTTCTAGCACTTCATAGAGCAAAAATAGGAAATATAGATGTAAAAGATTTACCTCTTGGAAATTGGAGGCACTTAACAGAAAAAGAAATTAAGCAAATTTATTCTAAATAGAAGTTAAAAAAATGTGACTTATTATCAATGTTGACATAATATAAACTAAAGTGATATAATAGAAAAAGTATAGACATCTATAAAATAATTTTTGTAGGAGGAAGTTATGGTTGAAGATAAAGAAATAAAGGCAAAAATATCTCCATTTGCAATTAGAGAAGGCGAGATAAAAGTATTTGATGGGAAAGACGGATATGTATCAATGAATCAAATACTTCAAAAAATAAATATAGGACATATAAACGACTTACACTTTAAAATAATAGAACTAATAAATAAATTTGAATTTTTAACATCAAGACAGTTATTCCAACTATTAGAACTTGAAAAAGTCGAAATTAAGGATCAAGACAAATTAAATACTAAATTAGATCAACTTATTAAAAATAAGATATTAACAAGATATTATTTCACATCAAGCCAAGGAAATGGAATATATAGAGTATACTGCATGGAGAAAATGGGTAAATATTTATTAAATTCAAGAGAGATTGAGTGCAAATGGCAACCTTCAGACAATGCTAAGCCAGTAGAAATGATGAAGAAAAAATTAGCCGGAAATCAGTTAATAATTGCATATATGTATAAAGTAAAAGCATATTCAAGTTATAAATTAAAACCAGAAGTTAAAGCAAAAACATCATCAAAAGTATTTAAGCCTATAGCTAATATTGAACTAAAACTAAATGATAGAAAAGTAGATTTTGTATATGAAATAGTAAGAAGAAATTCAGATTGGGATAAAAAACTAATAGAAAGATTAAGCCTTTGGAATGATTTTTATAGTAATTTTATTCCAGGAGATTCAGGTTATACATCAATACCACAGTTAATATTAGTATGCGAAGATGAAAAGCACATTGCTGAAACATTTAAAACAATAGTAATGAATAATATTAAAATTGATAAAGTACATATTTATTATACAACAGACTTAGCTCAAAATGAGGAAAATTTACAAAATAGCTTATATGATTTTACTGAAGAAAACGGAAAATATAAAATGAAGAATATTGTGGCTAAGATATTAGGATAATAAATTAGAAATACTTTAATATAAGATAATAGGTTAATATAAATTTTAAACATTCATGTATGAAAAAATACTACTAAATATAATTTTAGTAGTATTTTTTTAAAATTATTTAATTATTTTTACCCTTTTTAAATGTAAATGTAACTGCTTCATCATTATTAAAATTGAAATTTAAGCTTGAATTATCCATTTTGATAGGATCATCTTCTTCAGTAGAAGAATCGTCAAAATGTGAATTAGAAAGATTCAATTTCTTGGGTTTAATATTTTCGTCCTTCTCAGCAATACCATTTGTGAATTTTACAAAATTATAGGTCTTTATATTTTGTTTTTCTTTATACTTAGATGGCAAGAAATCCAAATTTGCAGTACCATTAACAATTTTTCCTTTTAAATCTTTAATCTTGTACATTCCCTTTTTGAATTTTAAAGATTGTATTTTGCCTGGTTTATATTTTATCTTATTATCATAGGTAGCTTTACCCTTAGAATCATAAGCATCTTTTTCAAAATTATATGCAGAGTGATCAATAGTCCATTCTTTTTTCTCACCAATTTCTTTTGACCACCATTCATTATCTTCTGGAGTATTATTTCCAAATATTATTTTATTCGAACAATTTGCGATAACAGTATCACCAAGTTTTTCACCCCTTGAACGAATTTGAGCTAAGTTTTGAGCAGATACAACGGTTGCAATTCTATATTTTCTATATACTGTAAAAATAGATTCAGTAGCGGGACAAATGAAATCAGGGAATTCATCAATATACAAAAAATGAGGAATACGATTATTTTCATTTCCAGGTCTACGTAAAACTGAAAATTGCATTAGTAGTAAGAAGAATAAACCAAAAGCTTTGTGGGCAGTTTCTCCTAAATCTCCACGTCTTGTACATACTAAAGAAATATCTCCATTAGCTAATATTTTATCATAATTTATATTATTATTTCTATTACATAAAATACTTTTTACTCCAGGATATCTTAATAAAGTATCTAACTGAGCCATTGGAATAGAGACTAATTTTTGCATATCATCTTTATTAGGGCTATCATTATAAAAGTTCTTTTTAAAATATCCAATTTGATTTTCATATTGAACAGAAAGTTGAGGATCCTTTTCTAATATTTTACACATTTTTTCTATCAAATCAAAATTATTTAATAATTTTAACATATCTTCTATATTGGGCAATTTACCATTATTCAATTTTGGATACATTACTTTAAGTAAAATTGCTAAATTTTCAATAATCTGATTAGACATATTTTCTTTGTAAGCCATTTCCATCTCAGGATTTCTATCAGTATAAAATCCCTTTAGTACTGTAGAAATTGAAAGAGCTGTTTGAACTGGATCATCAAAAGAAAAAGGATTTAAACCAGGTGAATTTGGATTATCAGGATCTATTAAATTATAAGACATTCCAAAATTATCACATACTCCTCTAATTCTTTCTATAGTTTCATAATCTGGAGCCATGTATGTAATTCCAAGATTTCTATAAACAATTTTAGAAGAAGACTCAGAAAGTATAAATTTTTTAAAATATGATTTAAATAAGTTTGCCTTAGAATCTACAGGAACAATCATATTTAAAGAAAAATTATTATTTATGTAATCATTATCGTAAGGGGCGTTTAAAGTTGCAATTCCTGTTTTTAATGCCGCAAAAGCTAAAGTCTTAGAAGATTCTTTAAAAAAGAATTTCTTATTTATATCTTGAGCAACCCAAGGCTCAAAAACTAAGGAAGTTTTGCCAGAACCGGAAACACCAACAACTAGAGTTGATTCAAATCTACGTAATTCCGGAAGCTTTACATCGTTTCCATGGTCTTTATCTGTACCAATAAAAATTTCGTTTGTATAAGGACCCCATCCAACAGATTTATCTGAAAGACTAATACCTTCATAATCAAACAATGAATCTCTAAGATCCTTAGTATCATTAACTCCTTTAAACAGCTTATTAAATAATAAGTACCATGTTGAAAGAGGTAATGCTATTGCTAGAGAAGAAAGTGCTGGTTTTATTAAATATGAAAACTGAGTTACTATTGTTGAATAACCTGGAAGAGAAAGAAGTCCTAGCCAGCAAGCTTTATTTATCCACTCTGTAATCATTGTTATTACTAATATATATAAAGATGTACAATAAGCGTAAAACCAACCTAGCTTATCATCATCACATTTTATAAATTTCGAACCCATTGAAAATAGAAAAGCAAATACAGGAAAGGCGAATGCTATTGCATAGGTAATCGGTCCCCAATAATTAGATGCCACTCCAGTGAATACTATTAAAAGAAATTCTACTAATCTATCTACTATTAAATATACTGAAATTAAAGAAAGTATGTATGTAAAAAATGTATTTCTATCAGTTTTTAGTGCTTTTAAAAATTTATCAAAACCCTTCATATTACTATTCCTTTCCATATATCTATTATCCTACAAAATCACCAAAATTACAAGGGGTTTAAGTAATTTTTTTTATTTAATAACATATAAATTAAAAAAGGTGAGTTATGAACAAAAAAAATATAAAAGAGACTTTTTCTCAAAGTGTATTTGCACTATTAGCATCACAGGTTATTGTAAAAATATTAGGCTTGATATACAGGTTATATTTAACCAACAGAAGTGGATTTGGTGATGAGGGAAATGCAATATCAAGCAGTAGTTTTCAAATTTATGCACTAATATTAAGTATTACAGCAATAGGAATTCCTGGAGCAATATCAAAGCTCGTAGCTGAAAGGAGTGCAGTAGGGGATCATAAGGGAGCATTTAAAATATTTAAAGTTGCGCTTATAATATTCTCAAGCATTGGAGTATTAGGAAGTTATATTCTATATTACTTTGCAAAGCCCATAGCAAATAATTATTTGCATATTCCTGAAGCAGAATTATCTATAATAGTATTATGCCCATCTGTACTATTGGTTTCAATAATATCAGTTTTTAAAGGATATTTTAATGGAAGAGAGAATTTAAAGGCAACAGCTAAAGCACGGTTCTTTTGACCAATTGGCAAAAACTATATTTACAATAATAGCAATAGAGATTTCTGTTATAGTAATAAGAAAAGAGAATACTGAAATTATGTCAGCGTGTACTAATTTAGCAACAACTGTTGGAAATATAATTGAATTTATATATTTATATAAAACATATAGAAGAAATTTACCAGAAATAAAAGAAGAAATAAGTGAAAGCATTAACACTGTTCCAATAAGGATATATAAAATAATAAAAGAAATAATAAGAGTTGCAATTCCAATTTCGATAACGGCTCTAATAATGGCAATTTCCAAAAACATAGATTCAACTACAATAGTAAGTGAATTAAAAGATATAATTGGTTATGAAGAAGCCAAAAAAGAATATGGAATATTAAGTGGAAAAGTTGATGCATTGATAAATTTTCCACTGTCATTTAACATGGCAATAGGAGTTGCGCTATTACCATCAATAGCTTCTGCTAATGGAAATATAAAATCGAAAGAAAAAAGAATAAACGAATCCTTATTATTAGAAATGATAATAGCAATCCCGATTACATCAATTTTTATAATGTATGCAGACGAAATACTTAAAATACTTTTCCCAAATGCAACAAACGGAGCTATGATTCTAAAAGTAAGTTCAATATCAATTATATTTGTTACTATAGAACAAATAACAAATAATATTTTTCATGCAATAGGAAAAACAAGTATTCCAATAAAAGCAGTTATAGTGGGAGTAATTGCAAAAGCAATACTAAACAAAGTATTGGTCCCAAGAATAGATTTACCATTAGGAGGGACAATAGGAGCTGGACTTGCAACGGTTATATGTCATTGTATTGCAAGTATCTATTCATTAATAATGTTAATTAAAATAACAAATATAAAAATATCATTAAACAATATTATTAAGCCAACATTTGCTAGCATTGTTTTAATAGCAGTATCAAAGATATTCTATTTCATATTAAACAACAAAATTAGTAATAAAATAATTATTATAATATCTTTAATATTAGGAACGTGTGCATATCTAGTATGTCTAAAACTGCTAAATATTTTCAATAAGAAGGACATAGAACTTATAATAAAGAACAAAAAATAATTACGAAATTTAAAACTTTTTACACATACAAAATAAAAACATGATACAAAAAATCTTAAAAACCTTGAAATTAGCAAAGTTTCAAATAAAAAAATAAAAAAAAAGAAGGATTTTGTTTTTTATTGGCGAATATTAAGGTAGTAGATTCAGATTGGTCTACATATATTCGGATCTTAATAGGAGGTAAATTAAATGAACAAATCTGATTTAATCGCAGCAATGTCTGCTAAAACAGGAGAAACAAAAAAGAGTACAGAGGCTTCTTTAGACGCATTTGTTAGTGCTATTACAGACAGCTTAAAGAAAGGTGATAAAGTTCAATTAGTTGGATTTGGATCTTTCGAAGTTAGAAAAAGAGCAGCTAGAAAAGGAAGAAATCCTCAAACTAAAGAAGAAATAAAAATACCAGCATCAAAAGCTCCAGTATTCAAAGCAGGAAAAGCTTTAAAAGATTTAGTTAACAAAAAATAATTAGATGAGTTTTGTATTATAAATATGAATTCATAGAAAGTAGGCTATCTTTAGCCTATTTTTTTTAGCTTTATACAATTACAAAAGAATAACTAACAATAAAAGCAAAAAAATAGACTTACCAGAAAACTCTGAAAGTCTTGATAAATCTATGGTGCAGATACCCGGAATCGAACCGGGACGATATCGCTATCGCAGGATTTTAAGTCCTGTGCGTCTACCAGTTCCGCCATATCTGCATATGTTCGTATTGGAACACTTATTATTATAATACCTTATATTCGGTTTTGTCAATACAAAATTATAAAAAAACATCCCAAACAACAAAAAAGGTTCAAATTTTATTCTAATGAATTTTAAATTATAAAACATAAAAATCAATTAAATCCCAATATATATGTAAAAGATATTAAAGATAAAGAATAAAAGTATTAAAAGTTACCAATCAAACAAAATCTAAAAAATAAATCTAAACATAACCTTTCGGATTTTAAATGAATGGTAACATAAATTTTAAATTAACTTTTTTTCATGTTCATCAAAAATATCACTAAAAAGTCTATCGTCAAAGAAATCAACTAAATCAATGTCTAATCCCATACATACTAAATATAATGTATCTAAAGTCATAGATTTTGTTCTTCCAAGCATAAAACTTACTAATGTAGAATATGGAATGCCTGCTCGATTAGAAAGTTTTCTCAGTGAAAGATTTTTTATTGTAGATAAATTAACAATTCTTTGCCTGGTTGCCATAGAAAGTTGCATATCTAATCTACCTCTTTTCTGAACTTGTTTTTTCATTCAAAGAAACATCTTTAAACATAGGATCATCAAAAAAAGTTTTTAAACTAATACCAGTTCCTTCACATATATGTAAAAGAGTTGTTAAAGTAATACTTGAACATTTACCATTTAAAAAGCTACTCATTGTTGAGTAAGGAATACCAGAATCTAAAGACAATTTATGCAAAGTAACCTTCTTCTTTGCTGCTAAATTTATTATTCTTTGTTTTACCGCATTTGCTAAAGTCATATTTCTACCTCTTTTCTATTTATTTCTTTTTAGTATATCAAATGTATTTAAAAATAGTTAACGATAAAATACAAAAAGACAAAATTATTAAACATAATTGAAACTGAACATAACATTGAAACAATTAAAATTAAGATATTTACTAAAAAAAAATATTGTGTTATAATTTGCAATATAGTAAAAATAGAAAGGAAGTAAATTATGATATTAACAATATTAACAACTATTATAATAATAGGAATTTTTTGTATAACATTTATAAAATACATAAAGAAAAACAATAATTATTACATATATATTCTTGCTATAGAATTTGTTGGAATAGCGATAGACTTGATAATGATTTTCTTCGGAAAAAAAATAAGTGCATTTATATATACAATAATATATATATTATCAGTTATAATCCCAATAATAGTAATGTATTTGGAAAACAAAAAAATATATATTGGAGAAATAATTGGACTTATTAAAATAAAATTAAACGACAATCGAGAAAAAGAAATACTAATAAACATAATAGAAAAATATCCAAATAGTTATTTAGCACATAAAAAATTAGCAATATACTATGAAAAGAACAAAGAAACGGAAAAAGCAGAGGATGAATATTATAAAACAATAGAACTAAAAACAAATGATTATAATGCATATTGCGAATTATCTAATATATTAGTAGAAAACAATAAAATAGAAGATGCAACAAATATATTAGAAGAATTATTAAAGATAAAACCGGACTGCTATAATGCTAGTATGATCTTAGGCAATATTTTATATAACAATGAACAATTTAAAGAAGCAATTATAGTGTATAATGAAGCATTAAAATACAAGCCTTCACAATATGATATCTATTATGAATTAGGAATGACATATACAAGATTAAATGATTTTCAAAATGCAAAAGAGTACTATAAAAAGGCAGCAATGATGAATTCATACGCGGACATAGCAAATCTAAATTTAGGACAAATATACTTGATTTTCAGAGATTATGAAAAAGCGGAAAAATTCTTTTACAGTGTAATAAATAGTGATGATGATATAATAACTGCAAATGCATATTATTATCTAGCAAAAATAAGCCTAGAACAACATAAAGAGGAACAAGCAATTCAATATGCAAACTTAGCTGTAGAAATTTATCCTAGAATTTTAAAAATTATTCAGAATGACAGCACTTTTATAACTATATTAGTAAAAATTAAATCAAAAGAAAAGGAAAATATTAAGACTAGTATAAATATAAAAAAAATTGACATAATAAAATATCTTGGAAAAACGTATAATGTTGTGGAAAAATTGACAGATGATATGGAAAATAAAAGACAAGATAAGGAAATGGAAAAATAATAAATAAGGTATATATGTAGTGATAAAAAATTATCGCATATATGCTTTTTTTTTACAATTGATAAAGTACTTTACAAAAATATTACAAATTTTACATTTGTATTACATTACTTAATTTTCTATTGACTTTTAAAAAAAAACATATAAAATGTATATAAATCTGATATTTTGAAAAAATATTAAGAAAAATAAAAACTAAAGGAAGAGGAAAAAATGCAAGAATGCTTAGGAATTAGTATAACAGACAAGTTAATTAGATATGCTAAAGTTCAAAAAGATAATACATCTTTTAAAGTATCATCATTCGGAATAAAATTTTATGATAACTTGCAATTAGAATCTTCCATAAATCAGATTGTTACAGAAACATCTAGCGATAAAATACCATTAAGCATAAACATAAATAATGAAAAATATTATTATTTTGAAATATTTAATATGGCTTCAAAAGAATATATTGATAAAGCAATAAATACAGAATTTGAGTCATTCTGTGCAGATAATCACCTAAATAAAAATGTTTTTGATGGAAGATATACTTATACAAATAGCATGGATAATTCAGACAAAAATAAGGTAATGTATATATATGAAAATAAGAGTGATTTAGACCAAAGGTACAAATTATTTCCAAATCAAAAAATATCGTCAGCAACGCCAACTGCCATAGCACTTCCAAATATTGTAAGGCTAGAAAAAAATAAAAATATTATAATTGTTGATTTAGAAGACAACACTACAGTAACGACGGTAGTAAATCAAGCAATATATAATGTTGACATATTAAATCAGGGATTGTCAGAAGTGTTTGATAAAATAAACACAAAAGAAAATTCACTAGCAAAGACATATGAAGTATGCAAAAATACTACAATTTACACAATGGAAACAGAAAATATTGAAAACACAAACAATGAATATTTACAGTTTATTGTTCCAGCACTATATAAGATTGCTCAAGATATACAAAATATTATGCTTCCATACCAAAAAATCGATCAAATTTATCTAACAGGATTAGGAACAGCAATAAACAATATTGATTTATATTTTCAAGAATATTTTAAGAATACAAAAGTTGAAATACTAAAACCATTTTTTATGGAAGCAAATGAAGGAATAAATATAAAAGACTATATTGAAGTAAATCCAGCAATAGCATTGGCAATACAAGGACTAGGATATGGGGCAAAAACATTAAACTTTAAAAAAGAAAACTTTTGGGAGAATTTCAAAAAGTTAATGACAACAGATATAAAAACTACTAAAAGTCAGAAAAAGACGCCAAAAGTAAAATCAGAAAAATCCAAATTGAATTTAAATTGGAACCTCAATATGAATTTAAAAGGTAAGCTTGAAAAATTAGAAATAAGTTTGATAAGAGATTGTGTTGTAGTTTTTTTAGTTATTATCATGTATTGTATTGGAGCGACGATACTACAAAACCAAATAGAAAACAAAAAATCAGAAATAGATGAAATACTTACAGATACAAATAAACAAATTTCCGCAGTAAATTCTGATGATGGAAAAATAAATCAAAAACAGACAGACTATAAAAAATATAAAACAAATCTGGAAAATATAAGTTCAATAATTGAAACAAAAAGAAGTAGGAAAAATCAAATAACTACCTTATTAAATAAATTAGTATATAATATTCCAAAAGAAGTAAAAGTAACGGAAATAAAGAATACTGAAGTTACTACAAATGGAGAAGAACTTCAACATATAACAATAAATGCTGAATCTTCAAAATACGAGCAACTAGCATATTTTAAAGCAAGACTAAAAAATGAAAATGTGTTAGATAATATTGTTTCAACAGAAGGAACAAAGGAAGGCGACGTTGTAAAAGTAGTAATAGAAGGAGACTTAAAAACTTATTAGAAAGGAGCAAGCAATGAGAAAAATATTATTAGGAATATTAACAGTATTAATGCTAGTAATAATGGCATTGTGTATGAGAAATGGAATACACATTGGTAAATTGCAAGTTCCTGGATTTCAAGATTTACAAAATTCAAATGTGGAATTGACAGAAAAAATCAATAAAACCAGTGATTCGAGTAAACAATATGAAAGCGCATTAACAAAATTAAAAGGTGATATAAATTCACTAACAAAAGCTAAGAAAGATTATCTAGACTTAGTTACAGTAAGTACAGAAAGTGAAATACAACAAGCAACACAAACAAAAACATATACGATTGAATATTTGTGGAGCAGAATTGGAAATCACGCAACTCAAGAAGGAGTAAACATCAAAATGGATGTTGCAAGTTCAACACTAAGTGGCTCAGACTACAAAAATCTTAATTTCGCAGTAACAGGTAATTATTTAGCAATTACAAACTTTATATCAACGATAGAAAATGATTCAAACTTAGATTTCATAATAGATAGTTTTGATATGACCAACGGAAAATGCACATTTACAGTAAAGGATGTAAAAATACAAACTGAAAAGACAACAGCAACAGTTAACTCAAACACAGGAAACAATACTAATACGACAAGCACAAATCAGAAAAACGAAAATAGCGTGAGCAATCAAACTCAAAATGCTGATAGTGCAAAAACTAATGCAGTAGGAAATAATATAACACAATAATATATTTAATATAAAGGAGGAAAAATGGCTAAAACAATAATTAAACAAATACTCATATCACTTTTACTTTGCACAGCAATTGGATTAGTATTGGCAGTGATTTTTTATAAATTTATACCATCTAACAAAATTGTACCTAGCAAAGTAACAGCATATCAAACTCCAGAAAATATAGCTTTAGAGATAAATGATAATATTACTGAAAAAGAATTTCAAGCAGTAAATCAAACTTATGAAATTACGGATTCGGATTTATCACTTTATAAAAAAATGCAAAGTTATAATCCTGGTAAGCCAGATCCTTTTGCAGAGTACTCAAGTAACTCTACAACTTCAAAAAATAATACAACTTCTGGCGAAACAGGAGTTTCAGATAAAAATACAACAGATAATTATTATACATCAGCCAATATAAGTAGTGGCACAAAATAATTTATTTAGGTTATATTTATAAAAATAAATATATACAAATTTTACTAAGGAGGGAATTAAAATGTTTAAGAAAGAAAGAGGTATTACATTAGTTGCATTAGTTGTAACAATAGTTATTCTTTTAATATTAGCAGGAGTAACAATTAGCATGACAGTAAGCAATAATGGTTTATTTGGAAGAGCTAAAAATGCTTCAGCTACTTATTCAAATGCTTCAACAAATGAACAAAAAGCATTTAACGAATCTTATACAGAATTAGACAATGTTTTAAATCAATATAATTTAAGCAAATAATAAAAATTATATTATGATTAAAACAGTAACTAGATATGAGGTTACCTGAATATTTCGTATTTAGGTAGCCTCAATTTAGATAAAAAAGAAAGGAATAATATGAATATTTTATTGTATACAATAATTTTTATAATGGGCACGATATTTGGAAGCTTTTTAACATTAGCTACATATAGGATACCTCTCAACCAAGATATTACACATAAACGCTCATATTGTCCTAAATGTAATCACAAATTATCTTTTTTAGATATGATTCCAATTTTTAGTTATATTTTTTTAAAAGGAAAATGTAGATATTGTAAAACAAAAATCAGCCCAAGATATTTTGTAATTGAAATATTATCAGGAGTTGCATTTGTCTTATTAGGTATAGCATTAAATATTGACATATACAATTTAACAAAGAATTCAATTATGGAATTTTGCATAGGGGTTTTATATATTATATTCGTTTTTTTAATTGCAGGAATAGATAAAGAACACCATAAAATAGACAAAAGAGTTCTAATTTATGGAATAGTTATTTCGTCTATAAGCGTTATCTATAATGCAATAACAGAAACAAACTATAATGTAAATAGAATTTTAATTTATTTAATAATCATTGCAATCTTAACAGTCATAAATATTATTTTAACAAAAAAAAATAAATCAAATGATTATATGATAGATTCTGTTATCTTTTGCTTAATAATAAGTGTATTTACGTATGAAATAGCAACCATTATCAGTATAATAGGAACATTACTAATAATATCAATAAAGCTATTATTAAGTAAAATAGTAAATAATGAGGAAAGAAATGTTAAAGAAATGCCAATAGCATTTTATTTATCAATTTCAAATGCTATAACACTTATTATAATATTTATTTATCATTGGAGTAGAATATGAAAGTAAAAAATGAAAAAGGAATGGCAGGAATTGACCTTGTTACAGGGTTAGTAATTTTTATAATAGGAAGTACAGTAGCGATAATAATATATATACAAATTTATAAATATGTTTGTGAAATAAAAATACATGAAATAATAATAGCCTATGTAACGGAAATTTGCGAAGAAATTGACCTGCAAGAATATGACACAAACGTAGATAATATAATACAAAGCGTTAATATACCATCTCAATATACTGTAACAGAAGAAACAAAGAAATTTTCTGAACAAATGAAAGAAAACGAAGGAAAAGATGTAGAAGACATAGTAAAAAAGATAACTTTAACGATAAAATACAATTTCTTAGGCAATGACAGAACATTTAGCATTGAAAAAATAAAAATTAAAGAGCAGGTGTGATAATGAAAAATGAAAAAGGTATAACACTAACAGCTTTGATAATATATGTACTTATCTTTTCCGCAACTTTAGCATTGTTAGCAAGTTTAACAAATTACTTATACCCAAGATTAGGAAACATAGATTCTAATAGTATAAGTCCGATTGAGTTTAATCAATTCAATTATAATTTTGTATCAGATATAAAGCAAAGTACAACAGCAGTAGTACAAAATGCTGAAAATGGTAATGTAAAAATAATTCTATCTAACGGTGCAAATTATACCTATGTAAAAGATGAAATGTCATTGTATAAAAATAAAAATAAAATATCAAATAAAATAGTTCAATTTTCGGGTGAACTAGAAAATATAAATGGAAAAAATATATTGAAAATCACGATAGCAACAGGAAAGGACTCAAACAATATAACTTTTGGAAAAACAATAAAATATGTTTTAAAATATTGGTAATGATAGTATAAAACAATAATTAGAGAGGAGAAAAAAATGGCAACGTATAGACAACCTTTAGGAATAGAACTTGTAAAAAGAGGAATTGTTACGCAAGATGATATTGCAAGAGCATTAGAATATCAAAAAGATAATCCAAATGAAAAATTAGGAGATATATTATACAAACTAAGGGTTACTGACCCACAAAAGCTTTTAAACGCCATTGGAGAAATTTTAGATGAAAAAGTTATATTATTAAAGCAAGAAGACATAAAAATAAAAATAGATAACTATATATCATTAGATGTGGCAAGAGAAGATCAGGCAATTCCATTTGAAATAAAAGATGGAATTGTTAAGGTTTGCTTTGCTAATATTGACAATAATGTACAAATTGAGGCAATTAGATTACTAATGCTAAATAGGGGATTAGTAATGGATAGATATATAACATTCAAGGAGAGAATTGAAGAAACATTAAATGATATCTCAAATAATACCAATAAAATAGACACAGACTCTAATGTTACTACAATAGTAGATAACATTATTCGTGAAGCAATGAAAAGAAGAGCGAGTGATATTCATATAGAACCAATGAGTGATTCTGTTAGGGTTAGATACAGAATAGATGGTATATTGGTAGACATAGCCAAAATAGACAAAGAAAAGCAAGCACAAATAATAGGAAGATTAAAATCAATTTCTAATATGCACCAAGAAAAACAAG
This sequence comes from uncultured Clostridium sp., assembly GCA_964507565.1. Classification (GTDB taxonomy): domain Bacteria; phylum Bacillota; class Clostridia; order TANB77; family CAG-508; genus CAG-793. The sequence goes on from CAZDPV010000001.1 coordinate 25,362, forward strand.
AACCTCAAGATGGAAGAATTATTATTTATCAAGATTATAATATACGTTCATCATCACAAAAAAATATTTATGGTGAAAAGTTTGTTTTAAGATTATTAAAGAAAAATCAAACAGTAAAAGGATTATTTGATTTGGGGTATCCAAAAGATCCAGTATTACTAAAAAATGCATTTGAAAAAAGAAATAGTATAACTGTAATTGCAGCACCTACTGGTGAGGGAAAAACAACAACACTTTATAGTGCAATAGACTATTTAAATAGACCACAAATAAATATTACAACTATTGAAGATCCAGTTGAAATTCGTATACAAGGACTTAACCAAATTGAAATAGATCCAAAAACAACATTTGCAGGCTCATTAAGAACTGTACTAAGACAAGATCCAGATATTATTCTAGTAGGAGAAATAAGAGACCAAGAAACTGCTGAAATTGCAATGCAAGCAGGACAAACAGGACACTATGTATTATCTACAATTCATACACTAAATGCAATTGAAGTAATATCAAGACTTAGAAAAATGAACATTTCAAATTATGATATTTCAAGTACAGTTGCAACTTCAATATCTCAAAGACTGGTTAGAAAATTATGCCCAAAATGTAGGAGAGAAAGGCCATTTAACGAAACCGAAAAAGGTATAATAAAAAAAATTGGAGATAAATATGGTATAGATTTCGATGCCGAACATCATGTAACGTTTGATGCAGTTGGGTGTGAAGAATGTGATAATAGCGGATTTTATGACAGAATAGCAGTATTTGAAACACTATTATTTACAGATAACATAAAAGAATTAGTCGTAAATGAAGCATCAACAATTAAAATTAGAGAAGAGGCATTAAAAGAAGGATACAAACCACTGCTAGTAGAAGGAATCAAAAGAGTAATAGAAGGAACTACAACTTTAGAGGAATTAAATAGTAAATTACTATTTTATTAAAATAGGAGGGAAAAATGATAAACGTAAACGCTGTTTTAAAAAAGGCACAAGAACAAAAAGCATCAGATGCACATTTTATAAGTGGACTAAAGCCAATGCTTAGAATAAATAGAGACTTAATTAGTATAGAAGAAAGTGATATTATTACGATAGACGATATGTGGGACATATATGATTATTTTCTTAGAGGAAATGTTGATAAAGATAAATTCTTTAAAGATAATAAAGTATTGGATTGTTCGGCTGAGTTTAATGGAATACGTTTAAGAGTAAATGTATCATACTCAGACTCGGTACCCGTAATTACAACAAGATTAATTAGAAACGAATTACCAAGCTACGAGGAATTAGGAGTTCCAGATATAGTAAGAAGAATGACATCTCAGCCACAAGGACTAATATTAGTAACAGGAAAAACAAATTCAGGAAAATCTACGACATTAAATTCACTAATAAATTATATAAATGAAAATCAAAATAAAAAAATATTAACACTAGAAAGCCCTGTTGAGTTCAAGCATAAATCTAAAAAATCAGTTATTATACAAAAAGAAGTTGGAGTAGGTGGGGATGTTCCATCATATAGTATAGGAACTAAAAACTCATTAAGAGAGGACTGTGATATATTAGTAATAGGAGAGATTAGAGATAAAGAAACAATGGATGCGGCAATAGAAACAGCAGAATCAGGACATTTAGTTATAGGAACACTTCATACTAAATCATGTGCTGAAACAATAGATAGAATGATAAATTTCTATGAAGTAAGAGACCAGACACCAATAAAATATCTAATAGCATCATTATTAAAACTTGTAGTATCACAAAGATTACTTAAAAATAAAAGAGGAACATTATCACTAATTCCAGAAGTAATGGTAGTAGACAATATTATCTCTGGAATTATAAGAAAAGATAAATTGGGAATTTCAGAAATAGAAGATGCAATACAAAGTGCATCTGGAAATGGGAGTATTGGTCTAATAAATTCATTAGCAGAATTATTTGTAAATGATGTAATAACATTAGAACAGGCAAAATCTCAGATAGAAGAAAAAAATATAGAAATACTAAATAGAACAATAATGCAATTGAAGATTAAAAAAGAAGAACAAAGGAAAAGAGAAAATGGAGGGTATCAAGGCTACTAAGTAATTTAAAAGACGTTGAAAGGAGGAATATATGCCAGAATATGTATATAGAGCAGTAGATGAAAACGGAATTATTGTAAGAAGTAGAGTACAAGAAAAAAGTAAACAAAGTGTAATAAAAAGATTAAAAGTAAATGGACTAACTCCAATAGATATAATGCAAACAAGCTTTGGAAAATATAAAAAACGTACTAAACCTTCCACAAATATGGAAGAACTTATGAAAATTGCAAGTGCAAGCGGAAATTTACAATCAAAGAATATAAGGAAATTTACTCTAAAAGAAAAAATAAGGATGGCTTTGTCACAGCAAGAAAAAGTTACAAATAGAGATATCGTTGTTTTTACACAAAATTTTTATCTACTAAAAAAAGCAGGATTTAACAATGTTCATGCGTTATCTACATTAGTAGAGTCTACTGAGAATACAACATTAAAAGGAATACTAGAAGATATATTAGCAGGAGTTGAAGGTGGAGATTATATGTATACAACAATGGAATATTATTCAGATATATTTCCATATATATATATAAACCTAATTAAAGTAGGAGAACTTTCAGGTTCATTAGAAGAATCTCTTTATCAAGCAATAACATATATGGACTCTTCAACAACATTAAATAAAAAGATAAAATCAATTTTGATACCTAATATAGCTCAATTTGTGGGATTGTTTATAATTTTAATTGTAGGAAGCATATACATTGTACCAATTATTCAAAATGTGTTTGAACAAGTAGGAAGTACGCAAAAACTTCCAGGAATAACTCTATGGTTTTCTAATGTACTTACTCAGGTACAAAAATTCTGGTTTATTCCTGTTATTATGATAGCCATAGCAGTTGGAGCGCTAATTGCATATATAAAAACTCCGAAGGGTAAATATAATTGGGATTACTTTAAATACAAAATGCCAATCTTTGGACAACTAGTATTTGCAATGGATTTTTCAAGGTTAACCAATGCAATGGTACTTAATCTAAAAAACGGAATGAGAATTCAAGAATCACTAGAAGTCAGTAAAAACGTTGTAAAAAATTATGTAATGTTATCAATTATAGAAACATCAATAAATAACATAATAGTGGGAGAATCTTGGGTAAAACCATTTGAAGATTCAGGACTTCCAAGCAAGATGGTAACAGAAATGCTTAAAATAGGTATGCAAACAGATTTGCCAGCAATGATGGAAAAACTTGTAGAATATATGAATATAGATATAGATAATATTCTTCAAAAGATAATAAAGATATTACCACAAGTAATGTACTCTTTCATAGGAATATTACTAATATTCATAACATTAGTAGTATTAGTACCTTGTATTCAGGTATATATGGGAAATTTCTTATTCGATGCAGCAGGTGTTTAAAAAACGTAAGAGCAATGAAAATTTCATTGCTCTTATTAAATAAAAGTAAATATAGGAGGGAACTAATGAAAATTGGAATTGATATTGGTGGAAGCCATATAGCAACAGGTATTGTAGTAGAAAAAGGAAAATTACTCGGAAAAGAAACAAGAGATATAAATATTTCTGAAATAAAAACACAAGATAGGGTAAAAGAAATAATTATAGATATAATAGAAAATGAAATAAAAATATTACTTGATAGATATGATTATGAAGAAACAGACATTTCAAAAATTGGAATAGCTGTTCCAGGTAATCCAAGCGAAACTGAAATAAAAAATGTTGTAAACCTACATATAAAAAAATTTGAATTAGCAAAGATATTAAGCTTAAAATATAATACAAAGGTAAAAATTAAAAATGATGGCAAATGTGCAGGGCTTGCAGAAAAAGAGTATGGAAATATGAAACAATACGATGATTGTGTATTCTTATGTATTGGGACAGGAGTTGGAAGTGCAGTATTTCTAAAGGGAGAATTACTAGAGCCAAAACAGAATTCTGGATTTGAACTAGGTCATATTGTAATTGATAAGAATGGAATCAAATGTAATTGCGGAAATAAGGGATGCTTCGAAAGATACGCATCTATGAAAATATTTAAAGAGCAGTTTATAAAAGAATTTGGAATGAAAAAAAATACAGAGTCGGAAGAAATACAAAATTATATCAGAAAAAATATTAAAACAAAGAAAGTCGAACAATTTGTTGATAGTTACTTAGAAAATGTGGCTATTGGAATATCCAATATAATAAATATATTTGAGCCTGAAGCTATTTGCTTCGGAGGAAGTTTTTCATACTATGACGATATATTTTTACCAAGATTAAATGAAAAAATAAAAGAACACATATTTAATAAAGATAGTAAATTTAAGTTAATGTCTGCAAAATTAAAAAATGATGCAGGAATAATTGGTGCAACTCAAATATAAATTCAAAATATTATAAAATGGAATTATAGATGTTAATAAATATACAAAATAATAAAGAAACAGCACTATAATATGAAATAAAATCATAATATAATGCTGTTTTATATGCTATTTATTATCTTTTTGATTTTCAGGAATTATTATCTTTCCCTTTGTATCATTTTTATGAACTTCGAAAGATAAATTATCTTTTACATCGGATATTTGCAAATCTTTAGAATTTCCTTTTACTATTTCAATTTTTTTCTTCTCTACATTTTCATCTTTTTCTTCAACCATTATAAAACCTCCTAAAACAAATAATTACTAATTATATTTATATCATAACAATGAAAATATTGCAACAACCTTGACCATTAGTGTATATAAGTGTTATAATACAAAGTATTAAATTAGTTATGTAGCAAGGGGATAGCATGGAAAAAGAAAAAATAAAAGGTGTAATTGAAGCAATATTGTTTTCAGCAGGAAGAATTGTAAAAATTGGAGAGTTAATAAGTATACTAGAAATAAATTCTGATGAAATAAATAAAATTATACAAGAAATGCAAGATGAATATTCAAAAATAGATAGAGGTTTAGAAATAGTTAGAATAGAAGACGGATATCAGTTATCATCTAAAAAAGAGTATTATGAATATTTATATCCAATACTAGATAGAAGAATTAAGCCATCGTTGTCACAAGCATCTTTAGAGGTTTTATCAATAATAGCATATAATCCTAGAACAACAAAAGCAGATATAGAGTCTATAAGAGGAGTAGATTCAAGTGCATCAATATATAAATTACAAGAATATAACTTGATAGAACAGGCTGGAAAAGCAGATTTACCAGGAAAACCAATGACATACAAAACAACTGAAGAATTTTTAAAAATGTTTGGAATGCACAATTTAAAAGAATTACCAGAATTACCAAAATATAAATTTGACAGTAACAGACAAATAGTAATAGATGAAATAGTTGAAGAAAAAATAGTACAAAAATAATTTGGAGGGAAATATGAAATTATCAGAATCAGGAATAGGAACTATGAGAATAAATAATCTTGATGAAATGTATCCAGCACAAGATATGTTATTACAATCAGGACAATTAGTACAATACGGTACAGGAATTTATGGATATAACAATATTGTTATGCTAGTAAAAAGAAAATTAGAAAGAATAATAGAAGAAGAATTAAATAAAGTAGGATGCATAGAAGTTCAATTACCAACATTACAACCAGATTCAATATGGAAAAACTCTGGAAGATGGGATAAATATATTGATGAAGGTGTAATGCTAACTGTAGAATCAGACAAAGGAACATTTTGTTTAGCTCCAACAGCAGAAGAAGCAGTTGTTGAATTTGCAAGAGAAAAACTAAAATCATACAAACATATACCAGCAACATATTATCAAATTGGAGAAAAATACAGAAATGAAATCCGCACAAGAGGATATCTTTTAAGAGGTAAGTCATTTTTAATGATGGATGCATATAGCTTTGATGCAGACGCAGAAGGACTAGATAAATCATATAAAAATGTAAGAGAAGCATACCTAAAAATAGCTCAAAGAATTGGAATGGAAATAATACCAGTAGTTGCAGATAATGGCTCTATGGGAGGAAAAAGAAGCGAAGAATTCATGCTAATTTCTCCAATTGGAGAGGATACAATTCTATATGATGAAAAAACAAAGATAGCATTAAATACAGAGATTCTAAAAAGACCAGACTACAAAGAATACTTAGAAAAAGAATATGGAATAAAAGACATCTCACAATTTAAAGAAACAAAATCTATAGAAATAGGACATATATTTCAATTAGGAACAAGATATTCAGAAATAATGAATGCAAATTTTATAGATAAAGATGGAAAAGAAAAACCTTATTATATGGGATGTTATGGTATAGGAGTAAGTAGACTAGTTGCAGCATTATACGAAGCATCCGTAATAAAAGACAACAATGGCAATGTTACAGGAATAGCATTACCAAAGGAAATAGCTCCATACAAACTACAAATAATTCCTAAAATGGAGAATGAAGATAAATTAAATGAAGCAATGAAACTATATGAAGAATTAGAAGAAACCGCAATAATAGATGATAGACAAAACGTTACTTTCGGAGCTAAGATTAAAGATTGCAAAATACTAGGAACCCCATATATGGCAATTTTAGGGGATAAAGTAGAAGATGGCAAAGTTGAATTAGAAAATTTAAGAACTGGAGAAAAACAAATAGTTTCAATACAAGAAGTACTAGATATAGTCAAGTAAATAACTTTAATAGATAAGAAGATACTAAATAAAGCGAATTCAAATTATAAAACAAAAAGTTTAATAATTTGAATTCACTTTTTTATAGATTTAGAATAATCTTTAAGATATAATAAGTAACATTTTTTATAAAATCTCATTTAATTTTTTTCTTCTTTTTTAGTATTATTATCAGGAATAGTAAGAGTGCTTAGCAATTTTGGATAAATAATACTAGCATTCTTCTTCCAATTTTGGACTATATTTTGTGCTTGCTCACGGGAATATGCAAAAGTTTTAACTTCAAAAACAACTTCGCCTTCTTCAACAATTTTACATTGAACTTCATACTCGGTCTCACTTTTTGGAGTATATTCCGCAACAATGGACTGTTCATTTTCAAAGGATTCAATATTACTCTTAAAATTTGTATCAACTTTAAGTTTAATAATTCCTGGCAAAATATCTAAAGTGAGGTCAAGAGTAGTTCTACCACTATCGGTAAGTTCATATACATTTTGCGTTTCTTTCTGAAAACAAATAATATATTTAGCATCAATTAGATCTAGTAAAAATTGTTGAAAATAAAAATAATTCAAATCAATAGCAGAATTTACTATACTATATAATGCATCATTTGTAATAGGCTTATTAACATTACTCAAAATATAAAGAATAAGAACTTTATTTTCAGCTAATGTTTCACTATCAGACGTAATCTTCAAAATAAATTCCTCCTAAAACGATAATATAAAAAATTTATTATATATACATTATAACATAAAAATTGTCAAAAAGCCATAGCATATATTTAAAATTGCAATAAACATTAGATTTATATAGCATTTTTTAAATAAGCACACGGAAATTTGAGCTTGACAGAAAAAATTTAATGAATTAAAATATGTAATGAACAATAAACACTGAAAGGATGGTAATAAAAATGAAAAAAATAAGAGGTTTTGAAATTGCAAAAGGATTTGAGGATAAAGGAATAAATTTACCACAAAGAAAAACAAAATATTCAGCAGGATATGATTTTGAAGCGGCAGAAGATGTTATAGTACCAGCATTTAAACAGGGAATTGGTCCAACTTTAATAAAAACAGGAATTAAAGCATATATGCAAGATGATGAAATGTTATGCTTATATAATAGAAGTTCAAATCCAAAGAAAAAAGGATTAGTTTTGGCAAACAGTGTAGGAATAGTAGATAAAGATTATTATGAAAATATTGATAATGATGGACATGTAATGTTTGCATTTTTTAATGTAAAAGATGTTGACGTAGAAATAAAGAAAGGTGAGTGTATAGGACAAGGAATATTTGAAAAATACTTATTAGTAGACGATGACAATGCACAAGATGTAAGGGTAGGAGGATTTGGTTCTACTAGAAAATAAAAATACAGTATAAAACTAGGGAAGGAGTAAATATAAATCTAAAATAGACCAAAACGCTTTACTTAAGTCTAAAAATGTGATATAATAAGAGTGTGGTAAAAAGAGGCGTATTTTACTCTAATAGACCATAAATTGGAAAGGAGAATGCATATGTTTAACGTAGGTGACAATATAGTGTATCCAATGCATGGCGCAGGTACAATTGATGCAATAGAAGAAAAAGAAATATTAGGAGAAAAACAAAAATATTACATAATAAATATGCCTGGAGAAGTTAAGGTAATGGTACCAACTTCTAAAGCAGAAAATATGGGAGTAAGAAACATAATAGATGAGCAAGGTGCTACTAAGGTTTTACAATTATTAGAACAAGATGAGACAATAATGTCGAACAACTGGAATAAAAGATATAGAGACAATCTAGATAAAATGAAAACAGGAGATATATATGAAATAGCTGATGTTGTTAGAAACTTAAGCTTTAAACAAAAAGAAAAAGGCACATTATCTACTGGAGAAAAGAAGATGCTTAGCAATGCAAAACTTATATTAGTAAGCGAATTAGTATTAGCAGAACATGCATCAAAAGATGAAATTGAACAATTAGTAGATAATAAGATAGAGATGTCTTATAAAGAGTATAGAGTTCCAACAGAATCAAAAATAAATTTACAGCAAAATGCAGTAAGTAAGTTTATTCCTTTCAATGGAACTACTAGTCTATAAAATTCAATATAATAAATTAAAAAGATACATAAATGGCTTTTAATTGCAAAACACAATTAAAAGAATAATCAGTATCTTTTTTTTGCTCAAAAATAGGAATATAAAATGAGAAAATAATAAATCAAAAATAGAAAAATGTAATCTAAAATAAAAACGAAAAAAAGAAGTTCCAATAAAAAATTTACATAAATAATTGTCAAATTGAAAAATAAGAAGGATTTAGATTAGATTTGTCGAATATAATAAATATAAGAATAGAAAGGTAGAATAATGGCACGATATAGTGATGAATTATTAGACGAAATTAGAAGTCGTAATGATATAGTTGATGTTGTGTCACAATATGTGGCATTAAAGCGAAAAGGCAGAAACTTTTTTGGATTATGTCCTTTTCACAATGAAAAGTCACCATCTTTTTCAGTATCACCAGATAAGCAAATATTTCATTGCTTTGGTTGTGGGGTAGGAGGTAATGTATTTCATTTTATTAGTAAAATAGAAAACGTTAATTTTATAGAAAGTGTGCAAATCTTAGCAGACAGAGCAGGAATAGAATTACCAACATCATTTAATCAAGAAGACGATAGAATTTCAAAATTAAAATCGAAAGTATATGAGGTAAACCAATCTGCGGCAGAATTTTATCATCAGAATCTATATAAAATAACTTCAAAAGAAGCCCAAGAATACATAAAAAAAAGAAGATTAGATAATAATACATTAAAGTCATTTCTAATTGGATATGCGGGAGATAATAATGAATTATTTTTCTATTTAAAAGAAAAAGGTTTTAAAGAAGAAGAAATGATAGCTTCAAGTCTTATTGGAAAATCTGAAAATGGAAGATTCTACGATAAGTTTAGGCACAGGGTAATGTTTCCAATACAAGATATAAGAAATAGAGTTATAGCATTCGGAGGAAGAGTACTAGATGATAGTAAACCAAAATACATAAACTCACCAGAAAATATTGTATACAGCAAAGGAAAAAACTTATTTGGACTAAATGTTGCAAAAAGACAGACAAATGGAATGCTAAAAAGAATTTTAATAGTTGAAGGTTATATGGATGCAATTTCGTTATATCAAAGGGGAATTACAAATGTTGTAGCATCCCTTGGTACAGCACTTACAGACAATCAAGGTAGATTATTACGAAAAAATAGTGAACAAGTAATTCTAGGATATGATGCAGATGGAGCAGGTCAAAATGCAATAATGAGGGGGATGGAAATTCTAAAAAATATGGGAGTAGACATTAGAGTCCTTCAGATAAGTGGAGCGAAAGATCCAGATGAGTTTGTAGTAAAGTATGGACCAGACAGATTTAAGAAATGTATGGATGATGCTATTTCAATAGTAGAATATAAAGTCAAAAATTTAAAGAAGGATTTAGACTTAGAAAATACAAGTGATAAAATTAAATTTTTAAATGAAATAGCAAAAACACTTTCAGAAGTTGAAAATACAATGGAAAGAGAAGTTTATGTGGACAAGTTATCCAAAACATACAAAATATCAAAAGAAGCAATATATGCAGAAATAAATAAACTACTTTATAGAAATACCTCTAAGCCTCAAATCTTAGAAAAATCAACAATAACTGTAAAAAAAGTAGAAGATAATAAAATTGATGCAGGTACAAAAAGAAGAGAACAAATAATTATTTATTTACTGATAAATAATCCAAAGGAAAGTTTTGAAGAATTGAAAAGCATTGTTACAGTCGATTTAATAAAGGATGAAACAAATAAAAAAATCATAGAAGAAATATATGCTAAATTGCAAGAAGGAAAAGATACAGAAAATATACTAGACTGGTTTGAAGATGAGAAGATAGTTAATTATATAAGCGGAATTCTTGCCTATGACTTTGAAATAGGAGATATAGTAAAGGCAATAGAAGATATGAAGAAAAGCTATTATAAGGAAAGCAAAATTCAAAAGAGAAATGAAATAATAAAAAAATTAGAAAATAGAGAGGAATTAACTAAAGAAGAAACAGCTAAATTGGAAAGTGATTTAAATAATATAATTATAGATTTAGCAAGAATAAAATAGGGAGGAATTATGAAAGAATCTGATAATGTTAAGGAAGTAATTGATATAATAGACAATGCAAGAATTGCAAAGAAAAAGTCTGAAAGCAAAGATAACGTTAGTATCAATAAAAAAGCAGAATCAAAAGAAATAAAAAAAACAATTGAAGAAATAAAAAAAGCAGAAGAGAATAGTAAAAGCAAAAAACATCTAAATAACGAAAAAACGCAAGCTGTAGAAATTAAAGACGTAAAAGAAAATATAAAAGATGACAAAGAAAAGAAGCCTGGCACTAAAAGTGATATAGAAGATAGCAAAAAAGAAGAAACAAAGAAAAAATCAAAAAAAGCACCCATAGAAGAAAAAATTGATGAAGAAGAAAAAGCAAATCAAAATAACAACAAAAACATAGATGAAAAAATTGAAAAGGTAATAAATCAAGCAAAGAAAAAAGGTAAAATAACTTATGCAGAAATAGCTTCGCAATTAGGAGATGCAAATACTGAGCAAATGGAAAAGGTATTTGATGCATTTGAAAACATGGGAATAAATGTTTCAGCAGATGATGAAATAGAAGACTTAGAACCAGATATAGAAGATTTAGCAGAAGTAGAAGATATATCAGTAGAAGACATAGATATAGACAATATGGAAGGTATTAGTGTAGATGATCCTGTTAGAATGTACTTAAGAGAGATAGGAAAAATCCCATTATTAAGCTATGATAAAGAACTTGAACTAGCAAAGAAAATCTTAAAAAACGATGAAGATGCAAAGAAAAAGCTAACAGAGTCAAATTTAAGACTAGTAGTAAGTATTGCTAAAAAATATGTTGGAAGAGGAATGTTATTATTAGACTTAATACAAGAAGGAAATATGGGACTAATAAAAGCAGTTGAGAAATTCGACTATACTAAAGGATACAAATTTAGTACGTATGCAACATGGTGGATTAGACAAGCTATTACTAGAGCTATTGCCGATCAGGCAAGAACCATAAGAATTCCAGTACACATGGTTGAAACAATAAATAAACTAATACGTACATCAAGACATCTTTTACAAGTAAATGGTAGAGAACCTACTCCAGAAGAGATTGCAGAAGAAATGGAAGTTTCAGTAGAAAAAGTATTAGAAATACAAAAAATAGCACAGGATCCAGTATCACTAGAAACCCCAATAGGAGAGGAAGATGATAGCCATTTAGGGGACTTTATACAAGATGATGATTCACCATCACCACAAGATGCAGCATCATATACAATGCTTAGAGAACAATTAGATGAAGTAATGGAAACATTAACACCAAGAGAGGCTAAGGTTTTAAGACTTAGATTTGGACTAGACGATGGAAAAGCAAGAACCTTAGAAGAAGTAGGAAAGCAATTTAATGTTACAAGAGAGAGAATAAGACAAATAGAAGCAAAGGCACTGAGAAAACTGAGACATCCAAGCAGAAGTAAAAAATTAAAAGAATATATGTAAGCTTATGTGAAAAAATATATGATTTAATATTACAATTTAGACAAAAATAATAAAAAGCCTTGCAAAACGAGGCTTTTTATGTTACAATATTAAAGATTGGAAAGAGTATCTTTTCAAATCCTTGCTTGCCAAAAAGGTAGGCTAAACCCAAGAGGAGGTGAAAATAATGAACAAATACGAGAGTGTTATCATTATTAATCCATCTGTAGATGATGAAAAGCTAAAAGCTTTAGAAGCAAAATTTACAGAATTGATTAATAAAGATGGTAAGCTTACAAAAGTAGACGAAATGGGCAAAAGAAAACTTGCTTATGAAGTTAAGAAAAATAAAGAAGGTATATATGTAACTTTCTACTTTGAAGCAAATCCAGATCTAATCGCAGAATTAGAGAGAAACTACAGAATTACAGATGAAGTAATAAAATTCATCGTTATTAGAGTAGAAGAATAGTAAAAAATAATGGGGCTTTATTTTTAGAAAGGTAAGGTACTAATATGAACAAAGTAATTCTAATGGGAAGATTAACAAGAGATCCAGAAGTTAGATATACACAAACAAACAACACACTTGTAGCATCATTTTCTTTAGCAGTAAATAGAAGATTTGCAAAAGAAGGAGATGCTCAAACAGCAGACTTTATAAACATAACTGCATGGGGAAAAACAGGTGAATTTGTAAGTAAATATTTTAAAAAAGGTCAACAGGTAGCTGTTGTTGGCAGACTACAAACAAGAAGTTGGGAAGACCAACAAGGTCAAAAGAGATATGCAACAGATGTTGTTGCTGAAGAGACTTATTTTGCTGATAGCAAAAAGGGATCAGACAGTGCAAATTTTGATAATACATTTGGAGCAGGAGCTCAGCCTAGTGGAAATACTTCAGATTTTGAAGTATCATCAGGAGACGACCTACCATTTTAATTTTAAAAGTTAGGGGGGAAAAATAATGGCAGAAAGAAAAAATAATAGAAGAAATAACAACAATAAAGATTATGACGATGACTTCAAAGTAAGAAAAATGAGAAAAAAAGTATGTCCTCTATGTGCAGATAAAAATTTAGTTCTAGATTATAAAAATCCAGATCAATTGAAAAAATTTGTCAATGAAAGAGGAAAAATTCTTCCAAGAAGAACAACAGGAGCATGTGCAATGCATCAAAGAGATATAACTACAGCAGTTAACAGATGCAGACATATTGCAATGCTACCATATTCACAAGACTAATCTTTATAAAGCTAGAACTAAGAGAGATTTTCAAGTTCTAGCTTTATTTTAAATATATAAACAAATTTATGCGTATATAAATTATAAATATAAATTTATTTATGAAAAAATAAAAACTATAATAAAAGGGAGGATATATTAAAGACGGGCAAAAATAGATTAAGCCCTATGTTAATATAAATAAAAAATGAAAAATAAAAAAAATTTAATTATTGTCTCAATTATTTTACTTGTACTATTAGGGGTATTTCTTACAAATATTATTAGAACCAATAGCAAAAAAATAGGTGAAACTAATAAAAATTATAAAATATTGACATCTTTTTATCCACTATATATAATGACACTAAATATAACAGATGGTGCAAAAAATGTGGAAACAAGCAATATGGCGGAAAAATTAAACGGCTGTATACATGATTATACACTAAACACAAATGACCTAAAAAAGTTTGAAAAAGCTGATGTATTTATTCAAAATGGTGGAGGACTAGAAAACTTTTCTCAAAAGGTAATAGATTCTTATAAAGACATAAAAATAGTTAGTGGAGCAGATAATATCTCTGATTTTATTATAGATGATGAGGGAGAATCAAACTCTCATATATGGCTTAGTATAAACAATTATATTTCGGAAATTAAAACTATAACAAATTCTTTAAAAACACTAAATGAAGAAAATGCAGATATTTATGAAAAAAATTCGCAAGAATATATCGAGAAATTAGATTCTATAAATTCAAAATATAAAAGTTTAACAAAATTATCAGGAAAGAAAGCAATATGCTTAAATGAGTCATTAGAGTACTTAATAAGAGATTGCAAAATAGAGGAAACTCTTATTGAAACAGACCATGAGCAAAGTGCGTTGTCAGCTGAGAAAATAAAAGAAATAATAACCAAAATGAAAAATGAAAATATTAAAATGATATTTATAGATAAAGATGATGACTCAAAAACTGCTCAGACTCTTGCAAACGAAACAGGAGCATCTATATACAGATTAGATTCAGAAATGAATGGAGAAGTTAAAAAAGAAGCATATTTAGAAGCAATGAATTACAATTTTGATATATTATCAAAAATAGAATAGGTTTTAATAAAAAAGATATATGTAAATTTCGGAAGAAAGGTAAGCATAAAATTATTATGCAATAATAAGAATATGGAAGCATGTGGACTACATTGTACTAAAATAGAAAATATTTCAGTAAAAATTGATAATGAACAAATAATAGAGAATGTAACATTCAACATACACTGTGGTGAACTTACAATGTTAATCGGAAGAAACGGAGCAGGAAAATCAACATTGCTTAAGTCAATTCTTAACGAAATACCACACAATGGGAAAGTTGAATTTTTAGATTTAAAAGAAAATAAAAATAAAAAAATAAAAATAGGATATGTTCCACAAAGTCTAAATATAGAAAGAAATATGCCAACAAGTGTATATGATATGTTCGCATCATATATTTCTAATAAACCAGTATGTTTTAAAAAAGATAAAAAGGTTTATCAGCAAATTAAAGAAAACTTAAAAAAGTTTGGAGCAGAAGAACTAATAGACAAGCAAGTAGGAAACCTATCAGGTGGAGAATTACAAAGAATATTATTATCAATAGCTACCACACCTATACCAAACTTACTAATTTTAGATGAGCCTGTTTCTGGAGTAGATAGAAATGGAACGAGAGACTTTTATCAAATACTATCAGAATTAAAAGACAAATACGATATGTCAATTATACTAGTATCTCATGACCTAGACTTAGTAAGAAAATTTGCAGATAAAGTAATCTTATTAGATAAAAAAATTGTAAAACAAGGAACAGCAGAAGAAGTGTTTGAAAGTCAGGAATTTAAGGAAAGGTTTAATTAAATAAAAGGAGAAGTATGGAAGCAATATATAAAATAATAGAAATCATATTACCATTTGATTTTATGCAATATGCTTTTATGAAAAATGCACTAATTGCTATACTATTAGTTTCACCAATATTCGCTATATTAGGAACAATGATTGTTAATAATAAAATGGCATTCTTTTCAGATGCATTAGGACATTCTGCATTAACCGGAATTGCAATAGGAATGCTTCTTGGAATAAGTAATATGAACTTATCTATGATATTATTTGCAATATTATTTGCAATATTATTAAACTTGATAAAAAATAAAACAACATACGGAGCAGATACTATAATTAGTGTATTCTCATCAATAGCAATAGCATTAGGACTAGCTATACTAGCACAAACAGGAAGTTTCAATAAATACTCAAGCTATTTAGTTGGAGATATATTAAGTATATCATTTAATGAAATAATTTACTTAGCAATAGCCTTTATTCTTGTATTACTTTTTTGGAACGTATTATTTAATAAATTAAATGCAGTTAGTATAAATCCAATGCTTGCAAAGAGTAAAGGAATAAATGTAAAACTAATAGACAATGTATTTGCAATTACAATTGCTATAATGGTTATGATTTCCATTAGATGGGTCGGAATTTTGCTAATAAATTCAATGATGATTTTACCTGCAGCATCTAGCAGAAATATTGCAAAAAACATGAGAAGCTATCATACATTTTCTATTGTATTTGCGTTGTTTTCTGGAATTTCAGGACTTATTATATCATACTATGCAAATATACCAACAGGACCTATGATTGTAATTATCTCAGGAATAATTTACTTTATTACATTTGCAACTAAAAAAATAGGAAGAAAAGTATAAAATACAAAATTAAAATTGAACTCTTAAAATTAAGAGTTCAATTTTTTAAATGGAAAAAGACTAGCAATATTAAATAGATGGCAAAAAGTATGAATAAGCTTTTTCTAAATCCTTATGCGTTGCAATGGGAATATTATCTAGCTCATATTTAACTCCAAGACCTTCCCATTTTGTTCTTCCGAAATCATGATAGGGAAGAAATTCGAATTTTTCAATATTAAGGCAAGACAAGAATTTCTTTAAATTAAGCAAATCCTCTTTTCTATCTGTTACTGTTGGAACAAGTACCTGACGAATCCAAATTCTCTTATTTTCAGAACTTAGATACTCAGCAAATTTTAATTCAAATTCATTTGAAGAACCCGTTAGCCACTTACAAGTTGAATCATTTATACATTTAATATCTAACAAAAAGATATCAGTTAAGGCAATAAGCTTTTTTATTTTATCAGTAAGTGCAAACATTCCAGAAGTATCTATACAAGTTGAAATATTATGTTCGTGTAACTTAGTAAATAACTCTATTAGAAAATCAACTTGAAGCAAAGGCTCTCCACCACTGATTGTAACTCCACCATTAGAAGATACCATATAATTTTTGTATCTTAAAGCCTTTTTCAAAACTTCATCTGCACTATATTCGATTCCACTATTTATGTTCCAAGTATCCCTATTCTGACAATATTTACATTTTAAGGCACAGCCTTGCATAAAAACTATAAATCTTATTCCAGGACCATCAACAGCACCGAAGCTTTCAAAAGAATGAATTCTTCCCTTTACCATAAGCAATTCCTTATAAAATAAATTTAGGTTTTTAAAGGAAAACCCATAAACCATTTAAAACTTTACATTTTTTCTTGAATTGTCCTTGCAATTACTTCTTCTTGTTGCTCACGGGTTAATTTAACAAAATTTACAGCATAACCAGAAACACGAATTGTTAAATTAGGATATTTCTCAGGATGATTCATAGCATCAACAAGTAAAGATCTATCAAAAACATTTACATTTATATGATGACCAGTTTGCATAAAATATCCATCAAGCATACTAACAAGGTTATTCTCTTGAGTTTGAATATTATGTCCTAATGTACCAGGGGTAATCGCAAATGTATATGAAATACCATCTGAAGCATACTCATAAGGAAGCTTAGCAACAGAATTCATAGAAGATAAAGCACCGTTAGTATCTCTACCATGTAATGGATTTGCTCCCGGAGCAAATGGAGCATGAGAAGCTCTTCCATCAGGAGTAGCACCTGTATTTTTACCATAAACAACATTTGAAGTAATAGTTAATATTGATAATGTAGGAGTAGCACCTCTATAAATTTGATGTCTCTCTAATTTTTTCATAAAAGTTTTAACCAAAAGAGTAGCAATTTCATCAACTCTGTCATCATCATTTCCGTATTTTGGATAATCACCTTCAACTTTATAGTCCACAGCTAAACCTAGTTCATTGCGAATTACCTTAACTTTAGCATATTTTATAGCAGATAGGGAATCAGCAACAACAGAAAATCCAGCAATGCCACATGCCATAGTCCTATAAACATTTCTATCATGTAAAGCCATTTCTAGTGCTTCATAAGAGTATTTATCGTGCATATAATGTATAGCATTTAGAGCCTTAATATATATTTTAGCAACATAATCCATCATTTGATCATATTTTTCCATAACTTCATTGTAATCAAGGTATTCACTTTTTATTGGTTGAAATTTAGGAGCAACCTGTTTTCCAGTAAGCTCATCAACACCACCATTTATTGCATAAAGTAATGCTTTTGCTAAATTAGCTCTTGCACCAAAAAATTGCATCTGTTTTCCAATTTTCATAGCAGAAACACAGCAGGCTATTCCATAGTCATCTCCAAGTGTAACTCTCATTAAATCATCATTTTCATATTGAATAGAAGATGTTTCTATTGATATTTTTGAACAATATTTTTTAAAAGATATAGGTAATCTTGTAGACCATAAAACAGTAATATTTGGTTCTGGAGCGGGTCCTAAATTTTCTAATGTGTGTAACATTCTAAATGAATTTTTAGTAACTAAAGTCCTTCCATCAACTCCCATTCCGCCAATACTTTCAGTAACCCAAACAGGGTCACCACTAAATAAGGCATTGTATTCTGGTGCACGCAAGAATCTAACCATTCTTAACTTCAAAACAAATTGATCCATTAACTCTTGAGCAATTTCTTCTGTCAAAGTATTATTCTTTAAATCTCTTTCAACATAAATATCCAAGAAAGTTGTAACTCTTCCGAGTGACATGGCAGCACCATTTTGATCCTTAACAGCACCAAGATATCCAAAATAGGTCCATTGGAAAGCCTCTTTAGCATTTGAAGCGGGAATTGAAATATCAAAGCCATATTTTAAAGCCATTGACTTTAGTGCCTTTAAAGCTGAAATTTGGTCAGAAATTTCTTCTCTATCTCGTACAATTTCTAAAGTAAACTCATCTGTATCAAGAATATTAAGCTCATCTTGCTTTTCGGAAATTAAAGCATCAACACCATAAAGTGCAACTCTTCTGTAATCTCCAATAATTCTTCCACGACCATATCCATCAGGAAGTCCAGTCAAAAGGTGAGCAGATCTGGCTAATCTAATATCTGGAGTATAAGCTTCAAATACACCATCATTATGAGTTTTTCTTAAATTATGATATATATAAGCTGTTTCAGGGTCAACATTGTAACCGTATGCCTCACACGATTTTTCAACTATTCTAATTCCACCATTAGGCATAATAGCTCTTTTTAAAGGAGCGTCCGTTTGAAGCCCAACAATAGTTTCTAAATCTTTATCAACATATCCTGGGTTATAAGCATCAATGCTAGATGGAGTTTTAGTATCAACATCTAAAACTCCTTTTTCAATTTCTTTTTTATATAATTCTTGAATTTTGCTTAATAAATCCAAGCTTTTCTTAGTAGCTCCAGATAAAAAACTTTCATCTCCTTCATAAGGAGTATAGTTTTCTTGAATAAAACTGCGAGTATCAATTTCTTTAGTCCATTCTCCTGATTTATTAAAGCCATTCCATTGTTTAAACTCCATAAAAAATTCCTCCTTTTTAAAATTTATTTAATATATATTATTTCAAAATAAAAAATTTTACAATAGATATGAAAAAAATTTTAAAATATATTTTACAAAAGTTTTTATTATGTTATAATAAAAATGATTTACAAGCAGACTAAACAATAAAGTATATAACAAATTATAAAATCTCAAAGAAAAGAGGAAATCTCATGGGAAAGAAAGAAAGCCCAAATGAATTAAATACTAATAAGACCAATAAAAATAATAAAAGAAAAAACAGCAAAAAGAATATTAAGGAAGAAAAAACAAGCAAATTACTTATAATAGTTCCATTATTTATTTTAATAATAGGATTCATTGTAGGTGTTTATTTTTATATAAATAGAACAGAGCCATCAATTGCTTTAAAGCAATACTTTGAGTATCTAAATAATAAAGAATATGATAAGATGTATGAATTGGTAATATCAGATTTATCTAAAGAAGAATTTGTAAGCAGAGTTAAAAATATTTATGAAGGAATAGAAGCAAAAGACATAAAAATCACTGTTGCAACTAATTCGAGCAAGGAAAGAAACAATAAAGATACGAATATTACGTACACAAATTCAATGAAAAGCATTGCAGGAGATATAACATTCTTAAATAACGCAAAAATGAAGTATGAAAATAATAGTTACAAAATTCAGTGGAATTCAAATATGATATTTCCTGAATTAGATGATAACGAAAAAATAAGAGTAACCAATATAGCAAGTACAAGAGGAACCTTATTTGATAGAAACGGAGTATCAATAGCAAAAGATGGAACAGTATATTTAGTTGGGGTAGTTCCGGGAAAAATGAACGAAACAACAGATTTAAAGAGATTATCAGAATTATTGCAGATAAATGAGGATACAATAAATTCAAGTATAAAAGAAACATATGTTAAAGAAGATACTTTTGTACCATTAAGAAAATTATCAAAGGAATATCAAGAAACAAAAAATGAATTATTAAAAATAAAAGGAGTTTTGATAACAGATGCACCAGCAAGGGTGTATCCTTACAAAGAAATAACGTCAATAATGACTGGCTACATTCAAGATGGAGAAGGAAAAGCAGGGCTTGAATATGTGTATAATGAAAGGCTAAAGGGAACCGACGGAAAAGAAATATACATAGAAAAAGATAGCAAAAAAATAAAAACAATTCAAAAATTGGATGTAAAAAATGGAGATGATATAAAATTAACAATAGATGTAAATTTGCAAAAGAAAATATATGAACAGTTTAAAGAAAATCAAGGAGCAACGGTTTCAATAAATTATAATACGGGAGAAATCCTTGCATTAGTAAGCACTCCTTCTTATGATGCTAATAAATTCTCATTAGGAATTACTAATGAAGAATGGGATGAAATTCAAAAAGATGAAGCAAAACCTATGTACAATAGATATCTAGCAACGTATGCACCAGGCTCATCGTTAAAGCCAATAGTAGGAGCAATAGGACTTCAAAACAATAGTTTTACTCCTGAAGAAAACTTTGGAAGAAGCGGAACTAAATGGCAAGAAGATTCAAGCTGGAAGGATTTATATGTTACAACGCTTGAAACATACGAGGGGGATGCTAATCTAGAAAACGCATTGGTATATTCAGATAATATTTATTTTGCTAAGGGAGCATTAAAAATTGGAAAAGAAAAATTAGAAAAAGGACTTGACAACTTAGGATTTAATCAAAAAATAGAATTTGTACAAGAAATAACTAAATCAACTTATGGAAAAATGGATAGTAGATCAGCGATTGCAAATAGTGGATATGGACAAAATCAAATGCTTGTTAATCCAATTCTTATGGCAAGTATATATTCAGCATTTGCAAATGGAGGGAATATGGTACAGCCATGCTTAGAATATAAAACTACTAAATATATAAAGCAAAATGCTATATCAAGCGAAATTGCAAATGTAATAAAAAATGATTTGATTCAAGTAGTAGAAAAAGGCACTGCTAAAGATGCTAAAATAGACGGAAAGCAAATAGCTGGTAAAACAGGAACTGCTGAAATAAAAAAAGACCAAAGCGACGAAAATGGAACAGAGATTGGGTGGTTTGATGTATTTGATGATAATGAAACCTTAATTATCAGTATGGTACAGAATGTTAAAGATATTGGGGGAAGCCATTATGTTGTAAAAAAAGTAAAAAATATTTTAGAATAAAAATAATTATAAAAAATGGAGGAAATAAAAATGAGTAAAATAATGTGGAAACCGGGAACCTTTGAATATCCTATACCAGCAGTGATGGTAAGTTGTGGAGATATGGAAAACTCAAATATAATAACTGTTGCATGGACAGGAATTTTAAATACTGATCCAGCAATGGTGTATATTTCAGTAAGGCAATCAAGACATTCTTATAAAATCATAAAGGAAAGTAAAGAATTTGTAATAAATTTAACTACCGATAAATTGGCGTTTGCAACAGACTGGTGTGGTGTAAAAAGTGGAAAAGATGTGGATAAGTTCAAGGAGATGCACCTAAATAAGGAAAAGGCTAATTTTGTTAAGTGCCCACTAATTAAAGAAAGCCCAGTATCAATAGAATGCAAAGTTGAAAAAATCATAGATTTAGGAAGTCATACAATGTTTATGGCAAAAGTAATGTCTATTGATGCAGATGAAAAGTATATAGATTCAAAAGGAGCATTTAATATTTCGAAATGTAATCTAATGGCATACGCCAATGGAGGGTATTATCTATTAGGAAAAAAGTTAGGAAAGTTTGGATATTCAGTAAAAAAGAAAAAAAGCAAATAAAAAACTTCTCCATCTGCACTGCAAATGGGGAAGTTTTGTAATCCTAGAATTACAAATTAGCAATACTAGGAAAAAGAGGAGCGAGGGGGATAAAACTTGAAATGAATATGAATCTGCTTGTTGTAAGGCAAAGAAGAGTCACACTGAAGTTTCATAATTTTCATTAACTTATAGCTACTTGTAAAAACCAAAACATTGTCACCAAATTGCATATGATATAAAGCTAAATTGATAACACTTCGCTGAGAAGCAGTGATGTTGAATGAAGGCTCTATTGGTAACTCTTCCAAATCAACATTTTCGATTTTTGCCCACCAACAGTCCTTTTTAACCTTTTTCTTCAAAGAAGGATCATACTCTTTGCATGTAGTTCTTAGAGTGGTGATAAGCTTAAAAAGTTTTCCGGCTGTTGCATTTGCATCAACCATAGAAAATTTAATTTTCCGAAATACTGGACTAGGAACAAGCAAATGATAACTAAGAAGTTCGTCATAGTTTTCCATGAGAACAGTATCATCAACAATTATAATTGCTTCTTCAAGTCTCTCTGAAAAAATATCTTCACAGATTTTTTTTGCATAAGGATGATAATTAAAACTTGTAATAACTTTGGTTCTTGAAACACCTAGCTTTTGCGCAAGCATACTCCAAGAAAAGATACTCTTGTCGGTTTGAACAAGCTTAAACCACTTTTTGTAATCCAATTCAATTTCTTCCCGAGATCTAATATGATTTTTCATTAAAGCACCTCTTTTTATAATATTTTCAAAGTACATAGTGTAATTATAGCATATAAAAGGCATAAAAGCAAACAATGATAAATTTTTTAAAAAATAATAAAAAAACTTTCCAATATTTGCTTGCAATTTATTAAATAATGTGATAAGATAAATACATAATTTAATATTAAGTAGACTATTTCCCTAATTACAAAGGATCAATGTGTCAAAAATTATTAAATGAATTTGTAAAAAGGAGGAATAGTTATGTACGAAGATAAAACATTAACATGTAAAGATTGTGGAAAAGAATTTGTTTGGACAGCTGGAGAACAAGAATTCTATGCATCAAAGGGATTTGAAAATGCACCTGTAAGATGCCCAGAATGCAGAAAAGCTAGAAAAAATCAAAGAAACAACCACTAATAATATAAAGACCTTCTAATTTATTAGAGGGTCTTTTTTATTTTTATAGTAATACATATTTCGAAGTATAGATATGTATTACTATAAAGATATAAACATAAGCGTTCTAATAATCTAATCGTGTGAATACAATTTAGCAAAAGTATTTACATGGGGGGATTTCAATGAAAAGTGACTTATTAGAAGAACGTGCAATAATGCTTGCACACTATATTATAGATTCAAAAGATACAGTAAGAGGTGCTGCTAAGAAATTTGGCGTTAGCAAAAGTACAGTACACAAAGATGTTACTGAAAGACTAATGGAAATAGATAATTCATTAGCATTACAAGTAAGAAAAGTGTTAGATGAGAATAAAGCAGAAAGGCATATAAGAGGTGGATTAGCAACAAAAATGAAATACATAAAGATGCATAAAATTTAAAAAATATTAGAAAAAACATGATAATAAATAAAAAAAGAGTAAATGAGAAAATAAATTAAGCAAAACACTTGAAATTATTTTAAATTTATGGTATCATAAAACATAGTCGATTAAATTAAGCATAGGAGGTGCATAAAAATGGCAAAATGTGAATTATGCGGAAAAGCAATAGCAACTGGAAATAGAATTAGTATAGCTCGTTCACACGTAAGTAGAAGAGCTACAAGAACATGGAAACCAAACCTAAGAACTGTAAGAATCAAGGTTAACGGAGAAAATAAAAAAATGACTGTATGCTCAAAGTGCTTACGCTCAGCAAAAGCAGAAAATATGTAATATAAAACATCAACTAAAAAATAGTTGATGTTTTTGTTTTTTCAAGAATACTAATTATGAAGCTAAACTCAGTATGTAATATCTAATTTTTAACTCCAAAAATTAATTTTACGAATCCTCTTAACCATTTTGGTACCTTTTTTACAACAACTGTCATATAAAACCTCCTTTTATTTCTGACATAGGCAAATTAAACCTGCAATGACTACTGTTAAGCCTATAATAAATAGCCAACCTGAAAGTGGAAGTAATATAACAAGTAAAACTCCTAACCCAAATCCTATAAGGCATGTCGCTAGTAGTTTCTTTAGTATTCTACACATAATTACCTCCTTTATATAGTATATGTAAATCAATAAATTTAGGTTACTAGAGTAGAACTCAATTAAATTTGATTAAAATAAAAAAATTACTTCACTAAATTAAATATTTATGATATATTATTTATACAAGGGGGAAAATGTATAAATGAGTCAAAAAATATCAAAAATTAAAATATCACATGCAATAAAAAGAACAATTATAATAATAGTTTCTTTAATTGCAATAATATTTTTAATAAAAATAGCTCCAAACTATGTTAAGGAAGCTAAAATAGAAGAAACAAAACTAATAATAAATAATAACAATGTAACAAATACTTTAAAATCAAAATTGAAAATAAAAGATGATACAATTTATCTATCTGAAGAGGACATAAAAAACTTCTTTGATGAGTATATAGTAGAAGAAAACAATAAAATTATAACAACATCAAACACAAAAACAGTAGCAATCCCAAAAGATATAAATCAAGGCAAAATGTATATAAATGGCTCATATATTGAAATAAAAAATCCAATAATAGTAGAAAACAATACTACATATATACCAATTAGTGATTTAAACGAAGTTTACAATTATGAAATAAATTATCAAGACAAAACAAATACCGTGATAATAGATTCATTAAATAGAAAAAAGGTTGAAGCAATAGCTTCAAAAAAGCTAAATGTTAAATATAAAACAACATTTTTATCAAAAACAATAGAAACAATAGAAAGAGGAGAAACTGTAACAATACTTCAAAGCCAAAATGAAAACAAGTCTATTGAAAAAAACGGATGGGTACGAATACGAACACAAAGCGGGAATATGGGATATGTAAAAAAGTCAGATTTATTAAATGAAAATGTAGTAAGAGAAAACTTAGAAGAAGAAAAAATAGCTGGGAAAGTTAGCCTGGCATGGGATTATTATAATATGTACACTGTAGCACCATCTAGAACAGAAAAAATAGGGGGAATAAATATTGTATCACCATCGTTTTATGAACTAAAATCAGATGGAACATTAGTAAGCAACATAGGAAATTCTGGAGAAAAATATATTGAATGGGCCCATTCAAATAATTATAAAATATGGCCAACTATATCAAACAGCATGCTTAATAACTTAGACGCAGTTTCTAAAATGATGTCCAACTTTGAATATAGAGCCAATCTAATAGATAATATAGTAAAAGCATTATCAGAAACAGATGTTGACGGTATAAATATAGACTTCGAAAATATGTATAAAGAAGATAAGGACAAGTATTCAAGATTTATAATAGAATTAGCACCTAGATTAGCAGAAATAGGCAAAAAGATATGCGTAGATGTAACTGCACCTGATGGGTCAGACACATGGTCTTTATGTTACGATAGAAATACAATAGGGAAAGTAGCAGATTATATAGTATTTATAGGATACGATGAACACACTGCATCATCAAAAGAAGCAGGAACTGTTGCAGGTGCCGATTGGCAAGAGCTAAATATCAAAAAATTTCTGGGACAAGAAGGAATTGATTCAAAAAAGGTAATATTGGCAATGCCATTTTATACTAGACTATGGACACAGCAAAATGGACGAGTAAGTAGTAAAGTAGTAAACATGAATAAAGTGGAAATACCATCAGGGGTCACAAAAAAATGGGATGAAAATACAAAGCAAAATTATATAGAATATACATCTAAAGTAAATGGAAACGATGTAACGTATAAAATGTGGATAGAAGATGAAGACTCTATTGCAGTAAAACTAGACTTAGTAAACACATATAATTTAGCAGGAGCAGGATTTTGGGAACTTGGTAGAGAAAATAGTGAAGTTTGGAACATAGCAAAGGATAAATTAAAAGTAGAAACAACAAATTAGGAATAAAAACAAATCATCCGAATATTATATATACGGGTGATTTATTTTGAAGATAGCTTATATAAAATTGGATAAGCCTACAAATGAAAATATAATTAGTAAAATAAAATATAACGTAAAAAATAAAATGAATAAAGTATGGAATGATATAGATAACAAAGAAATATATTATATGTGTAATGCAAAAGAAAAATCCAAGAAAAAGATTATAAAAGTGTTGGAGAATGATAAAATAGATTATGCTTTAACAGAAAAGATCGATTTAGAATATCCTAAATTAGAAGGAAGATATTTACTAAAATATATGCTTCCTGAAGTAGTAGAGTATTGCTTTAAAAAAATAAAATTAAGAAATGATGAAATATATATTTGCACAAACAAATATAATAATGAAAATCTTACAATTATTTATGAATTTATTAACAGAGTAAAGGTAGTAAATATTGTTTCTAACAATGAAAATTATAGAAAATTAGAAGAAAAACTTGAAGAAAAAGGTGAATATATTGCTGTACTAAATAATAAAAGAAAAACATTAAAAAATGCTAATATAGTTATAAACTTGGATTTTGAAAATTTAAAAGAATATAATATAAACCGAAATATGATAATAATAGACCTAACTAATAAATTTCAAATACCAACAGGATTTAATGGAATATATATTAGAAAAATTAAAATAGACACAAATAAAATAATGAGAATATTTAGTGAATTTGAGAATTTTAACAGAAATGAGCTTTTAGAAGCGGAGATGATAAAACTAGAAAAGTTTGAAGATGTAAGGGAATATATTAGAAATAACAGATTTTATATAACAGAATTATATGGCAAAAGAAAAATAGATATTTCAGAGTTAGCCAAAATAGGCAGGACAGAAAAGAAAAATGATTAGAGAAAAAATACTGTTCGAAAGATATGCAATCAAAATAAAAAAATTGTAACAAAATTTATAAAAAATATTGACAAATTATCAACTTTGCATTAAGATATATAAATTGAAAAATACAATTTTATGCATTAGCACAGGGAGGGATAAAAATGGAAAATGAAGAAGTACTACTAACGCAAGAGGGATTTGATAAATTAGAAAAGCAATTAGAGTATTTAAAAACAACGGAAAGAACAGAAATAGCAGGAAGAATAAAGGTAGCACTTGGTTACGGAGATTTGTCTGAAAATTCAGAATATGATGAAGCTAAATCTGCACAAGAAGCCAATGAAAGTAAAATCGTTGAGCTAGAAAATAAACTAAGACATGCCAAAATCATAGACGAAACAGAAATAGATACAAAAACTGTTCAAGTTGGAAATATTGTAGATGTACATGATATGGACTTTGATGAAGATATGACATACACAATCGTAGGTTCTACAGAAGTTGATTTAGCACAAAACAAAATATCAAATGAATCACCAATTGGATCAGCTTTATTAGGAGCAAAAAAGAACCAAATAGTAGAAGCAATATTACCAAATGGCGGAACTGCAAAATTCAAAATATTATCAATAAAAAAATAATTTTTAATAAAGATACTTCAAATAAGAAGTATTTTTATTTTTTGACTGAAATTTCGCATAAATATTGACCTTTTGCCAATAAAATAATATAATATAACCTATATAATTAGAAGGGAAAGATAAATATGGGAGCTCTTATGACCACATCTAGTTTTGGAGGAGAACTATTAAGTTTCAAATTAGATGGAATAGAAAAAATACACCAAGGAGAAGAAGCAAGAGACGAAAACGGAAGAGTATACTGGAAAAGGCATGCACCAATATTGTTTCCAATAGTGGGAAAATTAAAAAGAAATCAGACAATAATAAATGGAAGAACTTTTGAAATGTCACAACATGGATTCGCAAGAGATATGGAATTTGAGCCTGTAACTAAATTAGATAATTTCCATTCGTATGTATTAAGAAGCAATAAATATACAATGGCTAGATATCCATTTGAATTTGAACTATATAATACATATAGACAAGAAGACAACAAACTAATATTTATGTATAAAGTAATAAATTCAGGTAATAACAACATGCCATTTGGAATAGGGGGACACCCTGCATTCAAAATAGATCCAGACGATTTAAAAAGAGGTAATTACTATCTTGAATTTGAAGAAGAAGAAGATAAAGCACATTTCTTATATTTGGTAGATGGATTAGTTGGTACAGAATATGCAAAAAACATATTAGAAGGTGGAAAAAGAATATCGTTAAACGAACATACTTTTGACAACGATGCCCTAATTATAAAAGGAATACAGAATAAAAAAATTAGCTTGAAAAACATAAGAACCAGAAAAACGGTATTAAAAATGAACTTTGAAGGATGGCCTTATATTGGAATTTGGTCTAAGCAAGGAGCACCATTTATATGTTTAGAACCATGGATGTCAACAGCAGATAGAGTCAATAGTTCTAATATATTTGTAAAAAAACCGGATATGATAATATTACAACCGGGAGAAGAATTTGAAAATAAATTTTCGGTAGAATTCTTTAATTAAGGTAATAATTTTTAAAATATCTAAGATAAAATTATATAAATTTGTACAAATGAAGGCATAAATAAAATAATAAAGGATGTAAAAATGAAAATAATTTTATTACTAATCATTGCAATAGGAGTAACCCTTATATATGATGCAAGAAAAATATCAAGTGAATATTTTAGCAAACAAGATCAAAATAAGATCACAATAATTCTAAAATTATTAGGATTTGCTCTAGCAATTTTTTGTGGTTTTATTATAGCAATAGTAGTAAAAATTTAAAGCATATTATTGTATGTATTTGAAAGGACATTAGAGAAAATGAAAAAGATTGAAAACAAATATAATCCAAAAGATTTTGAAGATAAATTGTATGAAAAGTGGGAGAAAGGTGGATATTTTAAGCCAAGCATGGACAAATCTCATCCATCATATTCGATAGTTATGCCACCTCCAAATGTTACTGGAAAACTACATATGGGACATGCCCTTGATGGCACAATTCAAGATGTACTAATTAGAGCAAAAAGAATGCAAGGATTTAACACACTATGGGTTCCAGGAACAGACCATGCTGCTATTGCAACAGAAGTAAAAGTAGTAGAAAAGATGAAAAAAGAAGGACTAACAAAAAAAGACGTTGGAAGAGATGGATTTCTAGATAGAGCATGGGAGTGGACAAAATTATATGGTGATACAATTCAAAAGCAACAAAGAAAAATAGGATGTTCTTGTGACTGGAGTAGAGCTAGATTCACAATGGATGATGGTTTATCAAAAGCAGTAGTAAAAGAATTTATAAATTTATATAATGATGGTTTAATATATAGAGGAAAAAGGATGATAAACTGGTGTCCAACATGTCATACTTCAATATCAGATGCTGAAGTTGAATATGAAGAAAAACCATCACACTTATGGCACTTAAGATATAAAATAATTGAGGATAAGCCGGAAACTTCAAATTTAATGCAAAAAATAAGATATGTAGAAGTTGCAACAACAAGACCGGAAACAATGTTAGGAGATACTGCAATTGCAGTAAATCCAAGAGATGAAAGATATAAAGAATTAGTAGGAAAGAAATGCATTGTACCAATAGTAAACAGAGAAATACCAATAATAGCAGATGACTTTGTTGATATAGAATTTGGAACGGGATGTGTAAAAATAACGCCAGCACATGACCCAAATGATTACCAAGCAGGATTACGAAATAACTTAGATATAATAGAAGTATTTGATGATAATTCTATTATGGGAAATTTAGTACCGGAATTTGAAGGAATGAAGGCTATAGATGCACGAGAAAAAATAGTTGAAAAACTAAAAAAAATAGGTGCTCTTGTATCGATAGAAGATTACTCTCATAATGTTGGAACATGTTATAGATGTCATGGAATAGTAGAACCTAGAATATCAGAGCAATGGTTTGTATCAATGAAAGAATTAGCAAAACCAGCAATAGAAGCAGTTAAAGATGGAGAAGTAAGATTTGTACCAAAAAAATACGAAAAAACATATTTCAACTGGTTAGAGAATATTCAAGACTGGTGTATATCAAGACAATTATGGTGGGGACATAGAATACCAGCATATTATTGTGAGGAATGTAATCATATAACAGTCTCAGAAGAAAATCCGATAAAATGTGAAAAGTGCGGAAGTACACACATTTATCAAGACCAAGATACTTTGGACACATGGTTTAGTTCTGCACTGTGGCCATTTTCAACAATGGGATGGCCAAATCTAGATTCAGAAGATTTAAAAACATTCTATCCAACAGATGCACTAGTAACGGCGTATGATATAATTTTCTTCTGGGTTGTAAGAATGGTTTTCTCAGCATACTATGCGACAAAAAAGAAGCCATTTAAAGACGTAATAATTCATGGATTAGTACGTGATAGCCAAGGAAGAAAAATGTCAAAGAGTTTAGGTAATGGAATTGACCCACTTGAAATCGTTGAAAAATATGGAGCTGATTCACTAAGATTTTCTTTATTATCAGGAACAACAATGGGAAACGACATAAAATATATGCCAGAAAAATTAGATCAAGCATCAAACTTCGCAAATAAAATTTGGAATGCAGCAAAATTTGTAACGATGAATGCATCATCAGATGAAAAGATTATAGAATATAGTAAAAATCCAAATAGCCTAAAAGTTGAAGACAAGTGGATAATTGGAAAAATAAATAAACTAATAGATGAAATAAAAGAAAATATAAACAACTATGATTTAGGAATAGCAGTAGATAAACTATATACATTTATATGGGATGAGTTTTGTGACTGGTATATAGAAATGGCAAAAACAAGGCTAAATAGTGCAAATGAAGATGATAAAGTTTCAGTGTCTTACGTTTTAGATTATTCAATGCGCACACTTTTAAAACTATTACATCCATTTATGCCATTTATAACATCGGCAATATATTCAAACTTAACAAAATATGATGACAAAGATATTATGCTCTCAAAATGGCCAGAAAAAGTTAAGGAAAATTATGAAGATGAAATTGAATTTGTGGAAAATATAAAAGCAGTAATAATGCAAGTTAGAAATATTAGAACAAATATGAATGTACACCCAAGTAAAAAAGTAGACCTAATATTTGTAACAAATAAATATGAAAAAGAATTACAGAGTGCAGAAGGATTCATAAATAAATTAGCCTATGGAAAATCTTTAAAAGTACAAAATAATATGAATGGTATTGAGGAAAACGCAGTTCAAATAACTGGAAACGGACTAAACTTATATATGCCATTTAGCGAACTTGTAGATATTGAAGAAGAAAAACAAAGGTTAAATAATGAAAAAATTAAAATGGAATTAGAAGTAAAAAGAAGCCAAGGTATTTTAAATAATCAAGGATTTTTATCCAAAGCCCCAGAATTGAAAATAAATGAAGAAAAAGAAAAATTGCAAAAGTACACATCAATGCTTGAAGATATAAATTTAAGATTAAGTAAGATGAAATAAATATTAAGAAAAATGTCGAAAAGTTCTTAAAATATGACAAAATTACCTATGGAAATAATTGGAAAAATAAACTATACTATGTATAGCTTATTTTTTTAGACCAATTTAAAGTCTAAGTACAAAGGAGGGAAAAATGTGATTACTGATTATATTAAAGAAAACAAGCTATTAACTTTAAAACTAACAGAAGAAATTGATCAGCATACAGCTGATAAAATAAGGAGGAAAATGGATGATGAAATTGAGAGATATGTTCCAAGAAAAGTTATATTTGATTTTAGTAACATTTCTTTTATGGACAGTTCGGGAATAGGAATGGTATTAGGAAGATATAAACTCATAAAAATGCTAGGTGGAAATTTAGAAATCATAAATGTAAATAAAATAATGAAGAAAATATTTGATATGAGTGGAGTATCAAGAATTATTACTATTAGTGAATGTAAGGAGGAGAAAAATGAAGGGATTATATGATAATGAAATGAAATTGGAGTTTAGTAGTAAAACATGCAACGAAGCATTTGCAAGAATTACAGTTGCAGCATTTGTATCACAACTAGATCCAACAATAGATGAACTATCTGATATAAAAACAGCAGTCTCAGAAGCAGTTACTAATAGCATAATCCATGGATATGATAATGATGAAGGAAAGGTAACAATCACATCAAAAATATTTGCAAACACAGTAGAAATAGAAATAACTGACAATGGTAAAGGAATAGAAAATGTTGAACTAGCACGAAGACCGCTGTACACCTCAAAACCTAATATGGAAAGATCAGGAATGGGTTTTACAATAATGGAAAGCTTTATGGATGAAGTAAAAGTTGAATCAGCACTAGGATTAGGCACGAAAGTTACAATGAAAAAGAAGATTATAAGCAGAGCAGATGAACATGATAATGAAAAGAAATTAGAAGCATAAAATTATTGCATAATAAAAAAATTCTTACATAAAAATAGGAGAGACAGATGGATGAAAATCTTAAGAAGAGAATTGTAGAGGCACAAACGGGAAATAAAAACACATTAAATGAACTAGTAAAAGAAAATAGTGGCCTAATTTATAGTATAGCAAGAAGATTTGAAAATAGAGGTTATGAATTAGAAGATATATATCAAATAGGTGCAATAGGTTTAATAAAAGCTATACAGAAATTTGACTTTTCATATAATGTAATGTTATCAACATTTGCAGTAACATACATAATAGGAGAAATAAAAAGATTCATGCGAGATGATGGACCAGTGAAAATATCAAGACAAATAAAATACTTATCAACTCAGATAAAATTAGAACAAGAAAAAAATGCAAACATAACAATAGAAGAATTATCAAAAGCATTAAAAGTAAATAAAGAAGAAATAATAATGGCCATGGACTCAAACAATATACCAGAATCATTAGAAGGAAAGATGGATGATGACGGAATGTGTCTAATGGATAAACTAAGCTCAAAAGAAAATAACGAAGAAAACATAGTAAATAATATGGCATTAAGACAATGCATAGATAAATTAAATGCTAGAGATAAAAAAATAATATTTCTAAGATATTTTAAATGTCAAACACAAAGGAAAGTTGCTGAAATTATAGGAATTAGTCAAGTACAAGTTTCTAGAATCGAAAAGCAAATACTATCAGATTTAGAAAAAGAATTAAAAGAGGCATAATGAAAAAAATTTTTATTACTTTTATAAGTTTTATTTGCATAATATTTCTAATACCATTTTTATTTACAAAATCATATAATAAAACAAGAAATGATACAAATAAAACACAAGAAAATTTATCTGATTCATTAAAAGAAAATATTTCATCAAATAAAACTGATGAAATAAAGTTAGAAAAGTATAATTACAAAGAGTATACAACAGTAAAACTCTTACATGCTAAAACTGGACAAATAGAAGAAATGGATTTAGACGAATACTTATTAGGAGTAGTATCTGCAGAAATGCCTGCTTCATTTGAAGAAGAAGCATTGAAGGCACAAGCTGTAGTAGCAAGAACATACACAATATATTCAATATCACACAATAAAAGTAAACACGAAAATGCAGATATATGTGATGATTCAAATTGCTGTCAAGCTTGGATATCAAAGGAAGATAGACTTGCTAAATGGGATGAAAATTTAAGACAAGATAATTGGAATAAAATACTTAAAGCAATATCAAGTACAACAGGAAAAATAATTACATATAATGGAGAAGCTATTGATGCATTTTTCCATTCAAACAGCGGAGGAACAACAGAAACACCAGTTAATGTATGGGGAGGAACGAACTATCCATATCTCCAATCAGTTCAAACATCAGGGGAAGACGCATATTCACAATATAGTTCAGAGGTAATACTAAATAAAAAAGACTTTTCGGAAAAAATAAAGGTAAAACATAATAATTTTTCAATAGACTATTCAAAAGAAGACTGCATACAAGTCACACAGTACACAGACTCAGGCAGGGTCAAGACAATAAAAATAGGAAACTTGAATTTATCAGGTGTAGAATTAAGAACCTTAATAGGTCTTAAATCAGCAAACTTTAAAGTAGAAGTGGATGGAGAAAACATCAAGTTTGAAGTAACAGGTTATGGTCATGGAGTTGGAATGAGTCAAACTGGGGCAGATAGCATGGCAAAACAAGGAAGTAATTTTGAAGAAATAATAAAACATTTTTATACAGGAATAGAAATAATAAGTATGTAATTAAATAATGTATATTTTCCTAAAATTTAGGTAATAATTCTATTAGTAAATTTTAGGAGGATAAAATATATGAGAAGAGATAAAAGAGAAAATAAAGATGTAAAAGAGAACAAAAAGGTATTAAGTGTAATAGGCTTCCTTCTTTCAATAACACTTTTATCAATAGCAATTATTCTTTCAATAAATGAAGAAAGTAATCAAGAACAGGCGAAACTAAATAGAAACCTATCTATAACTAATACTGCTACAAACACTATAACTAAAAAAGTTAGTTCAGAGCTAAGTAAAACAATAAATGAGGTAAAACAAGAAAACAAAATAGAGTCAAATCAAACAAATAACAATGTGGAAAATAACATAAAAACATATGAGGAAACAAAAATAAATAATGAAGATGATTCTAACAAAAATAATAAGGAATCAAACAATAGCAAAAATGAGGTTGAAGAAAATAAAAATACTACTGAATTTATAAAACCAGTAGATGGAGAAATAATAAAGAGCTTTGCTATGGATAGCTTAATATATTCCGAAACATTACAAGAATGGATTACTCATAGAGGAATAGACATTAAAGCAGAAAAAACAACAGTAGTTAAGGCGGTTGCAAATGGAACAATAAAATCAATAAAAGAAGATCCAAGGTATGGGTTAAGCATAACAATAGAGCATCAAAATGGATTTACAACAGTATATTCAAGTTTATTAAGCTCAGAATTTGTAAAAGAAGGAGATAAGGTAGAACAAGGTCAGTCAATAGGTACAGTTGGAAATTCGGCCATATTTGAAACAAGTGATGGAGCACATTTACATTTTGAATTATTAAAAAATGGTGAATATGTAAATCCAGATATATACATTAAATAAAAACTTTCCAAGTCTGAAACAATATAGTTTACAATATATATAAACATAATTACAAGAAACGTCGAAATGTGTCTATTTTTGGAAAAAATCAAAATGTAACACAAATGTAATATTTCTTACGAATATGCTATGAGAGTAAGAATACACCGAAAACATAAAACTATTGTGCTTTGACTTTTTTGTCGTAAAGTGATAGTATTTAAACATATTAAAAAGAAGTAGGTGATTAAATGATTTACCAAGATGATATTACAAACTTACAATCTAATATCAAAGAAAAGATTGGACAAAAGATTATTGTAAAGGGTTCATTAGGAAGAAGTAAGTTATTTGAAAAGGAAGCTACTATTGAAAAGGCTTACCCTAATATATTTGTGGTTAAGTATCAGGAAAACGAAAGAAATGTATCATATCAATATAAAGATGTATTAACTAGAGATGTTGATGTTGAAATTTTTGATGGAGAAAACTATAGCCCAATTGTTCCACCAATAATAAAAGCTCAAAAGAAAATTAATGCATCATTAAAAAAAGTAATCTGTTAAAAAGACTGATAAAAATAAATTAGAAATATTTTTCTAGTTTATTTTTTTATACTTAAATATATAAACGTGAATACTTTTAACAAATGCAACATATATAATAATAAATGTTTTATATGAGGAGGTAAAAAATGGCCATAGAGTTAGAAAAAAACACCATAAGCATCAATCAGATTATAGCAAACAAAATAGAAAACACAGTAATAGAGGGAGATTGTATTGTACCAGATGTAAAGCCGGACATAATGGAGATTATAGGAGCCAGCGGAATAGTAAACATCTACAAAAAAGAAGTAAGTGAAGGAAAAGTAAGAATTGACGGATGCATAAATGTGTATATTATGTACATAGGAGACAGTGGAAACGGAAAAAGTGTAAGAAGCATAAATCACACTTTAGATTTTTCACAAATCATTAGTGTAGAAAATGCAACAAGTGATATGAATGAAAATGGGAAAGTAATACTACAAAATATTGAATGCAAAGTAATCAACGAAAGAAAAATAAACTTAAAAGCAAATGTAAATTTTGAAGTAAAAATATTTACTAATTCAAATGTGGAATTCGTAAATAATGCAAATCTTAATGACATACAAAAACTAGAAAACAAAATAACAATAAACTCTGTAATGGGAATAGGCGGGACTAAAACAAGTACAAAGGAGACTATAAATATAGACAACACTGATAATCTAGCAGAAATATTAAAGGTAAATGCACAAATTTCAAATGAAGATGTTAAAATAAGTTATAATAAAATACTTACTAAGGCAGATATAAAATTAAAAATATTATATTCAACAGATGATGGGAGGATAAATACAGCAAAAGCAACATTTCCAATAATGGGATTTATAGATATGCAAAATGTATCTGAAAACAACATTTGTGAACCAGAATTTGAAATAAAAAATATGATAATAAAACCAAATGGCTCAATGGAACATTCTATATATATAGAAATTGAAACTGGAATAAACGTAACCGTATATGAAAATAAAGAAATAAATGTAATTCAAGATTTATATAGTCCTAGTACAAATCTTAAATTTGTACAAAAAGATATAAAAACAATGCAAAGTAAAAATATAGTAGCATCAACTTTAAGCTTCAATCAAAAAACATTGATAGATATAGGAGATGCAAAAGTCTATGATGCAGATGTGCAAGTAAGAATAGAAAATGTAAAACCACAAAATGATGCAATACTAATAGGCGGAAATATGCAGTTTGTCTTCACATACGGAGGAAATGAACCATCAGAAATATTAACCAAGAGTGTATCAATTCCATTTGAACACAAAATGGAATGCAAAGGTATAAATCCAAATTCAAATATTCAAATGAATTATGATATAATAAGTGAAGACTACAACATAATGCCGGGTGGAGAGATAGCAATAAAATTAGATGTAAACTTTATTGCAAATACAGCAAATTTAATTGACATTAACCTAATAGATAATATAGAAGAAGATGAAAATGGTAGTAAAAATAATTACAATATGGTAATTTATTTTACAAGAGCAAGTGATAATTTATGGAAAATAGCAAAAGAATTCGGGAGCACAAAAAACAATATAATTCAAGCAAATGAACTTAAAAATGAAAACTTAATACCAGGAATGCAATTATTTATACCTAAGTATATGGGGTAATATGGATAAAATATATTCAAGATTTAGAATTCCAAGAGTTGCAAGTGGCATTATTAAGCCACATAAAAGATTCTTGATTATGTTTATACTAATAGTTATAATTGCATATTTAACAGCAATAAACATAATAAACTCTATAAATCCAATGTTAGAAAGAAAATCAAAAATACTAGCAAGGTCAACTGCAGCAAAACTATCAAATGAAGCGAGCAAAGATGCAATGCAAGATCTAACTTATCAAGACTTATGCGAAATAGACAAAGACGAAAAAGGAAATATAACACTAATGAAAATGAATGTAATAAATGTAAATAAAGTATGTAGCAAAATAGCATTGCAAATACAGCAAAAACTTAGCCAAAATGATAATTGTACTTTTGATATAAGATTAGGAAGCTTTACAGGAAGCAAGTTACTTTCTGGTAGGGGTCCAAACATAGAAATAAAACTTATGACTGCAGGGGACATTCAAACAAGCATAAATTCTGATTTTACATCAGCGGGAATAAACCAAACGTTGCATAAAATATATATAGATGTGGACTGCAATATAAGTATACTTACTCCATACAAAGATACTGATGAGCAGGTATCTACACAGGTATTATTAGCAGAAGCAGTAATTGTTGGAAACATTCCAGAAAGCTACTACAATCTAGAAGGACTAAAAGATGGCGATGAGCTAAACTTGATTAACTAAAATAAAAATATTTATAAGTTGTTGCACCTACTAACAGTGAAGGTGAAAATATAGAATCAATGACTATTATAGATAATTAGTATGCTAATTACCAGGTAAAACATCAAAAAATTATTACTAAAATTGTTGATTTATAAAAAAATAAAATGTATAATATGAGTAATTTTATTCATAATATACATTTTTTTATTGCAAAAATGTAAGAGGGGAGACAATATGAGTAGAAGAAAAAATCAAAAAAATCAAAAATTATTTGCAACACTAATAACATTTATATTTCTTTTTATACTTGTTTATTTCTCAAATGGTACATATCAAAATGCACAATTGAAAAATAAAATATCAACGGACAATTCTGTCGAAAACTCAATATTGAATAATGAAATTACATATAAAACAAATGCAAAAGTAGAAGACACAATAAATATAAATAACGATAAGCTAAATATAATATTTTTATATGTAGGACAAGCAGATTGTACATTTATAAAATTAAATGATAAATCTATGCTAATTGATGCTGGCAACAATGAGGATGGAAAGAACATTGTTAGCTATTTACAATCACTTGAAATAAACAAAATCAATTATGTAATCGGAACTCATGCAGACGAAGATCACATAGGGGGATTAGATGATATTATAAATAATATTGAAGTTGAAAAAGTCTACATGCCACAAAAAGGAAAAGATGAAACAAATTATAAAAACGTAGTTAAATCAGCTAGCAATAAAAATATAAATATTGAAACGCCAAATATAAATGATGAATTTAATATAGAAAAAGCAAAATGCAAAGTTATGTCAGTAATGAACTATGAGGGAATAAATGATAATAATAGTTCCATAGTACTACAACTTAGCTACGAAAATACAAAATACTTATTTATGGGAGATGCTGAAAAAGAAGTAGAAAATTCAAGAAAATGGGATAAAGTAGATGTACTTAAAGTAGGACATCATGGATCTAATACAGGAAGCACAGCAGATTTCTTAAATCAAGTTGCACCACATTATGCAATAATTGAAGTTGGAAATAATAATAAATATAAACTGCCAAATAGTAAAGCTATTTCAAGAATAGAAAGTGTAGGAGCAACAATACTTAGAACAGACACAAATTGCTCATCTTTTATGATTTCTAGTGATGGAAAAGAAATAGAAGAAAAAGAAATAAACATAAATTTAGATGGAAACAAATAAATTTTGAAATTAAAAGAACAAATATTGTTCTAGGAAGGAAATATAATATTTAATTTATTATATAATGATTGAATGAACTTAGAAGTTGAAAACGGTTTAAGCAACATGATCAAAAATATCAAAGAAAATCTTATAGAAAATTTTAAAAATGAACTGGAGAACTATATGAATCAAGAAAAAAATTTTACTAATAAAATAGAATTAGAAAAAAATGAAACAACATATAATGTAGACGAAATAGGGGATGATGAGAAATATGTATTCCTAACAGATGAATCTACTGGACAAGATTTTCAAGAATTTAATATATCTGATGAATTATACGAAAAAATACTAAACTATCAAGATAAAGACAATTTAAAACTAGTAAAAAAGAATGGAATATATAATATAAAAAACAATTAAAGAATGTAAAAAAAAAGACATCCAGAATACTTAAAAGTATCTAGATGTTTTTTTATTATTTTGCACTCTTTGCAACTTTACAAATTTCAGCAAATGCTTTAGAGTCTGTAACTGCTAAGTCAGCTAACATCTTTCTGTTAACAGTAACATTAGCTTTCTTTAATCCTGCAATTAAAGTGCTATATGTCATATCATTTAATCTAGCAGCAGCGTTAATTCTTGCAATCCATAATCTTCTAAAGTCGCTCTTCTTATCTTTTCTTCCAACATAAGAATAAACTCCTGATTTCATAACTGCTTGTTTAGCTTGTCTAAATCTATAATGTTTAGCTCCAAAATATCCCTTAGCTCTTTTTAATATTTTTTTATGTTTCTTTCTTGTTATTATTGCTGTTTTTACTCTTGCCATTTTTTATTCACCTTCCTTTTTTATTAGTTACCATAAGGTAATAATTTCTTTACATGATTTGTTGATGTACTATCAACATAAGCATTAAGTACGCTTCCACTTGCTTTTTGTCTATTAGTTTTATTTCCTAATAAATGTCTTCTATTGCATTTAGTTCTTTTAACTTTTCCTGTAGCTGTATATGAATATCTTTTCTTAGCAGCTTTATTTGTCTTCAACTTTGGCATAATAATTTCCTCCTTGTAATAATAAATATATATAAATTAGCATAAAGCTAATATTATAAACAATGTATAAATCTAATTCTTTTTAGCTAGAATGATAAACATATTTCTACCTTCAAGAATTGGTTTTCTTTCAGGAACTGCAACTTCTTGTAAAGAAGTAATAAAATTACTCAAAAGTTCTTCACCTTGTTTAACATAGTTCATTTCTCTTCCTCTAAATTTAACAGTTACCTTAACTTTATTTCCATCTTCTAAGAATTTCTGAGCATTTTTTAATTTAAATTCGAAATCATGTGTATCAATATTGGGGGTAATTCTCAATTCTTTTAACTCAAAAACTTTTTGTTTTTTTCTAGCTTCTTTTTCTTTTTTAGATTGCTCGAACTTATATTTTCCATAATTCATAATTTTACAAACTTTTGGATTATTATTTGGGGCAACCAAAACTAAATCTAATTTTTTCTCAGAAGCTAAATCTAAAGCTTCATTCAAAGATAATACTCCAAGTTTTTCATTATTGTCATCAATAACTTGAACTTTATCTGCTCTAATTTGTTCATTGATAGATAATTCTTGTTTTATATTAAAACACCTCCTAAAAAGTATATTAGTCAATCTTTAACAAAAGAAAAAGACTGGCAAGAAACCAATCTACATTTCAATTTTATAAAATATCTTATTCATAATAAACAAAATATAATTATAAATACCTTTTCCTAATACATAATAAGATTTACTCTTATTAAAGTGAAGGTGAGAAACATAGTTTTCTTCTTTCTAATTACATTATCTATAATACAACATTTCTTGCAAAAAGTCAATACCTTCCATAAGAAAAAATATTACAAAAATATTACAACAATATTACGTTTTTGTAATATTGTAAGAATATATTGACAATCTGCTTTATTATGATAAAATAAAATTGCATTAAATGGATAGTAAGAACAATAAACAAACATGAGAAAAGGAGAATTCAATGAAAAGAACAATGAAAAAGATAAAAAAAGATATTAAAGGAATAACATTAGTAGCACTAGTAGTTACAGTATTTATCCACTATTTCGATATAATAAAAGTAAGTAATAGCAAGGGATTGCAGTTATCATAAATTTTAAAAACAAAAATTAATCATTAAAAATCGTATAAATTTTAAGTATACGATTTTTTAATTTGCACATTTGCTATCAATAATAAAATGTTATACAATGAATTTATAAAAATAAAAGGAGTTGTATATTATGAAGAAAAAGGAATTATTAATAAATCAAGAGGAATATAGAATTATAATAAAAGCTTTAGTTGAGTTTAGAAACAAGTTAATAAGAGAAAAAAGATATACTGATCCAGTAGATGAATTTTTATTAAAAATAACTAAATAATTAGCAAATTATAAAATTAAAGATATTAAGCTATTTCAGAAATGAAGTAGTTTTTTTTTGTTACAAACGGAAAGGAACAAATATGTACATAAACGAGAATGAAATTTATGGAAGTAATAATCAAACGCAAAAAATTATGGTCATAGATTTTATTAGGAAACTTTTATATCAATACCCTTATTTAGAAAATAAAATAAGGGATAGAGAAAAAGAACTTTTAAAAACTGATAAAATAACTTCTTACGAGTTTATTAAAGGAAATAAATCAATAAAAGATATTTCAAATATTTTATTAAATGATAAAAAACTTAAAATCTATAAAAATAGAAAAGATTTTTTAGACAAAACATTTAAACATTTAAAAAAATCTTATCCAAAAGTTTATAATTTTATGATTAAAAAATACTTTATCAGAGTAAGCAATGAAGATATTAAAAATGAAATAAATTCAACAGATGCTGGAATGATAGAATTAGATTTAAAATTAATTAAATATATTGGAAATAAATTGACTTATTCAAAAAATTTCCTATGCATTAAAACATAAAGAATGGAGGTGAAGAAATGAAAAAATGTAAAGTTATTGCAATTACTAATCAAAAGGGTGGTGTTGGAAAAACAACTACAACTGTAAATTTAGGAGTTGGATTAGCTAATAAAGGAAAAAAGGTATTATTAGTTGATTTTGATCCACAAGGAGACTTAACTACTTCTTTAGGTTGGACAAAAGTAGATGAAATGCCATTAACTATTTCTAACGAATTACAAAAAACTATTCAAGGTTTAGAA
Source organism: uncultured Clostridium sp. (assembly GCA_964507565.1). Lineage (GTDB taxonomy): Bacteria > Bacillota > Clostridia > TANB77 > CAG-508 > CAG-793. The sequence continues at coordinate 68,053 of CAZDPV010000001.1, forward strand.
TTTGAAAAACATGAAGCTATATTACATAACAAAGAAGGAATAGATGTTATTCCTTCTAATATTGAATTAGAAAGCCTTGAAGTAGGACTTGTTACTACAATGAGCAGAGAATATGTATTGCAAACATTTCTAGAAAAACTTAAAACTGAGTATGATTATATTTTAATTGATTGCAGACCAAGTTTAGGTATGCTCACAATAAATGCTCTTACATCTGCAGATAGTGTAATAATTCCAGTTCAAGCACAGTATTTACCTTTAAAGGGAATGACACAACTTATTGATACAGTGAACAAAATTAAATATAGAATAAATCCAAATTTGAAAATAGAAGGCGTACTATTAACAATAGTAGATTCACAAACAAGATTATCTAAAATAACAGAAGAAACTCTAAGAAATAGTTATGGAAATAAATTAAAAATATTTAAAACTACAATACCAAAAGGAATAAAAGCAGCAGAAGGTACAGCAAAAGGAGAAAGTATTTTTATGTATGACAAAAATAGTAAGCCAGCACTTGCTTATGATTGTTTAGCAAAGGAGGTACTAAATAATGACGAACGATTTAAAATTAAATCTGCCGAATGTAGATGATTTATTTGGGTTAGATAATTCAAAAAAAATTATAAAAATACCAATAAAAGATTTGAGAGACTTTCCTAATCATCCATTCAAAGTAATTAAAAATGAGGAACTAACTAATATGGCTCAAAGCATAAAGGAAAATAATGGAGTTATAGTTCCAATTATTGTAAGAAGAATGGAGGATGGTACATATCAAGTAATATCTGGTCATAGAAGGAAAGAAGCAAGTAAAATTGCAGGTCTAACAGAAATTAGAGCAATAGTAGAAGATTTATCAGATGCTGAAGCTACTATTAAAATGGTAGATAGTAATATGCAAAGAACAGAAATATTGCCTAGTGAAAGAGCTTATGCTTACAAGATGAAATTGGAAGCAGAAAAAAGTCAAGGAAAGCGAACAGATTTAGACTTTACGACCAATGGTCGGGAAGTCTAATAATATTTTAAGGACTACTGAAAAAATAGGAGAAGAAGTTGGAGAAAGTGCAAGAAATATTCAAAGATATATTAGATTAACTTATCTTATTCCTGAGTTATTAAATATGGTTGATAATAACAAGATTGCTTTCAGACCAGCAGTGGAGTTATCCTATTTAAAGAATGAAGAGCAATATGTACTTTTAGATTCAATTGACTGCAATGAAGCAACTCCTAGTTTAGCACAAGCAATTGATATGAAGAAAAGAAGTCAAGAAGGAAAATTGACAGCAGAAAAAATTGATGAAATAATGTCAGTAGAAAAACCTAATCAAATTCCAAAAATAAAAATTTCAGAGGATAGATTTGTTGGATTATTTCCAAAGGATTGTGAAACATCAAAGCAGAGAGAGGATTTCTTATATCAATGTGTACTTGAGCATAACAAAAAAATAAGAAATAAAGAAATGGAAAGATAGAAAATGTAATACATTTTAAGTAATACAAGTAATTATTTTCCCCCTCTTACAATTACCCCTTTAACTTACACTATACTAACTGAAAAGAGAATATATTATATATTATTTATATAAATATATTTTATATACTTGCAAAATATAAATTGCTGATTTATTATTATCAACAAAGGAGATGTTAAGTATGAAAAATTTAATAAAAAATAAGAAAATAATTTTAATAATTGTCCTTTTGGTGATTTTAATAATTTTAATTTCAATAATTGTTTTTAGGAATTGTAAAAAGTGCAAAATTGATGATACAACATTTTTAAACAAAGAGAATGTAATTAGTCAAATAAATAATTTAAATCAAAATATGGTTAATACTGAAGTCAACAATTCAATTAAAAATGAAGTTAGTAATATTGTTGCTAATGAAGAAACAAATTCAAGTCAAAATATACTTAATGAAAACAACGAAGAAAAAACAAAAGATAATACCAAAATAGAAACACAAAAGGAACAATCACAAGAAAAAGCTACGAGTTCGACTACTCAAACTAAAAAGGCAACAAGTTCAACTTCTCAAAGTACCACATCAACTCAAACTACTACACAAGGAAAAACTAAAACAACTGATACTGCTACTCCTACAATAAAACAAGAAACGCAAAAAGTAGAAGAAAAGAAAACAGAAACTTGTGAAAATGGACATCATCTTATTTCTGTTGGAAATTCTGGAAAGTGGTTTAATACTGAAAAAGAAGCAATTGCTTATTATGAACAACTAATTGCTTATTGGGGTAAAAAATGGGAAAACTATGAAGTTGATGATGAAACTTATAACAAAAATTGTCCTTGTGGTTATGAAGATTTTCAATGTTCATGTGGTAAGTGGACAATAAATTTTTATTATAGATAAAAATTAAATATGCTTTTTTAGAACAAGTAAAATACTTGTTCTTTTTTTGTACGAAAAAAAAGAAAGGAGAAATTAATGTTTAAAATTAAAAAATTGATACCAATTCTAATGATATTATTTCTAGTATTTAGTATTATACAACCTGTTTTTGCAACATCAGGTGTAGGAACATGGACAGGAGGTCAATATGCATCAGGCTTTTGCACAACTGACTCTAAAAATAGTGATGGAATATTAATTAGAAGACTTACAAATATAAATACAGGAGAACGAAAAACGGTGTTTTGCGCAGAGCACGGAATACCATTCACAACAGGGAAAAATTACACGGGAAATTATTACACAGTAACAGATAATAATATGAAAAAGGTTTGTAAGATAGCCTATTTTGGATGGTACAAAGCTAATCAAGATTATATCGTAGATGGAGGAATACTTGATGATAGTTGGGCTTACGATGTGCGATTAAGCTATGTTTATACACAACAATACATATGGGAAACACTTGAACAATCAAATGCTACATTTATAAATTCAAATATACAAGATGGGTATGTAAATTTTAAAAATGATATAAATAATCAAATTAATGCAATTAGCCAAAGACCAAGTTTTGATAGCACAACAATAAACATTCAGGCTGGAGATACAAAAACAATAACAGATTCTAATGGAGTTTTGTCAGAATATAATTCAGTAGATAAAACAAAAGATGGAGTTAGAATTAGTCACTCAAAAGGTAGCAATGATATTAATATTTCTGTAGATGAAAATACAAATATTGAAAATTATTCTTTGTCAGATGCTACATCAAGAGATTGGGGATTTTATAAAGAAGGAACAGAAGATTTAGATTCAAATATATTTTTTGAATTTGATGATGGTATACAAAATCAATTGTATGCGTTGAACTACAATGATCCAGTAACACTAAAATTGAGATTAAATATTGAACTATTTGGAAAATTAGAATTAACAAAATTAAACACAAATAATGATTTAATAAATGGCTCAAAATTCAGAGTTAAAGGAAATAATTATGATAATGAAATTGAGGTAACTAATGGAAAAATAACTATAGATAAATTAAAAAAAGGTACTTATACAATTAAAGAAAGTTTTGCACCACAAGGCTATCTAATTGACAACAACTCATACAGTGTAACAATTAAACCAAATCAGACTTCAACAGAAGCTATTATTAATGATGAGCCTAAAGGAGAAATTACTCTTACGAAAACAGATAAGTATACAGGAAATTCAAATAGAATTATAGGAACTGCACATCACGGAGATGCAACAATAAATGGAGCAGTATATACTTTATATGCAAGTGAAGACATTTATAATGTGGCAAAAACTATAAAATATTTTTCAAAAAATGATAAAATAGCAACTTTCACTTTCAATCAATATGGAGTTGCAACTATAAATATTTCAAATGATATCACTGTAGCAAAATTGAAAGTAGAAAATAAATCTCTTAAAGGATTGCCATTGGGAATTTATTACGCAAAAGAAACTACTACTCCACAAGGTTATAATGAAGATTCTAATGTTTATAATTATAATTTAACATATAAAGATATGAATACATCTATAATTAAATTAAATAATATTGCAGAAGAACAAGTAAAAAGAGCTAAATTTGAAGTAATTAAAGTATCTACAAACGATAATAGTACAGCTGATAAAATTGAAAATGCAGAATTTACTGCTATACTTACAAAATATGTTGATTATTATGGAAGTTTTGAAAATGCTCAAAGTCATTTAAATGAAATGTATCAAGATGAATATTCTGTTTTTAAAACAGATGAAAATGGACACGGAATTTCAAATTTTTTAGCTTATGGAGAATATACGGTTAGAGAAACTTCTACTCCTTCAGATAGAATAGAAACAGTCAAAGATTTTTATATAAATATTGATAAGGAATCTAATGGTATTATTAAGGAATTTGTAGAAAATGATTTACCTTTTGAGTCATATATAAAGCTAATAAAGGAAGATAGTAAAACTGGTAAAAAGGTAATACTATCAAATGCAACTTTTAGCTTATATAGATTAAATGAAGAAACAAATGAATATGAAAGAGTAACCTGCAAAACAGGAAAAGAAACTTATGATACTTGGACAACAGATGAAACAGGTACAGCTTTTACAGAAACTAAGCTAAAAGCAGGAAAATATAAAGTAGATGAAGTAAAATTACCTGATGGATTTTTGAAATTAGAAAATCCTATCACATTTGAAGTTAGTTTATCAAATAAAACATTAGAATTTGATAATGATTTAGATCCTTACATTTCTGTTGTTATAAAAAACGAACAACCTACTGGAAATTTATTAGTAAATAAAAAAGTAGAATTACGCAAAGATGCTGATAAAAGTTTAATTAATACTTTAGACTTAAGTAAAATCAAATTTAAATTATCTGCAAAAGAAGATATTACTGATAAAGCAAATGGAGAAATTATATATAATAAAGACGCAGAAATTGGCACATATAATCTTGATAAGAATGGTAATTTAAAAGTTGAAAACTTACCTATGGGAAAATATAAAATACAAGAGATTGAAACTCTTGATGGACTTGCCTTAGATAATACTGAATATGAAGTAAATCTTGAAAAGAAAGATGATACAACTAAGGTTTATACAATTTCTAAAGAAATAACTAATCAAACGACTTGTGTAGAGATTTCTAAAACAGATATAACTGGAGATAAAGAACTTGAAGGTGCAAAATTGACTGTAATAGATGAGAATGACAATGTAGTTGATAGTTGGACTTCTACTGATAAAACTCATAAAATTGAAGGGTTAGTTGTAGAAAAAACATACACATTAAAAGAAGAAATTGCTCCAGATGGATTTGTAAAAGCAACTGATGTTAAATTTACAATTCAAAATAATGGAGATATTCAAAAAGTCACTATGATAGATAAAGTTGTTGAAATAACTAAAACTGATATTACAACTGGTAAAGAACTTGAGGGTGCTAAATTGTCTGTTACTGACGAAAAAGGCAATGTAGTTGATAGTTGGACATCTGAAAAGACTCCACATATTGTTAAAGGATTAGAAGAAGGTAAAAAATATATTTTAACAGAAACAACTTGTCCTTGTGGCTATGAAAAAACTGAAAGCATAAACTTTGAAGTAACAAAAGATAAAGAAACTCAAAAGATTGAAATGAAGGATATGCCAATACTAAAGAATATTAAAGTTCAAAAAATAGATAGTGAAACAAAAAAAATTATTAAAGAAAATTTTTCTTTTGGAATATTTAGTGATAGTGAATGCAAAAATCTAATTCAAGAACTAAAATCTAATAAAGAAGATGGCTTTGTAGAGTTCAGAAATTTAAGATATGGTATTTACTATATTAAAGAAACAAAATCTCCAAAAGGCTATGAATTATCTAATAGAGTAGCAAAAGTAGAAATAAATGATAAAGGAATATTTGTTGATGATGCTCAAGTAGAAGAACAAGACAAAACAATTACTTTTGATTTTGAAGACAAACTAATTCCTACTCCAAAAACTGGAGATACAAGTTATATTAAATTAGCAATAGGAATAATTATTCTATCAATATTAGGATTGGCTTGGATAATAATTAAATTTTTCAAAAATAAGAAGAAATAAAATCTATCTTAATTAAAGAGAGCAATATAGAGTTGCTCTCTTTATATTAATTATACAAAATTATAGTAAAGTTTTAAAGTTAAATTAAATTTCGGCTTTTTTATTTTGCCCAAAAGAAAGGAGCGAAAATGTCTGAAAAGAACTATAAAATGCAAACATTTGAAAAACTGAAAATACTTGGGATTACAAATGATAAAGATATTTTAAATTTAAAAATAAAAGACTTAAAAACAATTCCTAAATTAAAATTAAGAGATGTCTTTAACATTATTGAATTACAGGAAAGTATTGAGTCAAAAGGTCTTATTGCTTATCTTTTAGATATTAAAGAAAAAAATAAGGAGGTGTGATAATGTCAAACAAATATATAGAGCTAACAAAAATATATAAAGAAAAGATTAATGAAGTCACAAAAGACATTAAAAGTTGGCAAGAATTTTTGAAATGTGCATCATATCATTTTAAATATAATTTTGAGAACAAACTACTTATCTATGCTCAAAATCCATCTGCCACTGCTTGTGCTACAATGCAGGAATGGAATTCAAAAAAAGAATTACATAGATGGATTATAAAAAATGCAAAATCAATAGCAATTATAGATGAAAATTCAAATAAAATAAAACTGATATTTGATGTAAAAGATACTCATCATTATAATGATAGAAATTATAATCTATGGCAATATGATGAAAAACATGAAGAAAAGATAATAGAAAGTTTAGAGAGCAAATTTGGAAAGCTTGAAATGAAGGATAATATAACAGATGCAATAATTTCTGCAACATATATATCAATAGAAGATAATATACAAGACTATTTAAGCGAACTTGTTAATTTTAAAGAAAATAGTAGATTAGAAGAATTAGATAAATTAAATATTGAAGTAGAATTTAGAGAATTATTAGTTGCAAGTGTTGCATATATGGCATTAAAAAGGTGCAATATAAATGCAGAGGATATTTTAAATGATGATTATTTTAGAAACTTATATGACTTTAATAATACTTCAGTAAAGACTATATTAGGAAAGGCTACAAGTGATATAGCAGAAAATATTATAACCGAAATAAGAGATACAATAAAAAATCTGAAAAAAGATGAAAAAAATAAAAATTACAGAATTGAAAATGAAACAGAAAAGGAATACAATCAATTAAATAAAAATGAAAGGAGCGAAAATAATGCAACAAATAACTTATCACAAAGTGGGAGATTATCAAGTACCAAATTTAACAATGAGGGAACAACAAATGCCAACAGGGAGATACGCAAGAATGAGACTTCAATTTCTAAAGCAGAACAAACCATCAACTTATTTAGTTCTAATGACGGAAGACAAATTGATACCACATCTAGAGGAAATACAGAATTTGGCTACGAAAAGAGTACAAGAAATAATCCAACAAATGAGCAAGGATCAGAACATAACAGAAGAATTAAAGGAGAAAAATCAGATGGAGTGGGTTGGAAAAATGAACAACCTAAAGAATTCAGCAGAGGAAATAGTAATACAGGAGATAATTTACAGTTAAGTTTTTTAACAGAACAAGAACAAATAAATAATATTCAAAATCAAGTAGAGAATGAAAACTCTACTTTTTCTTTTTCTCAAGAAGAAATAGATAATGTTTTACAAGAAGGTAGTGGATTTTCTGAAGGAAAATATAGAATTTATAGACAATATGAAAATAATTCAACTACAAAAGAAAATGCAGAATTTTTAAAACATGAATATGGAATTGGTGGAAGTGGTGGATATAATGGTATTAATTTTTGGCACGATGCAAAAGGAATAAAGTTAAATAGAAATACCAGTGAAAATAATAATGTAATGACTCTAAATTGGAATCAAGTTGCAACAAGAATAGGCATAATTATTAAAGAAGGTAGATATTTAAATGATGAAGAAAAAGTAAAATATAATGATTGGATATATACTAATTTAAAAGAAGGAGTTTTAGATAATCCTAAATTATCCTTAGAAGAAAGATTGTTAGAATTTGAAACTGATTTTGACATTTATGATACAACAGTTGATGGCGATAGCAATGAACAAATTGATAGAACGATAGATGATATAAATTATGAAATAGCAACTCCTAAAGATATATTTGAAACTAAGAATTACTATAATGCTATATTAAAAGCAGAAGATGATGAAACATCTGAATTATCAATATATTTAAAAGGTTTTATAAATGAATTTGATGATTTATTAATTCAGAAATCTAATCTAAAGAGTGGCTCAATTGTTTATCTAAATGATACTAACAATAAAAAATACATAGTAGATGAGATGTCAAATCAAAAAGTAAGTTTATTAGATTATGATTTATATTTAAACAGACAAATGATTTTTAGAGAAATAAATTATGCAGATTTTAGAAAATTATTTTTAGAGCAAGAACTAAATTTTATTAATAATGAATCAAAGAATAAAGAAACTAATAATAAATTGAATTCTCAAAATAAAATTTCAAAAGTAAATGATGAGATAAAAATAAATTATAAAATTACTGATAATAAAATAGGAGAAGGAAGTCCAAAGGAAAAATATAGTAAGAATATAAAAGCAATAAGAGTTTTGAAAAAACTTGAAGACGAAAAAAGACTAGCAACTAACGAAGAACAGCAGACTTTATCTGATTATGTAGGTTGGGGAGGAATACCTGAAGTTTTTGACCAAAATAATTCAAGCTGGTCTGAAGAATACAAAGAATTAAAAGCATTACTAAGTTCTGAAGAATATAATCAGGCAAGAGCAAGTACCTTAACTGCATTTTATACTCCTCCAATAGTAATAAAAAGTATTTATAAGGCATTAGAAAATATGGGCTTTATAAAAGGCAACATACTTGAACCTGCTTGTGGAACTGGAAACTTTATGGGATTAATACCTGATAGCTTAAATAATTGTAAAATGTATGGAGTTGAATTAGATATAATTTCAGGGAAAATTGCGAAACAACTCTATCAGAAGAATAATATAAAAGTAACAGGTTTTGAGAATACAAATTTACCAAATAGTTTTTTTGATGTTGCAATAGGAAATGTGCCATTCGGTGATTTTAAAATTACTGACAAAAAGTACGATAAATATAATTTTTTAATTCATGATTATTTTTTTGCAAAGTCAATTGATCAAGTTAGACCTCGGTGGCATAATAGCATTTATTACTTCAAAAGGGACGATGGACAAGGCAAATCATAATGTCAGAAAATACATTGCACAAAGAGCAAATTTGATAGGGGCAATAAGACTACCAGATAATACATTCAAAAAAAATGCTGGAACAGAAGTAACATCAGATATTATTTTTCTTCAAAAAAGAGAGCAAATAACAGATATTCTACCAAGTTGGGTTGACTTAGATAAAAATGAAGATGGAATAACAATGAATAGTTATTTTGTTGAAAATCCAAATATGATTTTAGGCAAAATGGTTATGGAAAGTACACAGTTTGGAATGGATTCAAAATGCAAAGCAAATGAAAATGCATCATTAGATGAATTACTAAATAACGCAATAAAGAATATAAATACAACGATAGAAGATTATGAAGTCGATGATATAATAGAGAAAACAGATACAATACTAGCAGATCCAAATGTAAGAAACTTTTCTTATGCTATTGTAGATGGAAAGTTATATTTTAGAGAAAATAGTCAAATGATTTCGCAAGAAAAATTGCCAATAACAACAATAAATAGAATTAAAGATTTAATAAAAATAAGAGAAACTGTGAGAGAACTTATAGATTATCAGCTTGAAGATTATTCTGATGATGAAATAAAAATAAAACAAAATGAATTGAATATTGTTTATGACAAATTTGTTAAACAATATGGATTAATAAACAGTAGAGCAAATAGAAATGCTTTTCAAGAAGATAGTAGTTATTATTTATTGACTTCTTTAGAAATAATAGATGAAGAAGGAAAATTAAAACGAAAAGCTGATATGTTTACTAAAAGAACAATAATGCCACATAAAGTTGTGCAAAGAGTTGATACTGCAAATGAAGCACTAATTTTGTCAATTTCTGAAAAAGCAAAAGTAGATTTAGATTATATGAGTGAGTTGACAGGAAAAAAACAAGAAGAAATTATTAGCGATTTAAATGGAATTATTTTTAAAGTTCCAAATACTGATGAGTATCAAAACGCAGATGAGTATTTAAGTGGTAACATTAGAGCAAAGTTAAAAATTGCTAAGGAAGCATTTGAAAAACAAAATGATGATTCAAATTATAGTTATGAAATAAATATTAAAGCATTAGAAGGGGTTATGCCGAAAAATTTAACATCTGCTGAAATAAGTATAAGATTAGGAGCAACATGGATACCAGAAAAGTTTATTAAGCAATTTACTTTTGAATTATTAGATACACCTTTTTACAGAAGGAGCGAAATAAAAGTTCATTTTTCTGAATTTAATGGAGAATGGAATATTGAAGGAAAAAATAGAGACTATGACAATGTAAGAGCTTATTCAACATATGGAACACAAAGAATAAATGCATATAAAATTTTAGAAGAAACATTAAATTTAAAAGATGTAAGAATATTTGACAATTCCATTGACGAGAAGGGAAATAAAATAAGAGTTTTTAATAAAAAAGAGACTGCAATAGCACAGGCAAAACAAGATGCCATTAAACAAGCTTTTTCAGAATGGATCTTTAAAGATATAAATAGGCGTGAGGAACTAACTCAGTTATATAATGAGAAATTTAATTCAATAAGACCTAGAGAGTATGATGGAAGTAATATAAATTTTAATGGAATGAATCCTGAAATTAAATTAAGACAACATCAATTAAATGCAATTGCTCACATTCTTTATGGAGGAAATACTTTACTTGCTCACGAAGTCGGAGCTGGTAAGACATTTGAGATGGTTTCAGCTGCAATGGAATCAAAAAGGCTGGGATTATGCAACAAATCATTATTTGTTGTACCAAATCATATTATAGACCAATTCGCCTCAGACTTTCTTCAATTATATCCATCAGCAAATCTATTGGTAGCAACTAAAAAAGATTTTGCAACAAATAATAGAAAAAGATTTTGTAGTAAGATTGCAACAGGAGAATATGATGCAATTTTGATAGGTCATTCTCAATTTGAAAAAATACCAATGTCATTAGAAAGACAAAAAATAATAATTCAGCAACAAATAGATGAAGCAATTAAAGGAATTCAAGATTTAAAAGAAAATAATGGAGAACATTTTTCAATAAAACAAATGGAAAAAGTTAAAAAAAGTTTAGAAGAAAAGCTAAAAAAATTAAATGACCAAAGTAAAAAGGATGATGTAATAACTTTTGAAGAATTGGGTGTAGATCGAATTTTTGTTGATGAAGCTCATTACTATAAAAATCTATTTTTATTCACTAAAATGCGAAATGTAGGAGGCATCGCACAGACAGAAGCGCAAAAAAGTTCAGACTTGTTTATGAAATGCCGTTACCTTGATGAAATTACAAAAGGTAAAGGTGTAATCTTTGCAACAGGAACGCCGATTTCAAATAGTATGGTGGAACTATATACTATGCAAAGATACTTGCAATATAATGAGTTGGTTAAAAACAAATTAGAACATTTTGATAGTTGGGCATCTACTTTTGGAGAGACAACTACAGCAATTGAATTAGCTCCAGAAGGTACAGGCTATCGTGCAAAAACAAGATTCGCTAAATTTTATAACTTACCTGAGCTTATGAGTATGTTCAAAGAAGTCGCTGATATTCAAACGGCTGATATGTTAAAACTGCCTGTACCAAAAGCAAATTATGAAAACATTGTAGTAAAACCTTCCGAAATTCAAAAAAGTTTAGTTGAAGAATTATCAAAAAGAGCAGAGAGAGTTAGAAATCACGAAGTTGATGCTTCTACAGATAATATGTTAAAAATTACAAATGATGGAAGAAAAATTGCGTTAGACCAAAGATTAGAGAATGAATTGCTAGAAGATTTTGAAAACAGCAAAGTTGCTACTTGTAGCAAAAATATTTATAGAATATGGGAAGAAACAAAGCAAGATAAACTTACACAGTTAGTATTTTGCGATTTATCTACTCCAAATGGAAGTGAAAAATTTAATGTATATGATGATATAAAAAATAAACTAATGGCAAATGGAATACCAAAAGAGGAAATAGCATTTATTCATGAGGCAGACACAGAAGAAAAGAAAGATGCATTATTTTCAAAAGTCAGAAAAGGTGATGTTAGGGTATTATTAGGAAGTACACAGAAAATGGGTGCTGGTACGAATTGCCAAGATAAATTGATTGCTTTGCACGATTTAGATTGCCCATGGCGACCTAGCGATTTAATACAAAGAAGTGGCAGAATTATTAGACAAGGAAATCAGAACAAAGAAGTATTTATTTATAGATATGTAACAGAGGGAACATTTGACGCATATTTATATCAGTTGGTTGAAAACAAGCAAAAATTTATTAGTCAAATAATGACATCAAAAACTCCTGTAAGACAAGCAGAAGACATTGATGAAACAGCTCTATCGTATGCAGAGATAAAAGCACTAGCAGCTGGAAATCCACTTATCATAGAAAAAACACAACTAGATGCAGATGTAAATAAATTGAGATTGCTAAAACAAAGTCATTTAAATCAAATTTATTCACTCGAAAATTTAATTATAAAATACTATCCAAATGAGGTAAGTAGGCTTAAAGAAATAGTAAAAGGATTAGAAGAAGACATTGAAGTTAGAAATAGTCAAGTGAAAAAAGATGAAAAAGACTTTTATACTATGAAAATTAAAGATAAGTTATATATTGACAAAAAAGAGGCAGGTCAAGCTATACTAGATGAGTGTAAAAATATAAAGTCTTCTCAAAACTTTATACTTGGAGAGTATAGAGGCTTTGAAATGAAAATGCAATTTGATTCTTTTATGAGAACATTCAAGATTATTCTAAAAAAGAATTTATCATATCCAGTCGAAATTGGTACAGATATTTTTGGAAATATTTCAAGAATTGATAATGTATTGAATGGTCTTGAAAATCAATTAACTTTAGAAAAAAATAATCTTAAAAATACGGAGCAACAATTTGAAAATGCAAAGATTGAATCGAAAATTCCATTTGCAAGAGAAAATGAATTAAGCGAAAAACAATCAAGATTAAATAAAGTTAATGCAAAATTAAATATAGGTGAAAAAGAACATGAGATAGTTGATGAAACGATTGAAAATGGAAATCCATCTAATGGCAAAAATAAAGATAATCATACAAGATAAAAAGAAAGGAAAATGTATTATGGGAATAAAAAGTTTAAAAGAAAAATTAATACAAAAGTTAGATAATGAATATGATAATTGGATTAAAGAATTAAAAACAAGAGGTAGTGATGAAATAATAGATAATGCTTATCAGCTTGTTATTAAGCAAGAATCAATGAACTATTTACAAAATAGAGATTATTCTAAAACAGAATTAAAATCTTTAATAAAAGCGAAAAATTTGTTAGGCTGTGCCTTTGATGAATGGATTCATTCAGATGGTAATGATTTTGAATTTCTAGAGTATTCAACAGATAGAATGATTGATCATATTAGAAACAATTATTTAAAAAATATTAATGCAAAAAACACACAAGATGCAAGGTAAATTTAAAAAGAAAGGAACTCAAAATGCAATGAATAAAGTATCTCAAACGGAAATAGAAAAAGCTAGGGAGCTTGACTTATATAATTATTTAATATTAACAAATCCAAATGAGCTTGTTAAAATTTGTAATGGAAATTACTGCACTAGAACTCATAGTAGCTTAAAAATTTCTAATGGAAAATGGAATTATTTCAAAGTTGGAATTGGTGGAAAAAGCGCATTGGATTATTTGATAAAAATTGAAAGAATAAAGTTACCAATTGCAGTAAAAATGATATTGGATTGTCAAAATATTTTATTAGAAAATGATAAAAACATAGAATACAAAAGCTCAAAAAATATTTCACAAAGCACATCTGAAATTAAAAATAATGAAGAATTATTCTTGCCAAAAAGAAACAAAGATAATAAAAAAGTTATTCAATATTTACTAAAAAGAGGTATTGATGAAGAAATAATTAATGAATGTTTAGAAAACAATATTATGTTTGAAGATGTCAATCATAATGTTGTTTTTTTAGGATTTGATGAATACAAAAAACAAAGATTTGGATGTGTAAGAGCTACAAATGAAACAAGATTTATGCATGATTGTTATGGAAGTAATAAAGAATATTCTTTTAGAATTCTAAGTCAAACAAAAACTGACAAAGTTTATATATTTGAATCAGCAATTGATTTATTATCATTTGCTACTTTGTTAAAAATGATAGAAGAAAATTACAAAAATTATTCCTTAATTTCTCTTGCAGGGGTTTATCAACCAGCAAAGATTATTGAAAAAAGCAAAGTTCCTATTGCTATTGAAAAATATATAAAAACTAATCCAAATATCAATAAAATAATTCTATGTTTTGATAATGATTTGGCAGGAAAGAATGCAATAAAAGCAATTGAAACTGTTATGCCAAAACAATATACAGTAATAGATTGTATTCCAAAATTAGGCAAAGATTATAATGATTATCTATGCATAATAAAAGGAATAAAAAATTCTACAAATTATATAAAAACAGATGGATTAACTGAAGAAATAAGAAACGAAATAGATAAAAAAGATTAAAAAAATTAAGTATTAAAATATTGAATTTCCTAATAAATGAACAATAAAAAAATCATTAAATTTTTATTAAAAATATGTTTTTTTAAAAGTGGGGAAAAAACACTATATTTTATATATTAAACAAGCACTGAATTTGTATATACCCAAATTCAACAAATGGGGCTAATCGCCCCAATCCCCATTGATAATTAAGGAGGTGATAACAATGAAAAATACAGACAAAATAAAAGAGCTGAAACTTATTACTATTGCAATAAGATTAAGTCAAAATGATATTGATAAGATAGATTCAAATGCAAAAAAATCAAAGTTATCTAGGTCATCGTATATTAGAAAAAGATGTTCTAATTACGAAATAAAAGAGAAACCTGATGATAGATTTTATGAAGTAATAAAGTTGTTAAGAAAAATAATAATAAACCAAGAAAAAATTATAGGTTTCAAAGAGGCATTTAAAAAATTTGACGCAGACAAATATGGAGAAGAAATGAATGACCTACTAATAGAAATAAAAAGGAAATATTTAATGTAGAGGTGATAAAATGGCAACAACAAAAATTTGGGCAGTCAAATATAGATTTGATTCTGCAATAAATTACATAGTAGATAGCAATAAAACAGAAAATAAGAATAATATCAATATGCAAAAAGAGTTAAAACAACTAATAGATTATGCAGAGGAAGATTATAAAACTGAAAAGAAATTATTTGTAACAGGAATAAATTGCTCAATGAAAACTGCTGTGGAAGAAATGTTAATTACTAAAAAAGAATTTGAAAAAGAAAAAGGAATACTTGCTTTTCACGCAGTACAATCTTTTAATGAAAATGAAGTTACACCAGAATTGGCTCATAAAATTGGAGTAGAATTAGCACAAGAATTATGGGGAGATAGATTTCAAGTTGTTGTTTCAACTCACCAAAATACTAATCACTTACACAATCATTTTGTTATAAATTCTGTTTCTTATAGAGATGGAAAAAAATATTATGATAATCACGAAAATTATGCTTTAATGAGGCATATTTCTGATGAACTTTGCAAGAAGTATAGATTAAGTGTATTAGAAGAAAAGCCTACAAAAAATACTAATATAAATTATAATAATTTTTATAAAAAAAAGATAGGAGAAATATTTACAAGTTATGAAGAAACAACAAAAGAAGATATTGACTATGCAATAACTCAAAGTTCTAATTATAATGAATTTGAAAGTATATTAAAATCAATGGGATACAATGTTATACATAGATCTAGAAAGTTGAGCTTAAATAGATACCCATATAAAAGAAATATTAGAATTGAAAGAAGATATGGAGAAGAATATTCAATAATGAATATTGAACAAAGAATAGCTAATAACAAAGGTAAAAAAATTCCATTTCCTGAAGTGAATTCAAATAATTATAAATACAGAAGAAAAAAATATTATTCAAGAAACAATATAAAAAAATTACAATATTCAGGTAGCATTTATAGACTTTATTTGTATTATAAATTTTTACTAACTAAATATAAAAAGTATCCAACAAAACAAAAGATTTCTCAAGATATGAGGGAAGAAATTGAAAAAATGGAAGAAATATCAAACGAAACAAAGTTTTTATGCAAAAAGAAAATAAAAAGTACACAAGAGCTTATTGATTATAAAGAGAAAATAGTAAATAAAAAAAATAGTATAAGTAAAGATATAAAGAGCATAAAAGCTAAAATTTATTATAATAAAGAAAGTCTTAATAAAAATGAAATTTCAAATAAACTTAATTTATTAGCTGAAGAAAAAAGATTGATGAAATCAGAGGAGGTGATGTGTAATAAAATATTAGAAAGAATACCAAAGATAATGTTTAATATAAGAGAAGAAGATAAAGAAACAGAAGAAAGAAAAGAAAAAAATAATGAAAAGTGGAGGTAAAAATATATGAGTGAAGCAAGTGAATCTGCAGAGCAAGTTGTAAGAATTGCACTTGAAGGAACAGAAGTTGTGGCAAAAATAACTGGAGAGGCTAGTAAAAATATAGCAGTTTTATTAGTTAATGCATTAAAGACACAAGAACAAACAAAAGGCAAAGCAAGATTAAGTTCAATGATTAAAAGTGGAAAAGAATTAAAAGTATTTACAATAAAAAAACAAGACTATAATGTATTTGCTAAACAAGCAAAAAATTATGGAGTTTTGTATAGTGCTATTTTACAAAAAAGAGGCAACCAAATTGATGAAGAAATTGATGTTATGGTACGCTCTGAAGATGCATCAAAAATAAACAGAATTGTAGAAAAATTTAATTTAGGTAGACCAGATAATGTAGCAAATTTAAGAACTGAAATTGTAAAAAACATTGAAAAAAATAAAAAAAATAATGATAAAGCAGAAATCACAAAAACGCAAAGGCAAAAAGAGTTAGATAATCTTTTAAAAAAACCTATAGAGGCAGAAAAACAAGAAAATGAAATTCCCAGTAATAGTTCCACTACGGTAGGAAAGACTCAATTAGAAAATTTATCGAATACGAAAGAAAATATGGAGATACCGAATAAAAAAAGGAAATCTATTAGAAAAGAATTAGAAAAAATCAAAAGTGAAGAAAAACAAAGAGGTAAAGCAAAAGAAAAAACAAATGTCAAATCACCAAATAGGAATATCAAATATAAGAAAAATAAAGGAAGGGAGTAAAATGATATGAAAGAATCTGAAAAAGTTTTAGTAATTGATTGCTATGAACAGGGAATTCTCATAAACGCATTAAATGAGTTTAGAAACGAACTAATAAGACAGAAACAAGAAACAGAGCCTGTTGATGAAGTAATGCTAAAAACAATTGATGCCCCAGATAAAAGAAAGGTCTTATTTCATAAAAGGCCTAAAAGGTTAATGCTTGATGAAGCAAGATAACAAAAAACAAGATAAAATATTGTTAATATTAGGAATAATACCTGTAATTTGGTTAGCAATTATGATAGCTCCATATATAAATAATGGAATAGTAGAAATTATAAAAGAATTTCCAAAATCAATTCAAAATCCTCTAAATATTTATTGGTGCAAGAGTAGTATAAAAACTATTCTTATTTTTTTACTAACTTATATTATGGGTATTGGCATATACTTATCAACTAAAAGAAATTATAGAAAACAAGAAGAACACGGCTCTGCAAAATGGGGAAATGCAAGAGTAATAAATAAAAAATATATGCAATTTCCTAAAAATGAAAATAAAATATTAACACAAAATGTAAGTATTGGCTTAAATGGTAAAAAACATAGAAGAAATTTAAATGTGTTAGTTTGTGGTGGTAGTGGTGCAGGTAAAACAAGATTTTATTGTAAGCCCAATATTATGCAATGTAATACAAGTTTCGTGATTTTAGATCCTAAAGGCGAAATTGTCAGAGATACAGGAAATTTATTAATAAAAGAAGGATATGATGTAAAAATTTTAGACTTAATCAATATGGGAAAATCACACTGTTATAATCCTTTTAAATATTTAAAAACCGATAATGATGTTCAAAAACTTGTAACTAACCTTTTTAAAAGCACTACACCAAAAGGAAGCCAAAGTCAAGACCCATTTTGGGATACTGCAGCTTCAATGCTTTTATTAGCATTAATATTTTTATTGAAATATGAAGCAATAGAAGAAGAACAAAATTTTTCAATGGTAATGGAATTGTTACTTGCAGGAGATGTAAAAGAAGATGATGATACATATACAAGCCCACTAGACAAATTATTTAATCTATTGGAAAGTGAAAATCCTAATCATATAGCACTCAAATACTATCGAGGATATCACAGTCGGTTCAGCAAAAACTTTAAAATCAATACAAATTACATTAGCATCAAGACTAGAAAAATTTAATTTGGAAAGTTTATCTTCACTTACAAATACAGATGAATTAGACTTACAAAGCATAGGTACAAAAAAAACTGCATTGTTTGCATTAATACCTGACAATGATACAAGTTTCAATTTTTTAGTAAGCATTTTATACACTCAATTATTTCAACAGCTTTTTTATGTAGCAGACCACGATTATGGAGGAAGTTTACCTATACCAGTACATTTTGTGATGGATGAGTTCGCAAATGTATCATTACCGGATGACTTCGATAAAATTTTGTCTGTAATGCGTTCTAGAAATGTAAGTGTTTCCATTATTTTGCAAAATCTTGCACAACTAAAATCTCTATTTGAAAAACAATGGGAATCGATAGTTGGAAATTGTGATGAATTTGTCTATTTAGGAGGAAATGAGCAAAGTACACACAAATATGTTTCAGAATTACTTGGGAAAGAAACTATTGATATGAATACTTATGGAAAATCTATAGGTCATTCAGGAAGTTATTCAACGAATTATCAAATTAGTGGTAGAGAACTAATGACATCTGATGAAGTAAGACTTTTGGACAATAAATATGCAATATTATTTATTAGAGGTGAGCGACCTATTTTAGATTTAAAATATGATATTCTAAAACATCCTAATGTTGCTTACACTACAGATGGAAAAGAAAAACCTTTTGAGCATGGAAAGATAACAAAAGATACTGGAACAATCAACTTTATAGAAGTTAAAAATAATGTTAATGAAATACAAAAGAATAATGAAATTGAAGAAGATAAAGATATATCTTATATTATATTAACTAATGATTAAAAAAGAAGATTTAATTCTTGAACAATTAAATCTTCTAAAACAAATAGGAATATCCTACTCGAATTGTATATACAATTATAACTTATAATTGTTATTGAAGCAAGGATATTTCTTCAAAAAATAAAATTTAATTCTTGAACAATTAAATTTTAAACAAATAGGAATGTCCTACTCGAATTGTAGAAAGGGACATTCCTCTTTAATTTAAGGAGGAATAATATGTTAAAAAATAAAAGAATAAAAAAGTTTTTAATAAGTCTTGTAAAAATAATTATATCAGTTATTTCATTATTTTTAGTTAGAGAATTAGTACCATCTTCATTTGCAACAGATGACCCTCTAGCAGTAATAAATAACCTCAGCTCATTTATGTTTGGATTAATCAGAGCAATAGGAATGATATTGCTGGGATGGGGCATAGTTCAAATTGGATTATCATTAAAAACTCATGATCCATCTGCAAGAGCAAACGGTTTTATGACTTTGGCTGGAGGAGTAATTATAACATTTGCTAAAGAAATATTAACACTTATAACTGGTGGGTAAAAAAATAAAAGAGCAATGCTTGAAATATAGCATTGCTTTTTAGAAAGGAGGTACTAATGGATAATAATTGGGTTGTAGAAAATTTAAATAACTCATTAAATACTTGGAATAGTAAAATGACTGAAATATGGCAAATTGTTACACAGTCTCCTCAAAATTTTAAAGGACGGAGCAATATGGAATGTGATAACTACAATTAATGGTGCTGTACAAGCCATAGGTTTAGCATTACTTGTTTTATTTTTTCTAATTGGAGTAATAAAAACTTGTAGTAGTTTTGAAGAACTGAAAAGACCAGAGCAGGGTATAAAACTATTCATAAGATTTACAATAGCAAAAGTTATAATTACTTATGGATTGGATTTTATGATGGCAATATATAAAATTATTCAAGGAATAATTGATACAATAATAAAATCATCTGGATTAGGAGATGTAACACAAACCACATTACCTACTGAAATATCACAAGCTATAACAAAATGTGGATTTTTTCAAAGTATACCTTTATGGGCTGTCACTTTGATTGGAGGTCTGTTCATTACTGTACTTAGCTTTATTATGATACTAACGGTTTATGGTAGATTTTTTAAGTTATACTTATATACTGCTATTGCACCAATACCTTTGTCAACATTTGCTGGAGAGCCTACACAAAATATTGGAAGGAGCTTTTTAAAAAGCTATTGTGGAGTATGTCTTGAAGGAGCAATAATAGTTCTTGCTTGTATAATTTTTTCAGTATTTGCATCAAGTCCACCAGTAGTTGACAGTAGTGCAAATGTTGTAACTCAAGTTTGGAAATATATTGGAGAATTAATATTTAATATGTTGGTATTAGTAGGAACAATTAAGATGAGTGATAAAGTTGTTAAAGAAATAATGGGTTTATAGAAAGTGAGGATTTAATGAATATAGAAATAAATTTTAAAAAATTATTTAAAGATTATTCTAAAGATAAAATTGAAAATTTAGGATATATAAAAGCTAATCAAGGTAATGTAAAGGGAATTACATATAAGTTAAATTATATAGAAAAAGGGATAAGAGAAATTAGTCCTGCATATTGTGTTTCCCCAATAGAATTTTATGGAGATGATGAGATAGATAAACATTTATTAGACGCAAATAAGAATTTAGAGGATTATTTTGGTGATGATCCAGAGGGGTTAATAGTTTGTGAAAAAGTAAATGATGAATTTAATGTCCAATATAATATGGGACAGATGGTAACACCATTTTATCCACTACTTGCAAATTTTGAATTTGAAAAGATAGACAAGAAATTTTATAAAATTATAGAAGAATATTGGGTTGATTTAGATTGTGAACAAGATATGTTGTCAGGGTTAGAACAAGAATTTGATATAGGGAATGGATCAGGTAATGGTCTTTTTATGGATGCAATAAATACATATAACAAATTAGATATTGATAAATTAAAAAAAGTGTCAAATGAATTTCTAAAATTATTTAATAAATATGGTATAGAAATGCCTTCATTTAAAAGAATTGTAAATTTATTAAAAAACTCAAATGAAAATAAAAAAGATATAAAGAAAGCTTTACTTGATTTTATTTATGATATTTACAATTTGTCTATAAATGGGGAAAAAATAAATTTAAGAGATGCTGAAAAAACAATAAAAAAATTAGATGCTAAAGTTGTTAAGAATAATAGAAAAATGGAGGCTAGATAATTGGAAGTAAAAATAAATAGAGATATAAAAGAATATAAAGAAAATATCTTCTTTGGATTATCATTGAGACAATGTATATTTGCAAT
The DNA here is from genome assembly GCA_964507565.1 of uncultured Clostridium sp. Lineage (GTDB taxonomy): Bacteria > Bacillota > Clostridia > TANB77 > CAG-508 > CAG-793. The sequence continues at coordinate 89,803 of CAZDPV010000001.1, forward strand.
ATGCTCATGTATTAGTGCAATAATATTATATTTTGCATTAAGAGATAAATTAAATACAGAAACATTATCTTGGGTGTGTATACTGGGAACTCTTCCTTTTGCTATACTGGGGTTTGTTAAATATAATGGTATGAATGCCGAAAGATTTGTAATAACTTGGATAAGAAATGAATTACTTATGCCAAGTTATTTATTATTTAAACCAGTCAATTATTATTCAAGTTTGATATCAAAAGAAAAACCAAAAAAAGTAAAAGATAAATATAAAGCAAAAAAATTAAATATAGAAATACAAAAAAATGATTTATCTATAACAAAAGAAGAAATAAAAAGAATTAGAGAAGAAATAATAGAAGATAAAAAACAAAACATAAAACAAAATAAGAAAAAAGAAAGGAGAAAAAGATAATGATAAAAATTTTTAAAAATTTTTTCAAAATAGATAAAGAAAAATATTCTGTTCCAAAATCAGTACAAGATGCTATTCCTGTAAAATGTATATGGAATGACGGTATATTTATGGTAGAAAAAAATAAATATTCAAAAACATATAAATTTTCAGATATAAATTATGCAGTATCCAATAAAGAAGATAAGGAACGAATGTTTTTAAAATATTCAGAGATTTTGAATTCATTGGATAGTGGTGCAACTTCTAAACTTTCTATTGTTAATAGAAGAATAAACGAAATAAAATTTGAAAAATCAATGTTATTAAAAGAAACAGACGATAAATTAAATGAATATAGAAAAGACTACAATGATATGCTATTAAATGAAGCAACATCTAGCAATGGAATGATACAAGAAAAATATATAACGATTACTATTGAAAAATTAAATATTGATGAGGCTAGAAATTACTTCAATAGAGTTGGCTCAGACTTAATATCAAAATTTAAAGAGTTAGGTTCAAAATGTGAAGAAATGAATACAGAAGAAAGAATGAGATTGTATTATGATTTCTATAGACAAGGAGAAGAAACATCTTTTCATTTTGATATAAAAGAAAATATGAAAAAAGGACATAGTTTTAAGGATTATATTTCTCCGAACTCATTAGAATTAAAAAAAGATTACTTTAAAATGGGAGAAAAATTTGGTAGGGTATTATATCTTAAAGAATATGCAAATTACATAAAGGACGATATGGTAGCAGAACTTACAGAACTTAATAAAAATATGATTTTAAATATAGATATTAACCCAGTACCAATGGACAAGGCTATAGCACAAGCTGAAAGAAAAGCACTAAATGTTGAAACTAATATTGCTAATTGGCAAAGAAGTCAAAACAACAATAATAACTATAGTGCAGTAATTCCTTATGACTTAGAACAACAAAGACAAGAAACAAAAGAATTTTTAAATGACCTAGTAACAAGAGATCAAAGAATGTTTTTATGTGTAGTAACATTAGTACATACAGCAGATAGTAAAGAAGAATTAGATAATGATACAGAAAGTATTATTTCAACTGCAACAAAGTATTCTTGTCAATTAGCAATTTTAAAAATTCAACAACTAGAAGGTTTACAAACTACAATACCATTTGGAGTTTCAAAAATTGATATATTAAGAACATTGACTACTGAAAGTTTAGCAGTATTTATGCCTTTTAGAGTTCAAGAAGTTCAACACGAAAGTGGTATATTTTATGGAAGAAATGCAATATCTAAAAATATAATAACAATAAATAGAAAAGAGTTATTAAATGCTAATTCTTTTATTTTAGGTGTAAGTGGAAGTGGAAAAAGTTTTACAGCAAAAGAGGAAATTTCTTCTATCATTATGCAAGAAACAAATGCTGATGTAATTATTATTGATCCAGAAAGAGAATACTCTCCTTTAATCAAGGCTTTAGGTGGCGAAGTTGTAAAAATATCTGCTACAAGTGAAAATCATATAAATGCTTTAGATATGAATAAGGAATATGGAGATATAGAAAATCCAATAATTCTGAAATCACAATTTATTTTATCATTATATGAACAACTAACTGGAAAAGAAATAGAAATGGAACAAAAATCAATAATAGATAGATGTGTATCAATTGTTTATAAAGAATATAAGAATAATAACTATCAAGGCAAAGCTCCTACTTTAAAAGAATTCAGAAAAATATTATTACAGCAACCTGAAACGGAAGCAAAAAATATTGCATTAAATTTAGAACTTTTCACAGAAGGAAGTTTAAATACATTTGCAAATGAGACGAATGTAGATACTAATAATAGACTTTTATGCTATGATATTTTAGATTTAGGCAAACAACTGCTACCGGTTGGTATGCTTGTAATATTGGATTCTATTTTAAATAGAATAACAAAAAACAGAAGTGAAAATAGAAGAACATATATTTACATAGATGAGATTTATTTGCTATTTAAATATGAATATTCAGCTGATTTTCTAGCAACACTTTGGAAGCGTGTAAGAAAATATGGTGCTGCTGCAACTGGTATAACGCAAAATGTAGAGGAATTGTTAAGAAGTGATAAAGCAAGACTTATGTTAGCAAATTCTGAATTTATAGTTATGCTTAATCAAGCATCTACAGATAAGGCAGAATTAGCAAAATTACTAAATATCTCAGAAGAACAGTTAGGTTTTATTACTAATGTGGGAGTGGGACAAGGTTTAATAAAGGTAGGAAATAACTTAATACCATTTATAAATAAATTTCCAACTAACTCAAAATTGTATAAACTTATGACTACAAAAGTAGGAGAAATGATAAATTAAAATGAAAGAGGAAATATATGAAAAAATTATTATATATTTCTCTTATTGTACTGCTAACAGTTATTTTAATTGTTAGCAGTATTTATGTTATAAGAGAAATTAAAGAAGAAAAAAAACAAGAAAATATATTTAGTGATATTGAAAATGAAATAAGCATATCTGACAACACTCAAGAAAACAGTATAAAAGAAAATGATAATCTAAAAGATACTGAACAACAATATGACTATACTAATTTATATATGGAAAATAATGATATGGTTGGTTGGATTAAAATAGATGGTACTAATATAAATTTTCCTGTAATGCAAAGCAAGTCAGAGCCTAATTATTATTTACATAGAAATTTTTATAAAAACTATTCAAGTTATGGTACTCCATATATTTCTGAAAACTGCACAATTGGTGAAAGTAAAAATCTAATAATTTATGGACATCACATTAAAAACGGTAAAATGTTTGCAAATCTAGTAAATTACAAATCAGAAAATTTTTATAAAACACATAAAATAATTAATTTCAATACATTAGATGAAAAAAATAAATATGAAATAGTATATGTTTTTCTAATTTCTACAGATGATAATTTTAAATATACAAATTATACAAATTTTGAAAGTTATGAAGAATTCCAATATTTTAATAGTAAATGTAAAGAGCATTCATTGTATGATACAAAAGTAGAAAGTAATTATAATGATTATTTTATAACTCTTACAACTTGTGAATATAGCCAAAATAACGGAAGAATTGTGATAGTAGCAAAAAGGTTGAAAGGAGGTAAATAAAATTGAAAGACATAAAAACAAATAATAAAATTTTAGGAACAATAAAAACTTTAAATAAATCAAAGATAATGAATGAACATTTAATGGAAACAATAATAAAAACAAAAGAGAATTTACAAGAAAATGATTATGATGAAGAAAATTATGCTTCAAATAAAATAGAGAATAATATTGATAAAATAAAAAATAAGACATTAAATGAGTCAAATAAATTAGGAAAAAACAATATTACTTCAACAAAGAATAATATCAAAAGTAGAATAAATGAGTTAAAACAAAAAAATAAAGAAAAATTAGTAGACAATAAAATTAAAAATGCGATTACTAATGAGAAAATAAAAATCAAATCAGTAGGAAAAGCAAATCATAATATTAAAACAGCAGAAAAATCTAGCAAAGTTTCAATTAAAACAACAGAGAAAATTGCTAAAAATGCACCAAAACAAATTGCAAAGACAAAACAAAGAATTGAAAGGGCAAAAATTATTGCTAAAAAAGTAGCAAAAGGAATAAAAGTAACAGTAAAAGCAACTATTAAAGCCGTAAAGGCTTTAATATCAGGGACAAAAGCTTTAATTTCTGCAATAATTGCAGGTGGATGGATAGCTATTGTAATAATTATTATTTTATGTTTAATAGGATTATTAGTAAGCTATTTTACAAATGACAAAGATGGAAACAATATTCCACAAATAGTTCAAATAGCAAAAGTAGAAGTAGAAACCGACGAATGTGGAGGAAAAAAATATTGGAGCTGGTATGGTGGATTTAATGAGAGAGTGGAATGGTGTGCGTGTTTTGTTAGTTGGTGTTCAAATGAATGTGGATATATAGATAATGGAGTTATGCCTAGATATGCTGTTTGCGATGAAGGTATAAATTGGTTTAAAAATAAGCAAGAATGGGAAGATAGAAACTCTAATTATGTTCCAAAATCACGGAGATATAATATTTTTTGATTGGGCAGATAAAGAAACTGGAAACAGAGATGGAAAGAGTGACCATACAGGAATAGTTGAAAAGTTTGATATAGAAAACGATAAAGTTTGTACAATAGAAGGGAATTCTGGTGATAACTGTAAAAGACAAAGTTATAATAAAAATAGTGATGATATTATTGGGTATGGAATTCCAGTATATTAATTGAAATAAAGGTATTAAGAAAATTAATTCTTAATACCTTTATTTTTTTTGTTATTTATGATAAAATCTATAAGACGAGGTAAAATATGGATTTAAACAAATTAAATGACATAATAGAAAAGAAAATAGAAAGTAATGAAAATAAAATAGTATTCACATATTATGAAATGAGAATATCACAAAACTTAAAAGAATCAGAAACTCTTGATGCAATTCATTTAATTTCAATTAAATTAGAAAATCTGGGATATAAGATTTATAGAACAAATCAAGAATATATGGTTAATAATGAAAAATATATAGTTAATACTAATGAATTATTAGTTGCAATAAAAACGAAAAATAATCTTGGTATATAAATAAAAGAATAATTTTGAAAATGTTTATTTTATATTGTTTTTATGATATAAATATATAATAGTATAAATATTGAATTAGAGGAAGTTATTATATGGAAAATGCAGATAAGGAATCTAACTTAACTATACAACAAGATAATATATGGCTTATTGAAAAATTATATGAAAATACTAACATTAATAATGTTACAGGTATATTTTATATAAATAATATTCTTGACCTTTCTATAATGGATAAGGTTATGAATGAAATAATTAAGACAAATGATGCATTAAGGATAAGAATAAAAGAAGAAAAGGGAAATCCAATTCAATATATTTATAAATATATTTATGAAAAGATACCTATATATAAGGTTGAAAATAAAAAAGAAGTATACAAATTACTAGAAGAAATTAAGTCAGAAAGGTTTAACATATTAAATAGTAAATTGTATTATATAGCTTTAATTCAAGATAATACAACTACATATGTATGTGTAAAAACGCACCACATTATTTCGGATGCTTGGACTCTAGGACAAGTTGCAGAACAGATAAAAATAAATTATAACTCTATAAAAAATGATATAACAATTAGTAAAAAACCATCTTATGTTGAGCATATTAAAAGAGATGAAGAATATAAAATTTCTGAAAAATATTTAAGAGATAAAGAATTTTGGAACGAATATATTCAAGATATGGATGTTTCTAATAGCTTTGAATCTACTAAAAGAGTAAATAGTAATAGAATAATAAAGAAGATTAGCAAGTCAAAATTTAAGAAAATACAAAATTACTGTCAAGCAAATAAAATTAGTGAATATTGCTTCTTTTTAGCAATTATTTCGATTTATTTTATGAGAACACTTAATAGAAATGGAATTGTAATAGGAACACCATTCTTAAATAGAAGCAAAAAAGACCAAGAACTAGATATGATGGGTATGTTTATTGCAACATTACCAATAAAGATAAATATACAAAGCGAAGATGAGAATTTTGTGACTCTATGTAAAGAAATAGGTAATAACAATTTGCTTTGCTTTAAACATTCAAAATATCCATATTATGAAATACAAAAGCAGTATCAAAAAAATACAGGAAAGTCTGTCAATTTATATGAAATAGCATTTTCATATCAAATAAATAAATTAGAGGAAAAAATTGAAGGCAATACAGGGAAAACTACATGGCTATGCAATAATTCACAAGCTAACCCAATATTGATAAGCTATGTAAATCATTTTGGAGAGCATCAAATTTATTATGATTATTTATTAGATATATTTACTAAAAGAGATATAAATCAAATAAACTCTAGAATTATGGATATGATTGATAAGGTAATAAGCAAAGATAACATCAAAATAAATGATATTGAAGTATTATCGCAATGTGATATTAAAATGTTAAGAGAATTTAATAGAACTGGAAAAATAAAAGAAGCAAAAGACAATATCATTGATAGATTTAAAGATATAGTAGAAAAAAATAAAGATAACATATCTATTAAATGTGGTGAAAGAGAAATAACATATGATGAATTAGATAAAAAAACTAATCTTATTGCTAATAATCTAAAAAAATTAGGAATAAATAATAATGAGTCAATTGCAATAATTTTTAATAAAAATATTGAGATGATTCTTGCAATGCTAGGAATACTAAAAACAGGAGCATATTATGTTCCTATTTTACCAGAAGAAGAATTAAAAAGGGCAGAATATATTATACAAAATTCTGATTCTAAATATATAATTACTGATGATGATAATGAAAAAAAGATTGATTTAAAAAATATTAAGGTAATAAACATTAAAAAACTATTACAGGGTAATGAATATAATTATAATTGCAAAATTCATAATGAACAAATAGCATATGTAATATATACTTCAGGTACGACTGGAACACCAAAAGGTGTAATGATGCAACACCGAAATATTATTTCTTTAATTGAATCAATAAATCGTGATAATGATTTAAGATTTATTAAAGGAGATATATCTATATCATTACTTAAATATTCATTTGATGCTTCTGCAATTGATATTTATACTAGTTTGCTAAATGGAGGAAAACTAATATTAGTTCCTAAGGCAATAGAATTAAATCCAAAAGAAGTTGTTGACATTATCATAAAAGAAAAAGTTACGCGTTGTTTTACGGTACATAAATGGATAGAACAAATACAATATTATGGAAAAAATAAAGACTTGAAATTGAGAGTATTGGGAACAGGAGCTGAAGTATTAAGACCTGAAAAATTTAAAGATATAATAAAAAACAATAAAAATTTGAAATTGTTAAATACTTATGGCCCAACAGAAACAACTATGTTTGTGACTAAACATAAAATTAGTAGATCAGATATAAATAAAAATATAGCAACAATAGGTAAACTAATACCAATGGCAAGAGCGGTAATAATGAATAATAATAAAATTATGCCGATAAACATTAAGGGTGAGTTAGTCATCTATGAAGATAATTCATCTTCTAAAAATATTTCAAAAGGTTATTATAAATTAGATGAAATATCTAAAGAGAAATTTGTTATTATAAAAGTTCCATATAAAAAAGAAAAAGTTAAAGCATATAAAACAGGGGATATTGTAAAAATAAATAACAATCTTGAATTAGAGTTTTATGGAAGAAAAGATGATTATATAAAGGTAAATGGTGGATACTTAGTTTCTCTAAATGAAATAGAAGAAACAATAAGAAAACTACTAGGAGAAGAAATAGATGTATATCCAATTTCAATACCTATAAGAGATACAAATGAGATTGCTGTATTCATCGTAAAAAATGGTAATGCAAAAAACATAAACAATGAAGAAATAGAACAAGTAATAGAAGAAAATGTAACATTTTATATGAAACCTAAAAGAATAATTGAAATTCAGGAAGTACCTAGAAATAAAAATGGCAAAGTAGATAGAGAAAAATTATTAAGTATAGCAAAACAAACTTTTATAAATAATAAAAAAGTTATAGCTCCCACTACCGATTTAGAAAGATATATTTATGAAAAAGTAAAAGATATAATCGGTCAGGATTTTTCAATCACAGATGATTTTGAAGATGACTTAGGTTTAGATTCTCTTAGTATAACTGCATTATATGTTGCATTAGGAAATGAAAATATACAAATACAAGATTTATATAATTATTCTACAATAAGAGATTTAGCGAATATGATGCAAACAGAAGATAAATTAGATGAAAATAAAAATGATAAATTAGAAATATTAAATAATTCAAAGAGTATTGTTTTAGAAAATATACTATTAACTGGCACAACAGGATTTTTAGGAGCAAATTTATTAAAAGAACTTGCTTATAATGAAACAACTCAAAATATATATTGCTTAGTAAGGACGAAATTAGATAAAACAAGTGAAGAAAGATTTAAGGAAAACATTTCAAAATATTTTAGTACAAAAGATATTAAACAAATTATGAAAAAAGCGATTGTAATAGACGGAGACTTAGCAAAAGAAAATTTAGGAATAAATAATAATATTTTTAAAGAAATGGTAAGCAAGGTCAATGTAATAATAAATAGTGCAGCTAATGTTAAACATATAGGAAAGTATAAAGATTTTTATAAGGATAATGTATTGACTGTAAATAATATAATTAATATTTGTTATAAATATAATATTTCCTTAGTTCATATTTCAACTTTATCATTAAGTGGGACAAGAAAGAACGGTAAAGAACAGAAAAAAATATTTAATGAAAATACACTAAATATTGACCAAACATTTAATAAAAATCCATATTTGTTGTCAAAATATGAAGCAGAAAAAAACATAATAAAATCAGCCAATGATAAAAATATAAATGCAAAAATATTTAGAATTGGTAATATTATGCCAAGATTGAGTGATGGAAAATTCCAATCCAATTTTTCACAAAATGCATTTATGTTAGCAATTAAAGAAATAATAAAATTAAAAATGCAAAATGCTGATATGCTTAATAAAGATATTTTTTTAACACCTTCAGATGAGTGTGCAAAAGCAATTGTTACTATATTATCAAATGATAATGGAAATAATAATATTTATCATATAGAAAGTGACAAACCTATCAAAGTTTCTCAATTTATAGAAATACTAAAAGATGAAGGAGAGTCATTTAAAATATCAAATATAGAAGAACTAAATAATCAATTTTATAAGAACTATAATATTGGTGTTGAACACTTAAAAGCTATTTTAGAAGATATGGACATGAAATACAATAATACAATAACATTAAAAATATTAAATAAATGTAACTTTAGATGGACAGAGCTTAATAGAAATTATATTGAAAATATAATAAATATCGCAAGAAAAATTAAATGAAAGGAGATTTAGATGTATAAGAAGGAAGCAAAAGAAACGAAGATTTTCAAATGGAAGATATATTGCTTTTTAATAATAGTTAATTTTATATTACTGATTTGTACTTATTTAGTTATGCCAGTAATACAAAATTATCCTCCAAATTCAGAAGTAATTTCATTTCAAAAATCGGTTGAATTATTAAGCCATATTGAACAATATTCAATACTATTTATTGTAGGTACAATATTACATATTATTGCATTGAAAAAACTTATGAAAAGAGTTTTTGAATTTTTAAATAAATACTATAATAAAGAAAAAATAGATTACAAGGAAATAGAGCAAGTAAGAAAAGATTGTATAAATATTCCGTATAAATTTTATATATTACAAATGGTTATAGTACTTATACTTGGATTAGGAATTACACTATTGTTAATATCAGATGGACTGGCAATATTAAAATTTTTCTTAATGCTATTTTCAGTAATATCTTTAATAGATATAATTCAATTTATATATATACAAGGAAAATTAAAGACAATTATGCTATTTACATATAATAGAAGCAAAGAATATGAAAAAAATATTGGATATAGAATTAAGTTTTCATCAAGCTTAATGATTCAAATCATTCCTTTTTTAGCAGTATCAATTATTATAATATCTTTAATAGGTTATGCAAAAGCAACAACAGAAAAAGGCATAGCAAATGCAAATTACTACAGAGCATATTTGGATACGAAAACTTTTAATAATATTGATATTGAAACGCTAAAAGCAACATTAAATACCATACCATTAAATAATAGTGAAGATTATTATTTTATAATTCCAAAAAATAAAAAAGATATATATGTTTCAAAAAACAATGCTAAAGTTAGTGATTTTGAATTAAAATATATTGATACATTCTTTAAGAGAAATGAAGGAATAGTTTATGAATTTTATGGAACTGAACAACAAGCATACACAATAAGACTTACAGATAATAGTGGAAATGATTGGTATGTTGGTTTCGAATATTATACCAGAGACAATTCACTAATGACTTATTATATTTGTATAATGATAGGTGTATTAATAATATATAGTATTTTATTATATTTTTGGTCGAAAAACATATCTAATAATGTTGTTGATATTTCAAAGTCGTTAGAAAATATTGTAAAGCAAAAAAACATGAAAAATAACAATATTTTGCCAATATTTTCAAATGATGAAATAGGGGATTTAGCTTATTCATATAATAAAATTGAAAAGCTAACAAATGAACACCTAAAAGAGATTGAAGATAATCAGTTTGTTATGGAAAGGCAAGCACAGTTTTCAATTTTAGGAGAATTTGCTGGAGGATTAGCACACGATTTGAACTCACCACTTTCTGCTGTTAGAATGGATATAGGAACTTTAAAATTATATATTAATTCTGATAAAGTTACGATTGATTCAAATGCAAAGAACAAAGTAAATGAAATGCTAGAAAATATTAATGAAAGTTTGGAAAGCATGAATGCGACTATAATTGGAGTTAGAAATCAAATTAGAGCAACAGGAGATACTCAAGGAGAAGAATTTTTATTGCTAGATGTATTAGAGGGCATAAAATTAGTATTTAGAAGTTTATTTATGAAAAATAATTGCCAATTAGAATTAGATATACCAAAAGACTTAAAAATTTATGGAGAAAAAAACAAGCTAGATAGAGTATTAGGAAATTTGATAAAGAATAGTTTAGATGCCTATGCTTCAATAAAAGTTAAAGGAACTATTATGGTAAAAGCAGAAAAAACAAAAGAAAAAACTATAATATCAGTGAGTGATAATGCTGGTGGAATAGCTGAAGAAATAGAAGATAAAATATTCAAAGAGATGAGAACTACAAAGAAAGAAAATGGTACTGGGTTTGGATTATATTGGTCAAAAACAATTATTGAAGAAAGTTTTAAGGGTACAATAAGTTTTAAATCGACAAAAGGTGTTGGTACAACATTTTTTATAGAAATACCTATAAGGGAGGATTAAGTTATGGAAAATATTTATGAAAATGCAAAAATTGTTATGGTGGATGATGTTAAGCAAGTATTACAATCCACAAAAAACCGTCTAGAATTATTAGAAGGGATGAATGTTGAATGCTTTTCTGATCCCAATGAAGGATTGGAGTATATAAAACATAATGAAGTTGATGTTTTATTACTAGACTATTTTATGCCACAAATGAATGGTGATGAGTTTGTAAACAAATTAAGAGAATTTAATCAAGAAACAATAGTTATTTTACAAACAGGTTATTCTGATAAAATTCCACCTCTCCAAATGATAGACAAAATGAACATTCAAGGATATTTAGATAAAGCAGGTGGAGAAGATGAAATGGTTTTAATGACAAAGTCTGCAATAAAAACTTCTTACTTAAATAAAGAAATTAGAAGAAAAGATAATCAAATACTTTCTCATGAATATAAAGAAGAATTTCTAGGTAGATTTTTTAATATTATTTTTGGAGAAATAAAAGAAAAAGCTTTTGCAGAAGTTGGAACTTTAGAAGTGTTAAAAGATACTAACCTGAATAAAGAAGAACATGACAAGTTTATAGAAAATTTGAAAAATGAAATAAGTGATATAAACAATCTTTTAGGTTCACTTGATATTGAAAAAGAAATACTTACTTCTGAAGTTTTAAAAAGTACATTAGAAAAGCTTTTACATATTTATTGCCAGGCAAAATCTGTAAAATTAACAATAAATGTAATAGAAAATAAAAATTTGAATTGTAATTCTAAATCTATTATATATATAGTAACAGATGTAGTTGATTATTTGATTGGACAAGATGTAAAAGAAATCAACATAAATATAAAGGCAAATACTGAAAGAGCATATGTAGAAATTTGTAACCAAATAAAAAATGAAGAAATAGAAAAAATAAATAGATTAGCAAAATTTGATGATAATATAGATATTGAATATTCAAATGAAATATTAAAAATTAATTGCTAAACTAGAATTCTATATACAGTAATAAAAAATTATAGTTAGTATAAACTTTGTGTAGGGAAATTTTATAAAATAATTGAATAAAAGAT
>CAZDPV010000002.1:0-91902 GCA_964507565.1 uncultured Clostridium sp.
AACACTTTCAGGATTTTATAAAAAGATGTCCTACAAAAAATTTATACTATCAACAGCAATAACAGAATTTGACAAACGTAAAAATATATGTTATAATAAAATGTACAGTTCTAATGTTTAGAACTAAATATACAAAAGGGAGAATACGCCAATGCATACACAAGTAGAAAACACAAATCCACTGACACCGCAAAACATCATGAAGAATTTTCTTGCTATTTCTGAGTTTTACCAAGTTAACGAAAATTTGGAAAAACTAAAAGAGAATCTTCGGAGAGAGGGATTTTCCGACAGCGTGCTAGAGAGCAGAAAATCACTGCTTAAGGCACTTAACGGAAATAATTCTAATCTTGGCAATGTGCTTATCATAGGTGAGTACATCAAGGGCTTGGAGAAGAAAGAAGGAATTCTGAGTGAACTTAAGGTAGCGGGATTTTGGGAAGATATACTCATAAAAAATCAGAGTATGCTTACTGAGATTCTAACCTGCAAGCACTGCATAAAGGCAATATCGTAATACCCTTTGGGCTGGCATCGCTAAATTAGCGGTGCCAGCTTACATTTTATTATACGAATTGTATAATAGATAAATATTAGGCAAAACAATTTTAAATTACTAATAAAACAATATTCTAATAATAAAATTTAAAATTCAATAGAATATATAATTATCAAAATAAAAAGTTAACATAAATTGACAAAACATTTAAATAATAGTATAATTAAGTAAGTTTCCTAGATAGGAAAATTTGTACGTTCAAAACTGAATAGAATTTAGGAGGATTTTATGGAAAAAAATTGTGTAAGTAGGGAATTTGCAAAGCGGTTAGGATACGATACCACTTTAATTAGCGCTGTCAACAACTTTATAAAACAACTATATAATATGCCAGCAAGTTCTGCTGAAAACAGTGTATTTCTTGCTATCAAAACAAGGAACATCGAAGGAATTGGAGAAATCTCGGAAACAAGTGGAAAAAACTTTATCCTAGATGAAATCTGTAAACTCAGAGCAAAGAAAGATGATGGCTTCCACTGCCCCAATATGCCGAAAACTATAGAAGATTCAAGTGAATATCAAAACCTTTTGAAAGCGTTACCCATTTACAATGGGAAATTTGTTGCATACTTTATTGCTAAAGGTATTATGGAATATGTGACAAACGACCAAGCAACATTAAAAAAAGTTGACTATATGCTTAAAAGGATCATTGAAGGCACAAAATTATGGGACTATTATAAAAATGATAATGACCAATTTAGCATAGGTCAATCTTATCAGCATGCGTCTTTAATGATCTTATTTGAGCAAGATGAATTTTTTGTAAACTATATTGGAGCAATCGATTATGAAAACAAAAATCACAAGATTATTGAGCTTGTGGCAAATTTGTTTGAATATATTGCAAAAAATTCGAAGCAACTTGCTCAAAGCTCAAAAGCAAATGAGTCTATGCAAATAAAAGTGACAAAGAATGCCCCCAAAGTGACAGAAGTACCATGCGAAACTAAAAAGGTTGAGCCTTTAGTCTCTATTGACTTAGTAGACTTTGACAAACAAATCCTAAGGTATAATAAAGCAAAAGTGCACTATGAAGCACTGGCATCACAAGAAGTCACTTGGGCAAAGGAATATGAAAAAGCCCAAGAAAAAGTAAAACAGGCTCAGGAAGAATTGAAAAAAGCCCAGGAAACTTGTGAACGCGCTAAGGAAGAATATCAAAAAGCATCAGAAAATACAATATCGGCGGCTATCAACACAAAAAATGAAATGGCACAACTTGCCCAATTAGCTGGCAAAAAGTTTTAAGATTAGCATTTCATATCCATAAAACCAAAACAAGGTGTAAAAAAGTAATTACTTTTTTACACCTTGTTTTAGTTTTATTAAAATATATTAGAATTCACAATTCTTTGGAGTTCTTGGATATGGAATAACATCACGGATATTTTGCATTCCAGTAACATACATCATCATCCTCTCAAAACCTAAACCAAATCCAGAATGGGGAACACTGCCAAATCTACGCAAATCTAAATACCACCAATAATCTTTTTCATCTAAATTTAGTTCTTTCATTCTATCTGTAAGTTTCTTTATATCTTCCTCTCTTTGGCTACCACCAATAAGTTCTCCAATTCCAGGAACCAACAAATCTGAAGCTGCAACAGTTTTTCCATCAGAATTTTGCTTCATATAAAAAGCTTTTATTTCTTTAGGATAGTCAGTTACAAATACAGGTCTTCCAAATATTTTTTCACTTAAATATCTTTCATGTTCTGTTTGAATATCAACACCCCAAGAAACCTTATACTCAAAATCGTTATTGTGCTTTTCTAATTCTTTAATTGCATCTGTATAAGTCATTCTTCCAAAAGGCTTGTTAAGTGTTGTTTGTAATTTTTCAATCAATCCAGGAGCAATGAATTTATCAAAGAAGGCCATTTCTTCAGGGGCATTCTCCATAACATAAGATACAATATATTTTATCATATCCTCAGCTGTATCTAAATAATCTGTTAAATCAGCGAAACACATTTCTGGTTCAATCATCCAAAATTCAGCAGCATGTTTTACAGTGTTAGAATTTTCCGCTCTAAATGTAGGACCAAATGTATAAATATTTCTAAAAGCTTCTGCATAGGTTTCACCTTCAAGTTGTCCACTAACTGTTAAATGAGCGTTCTTTCCAAAAAAGTCTTGTGAAAAATCAACTTTTCCATCTTTTGATTTAGGAACGTTTGACAAATCAAATGCTGAAACACTAAACATTTCACCTGCACCTTCACAATCGCTACCAGTAATTAGTGGGGTATGAACATATACAAAACCTCTTTCTTGAAAAAATTTATGAATTGCATACGAAAGCAAACTACGTACTCTAAAAACAGCACTAAATGTATTTGTTCTTGGACGTAAATGAGCTTGAGTTCTTAAAAATTCAAAGCTTGTATTCTTTTTTTGAATAGGGTAATCCTTATCAGATAAATTATATACTAAAACACTATCAGCATGTATTTCAAAATCTTGCTTAGCATTCTCATTTTTTACAACATCACCCGTAACTATGATAGAAGAACTAATAGTTAACTTACAAATATCACTAAAATTATCTAACTTATCATCAAAAACTATTTGAACATTATTAAAGAAGGTACCATCATTCATTTCAATAAATCCAAATGCTTTTGAATTTCTAACAGTTCTAACCCAGCCTGCAACTTGAATCTTTTTTCCTAAATATTTTTCTGTATTTCTATACAAATCTTTTACTAAAGTATAATCCATGTAAAAACCTCTTTTCTTAATTATTTTCCACATTATACTACAAAAATATTCATTTAACAATATTAAGATGTAAAAAAACAAAAAAATACTGCAATTTAATTACTTTAACTTTATTAGTAATTAAATTGTAGTATTGATAATTAAACTATTGAACGAGAATGGAATTTAAATTTGAACTTGTATTATTCGATGATGTGTTACTAAAACTATTTGTATTTACTGCATTTGAATTAGTACTAATATTAGAAGAATTAGTATTACCTACACTTGTACTATTTGATAATATTGAATCTACAGAATTATCAATAATAGTATTGCTTAAAGTATTAGTAGTGTTAGCAGATGCTTGGGAGTTATCCTCTGTAACAAAGTTTATACTTGACAACATTGATATTACAGACAAGTTTGTTTTGTAATCAATAGATGTATCATTTATAGTTAAAACAAATTGAAAAAGAATATCTTTTTCAGGTAATAATATAAGATAATATCTATTTATAGTAGAAGCTTCTATAACATCAACATAAGCATAATAGCAATTATCCTGTAAAATAAAGTTACTACTTCCTGACTCTAATTGCAAATTAGCAGAAGCTGCTTGTGCTGAAAATGAAGATGTAATTGACTGTAAAATGCCAGATCTTCCAGTTGCTGTTTTAGAATCCTGATTAAACGTAGTACTTACATTTTGAATTGACTGATTAGAGTAAACTAGTTTGTAATCACCTTTTACCAAAGACTTTGAAGAATCATCTAAAAACCATGTATTAGCATCATAAGCAAGCAAATAAGAAGAATCAAAGTTAAAATCTTGCATATCAACTTTAGGTTCCAGTGTCTCATTCTGAGTAGTAGTGTTTTCTTTACTACCAAACGGAATAACCTTTATTGATATAATACCAGCAGAAATTAATGCTCCTGTAATAGAAGAAATAATTATTGGCATAAGTACAAAATATAAAATTACGCTTAGAGTTGATGTCCCGCCATTTTTACGTGCAATACTAATTAGTTGATCATTATTGGTTATTGTTTTCTTGTATTTATTTAATTTAGAACGTACAAAATTTCTATATAGAGGATAAAAGCCAAAACCCAACGAAATTGCAAGAACAAGTGGAAATAGTAATGAAAATAATGCTCCAATTATTACACTTTTTATCATCAAAAATACTGATAAAACGGACATTAAAATTGTGAAAACTATTATTAACACAGCTGTTGAATACATCTTTCTATATAGAAAATATGCTCCTCCAAATAATGCAGAAGACCAATTAAACTTTTTAGAATGTGCTTTATCATACAATTTCCCCATCCAATTTTGCACAAATTGAATATTATAATCATTTGAATCATAGTTGTTATTTTCAAAGTTATTAGTAGTATCATTAAATTGATTAGCATTCGTGCTAGATTGATTATATTCATCATCATTTTGATTATTATAGTTAGAACTTTGAATAAAGCTACTGTCCGTTTGTTTATTAGGATTATTAGCCTGAATATAGTCATTATTATAATTAGAAATCTGACTAGAATCGTTAGTAGCTTGGTTATAATTATTTAACTGTGCATTATCAATTTGAATATTACTTGAAGAATCTTGATTGATATAATTTTCATTATATGCGGAATTTATAGACTTCTCAATATCATTTTCACCATCATCATCAGTAGTGCCCTGAAAATCACTTTCAGATTTATCTTGAATAGGAAGAGACCTACTTAATATAGGGTTTCTAATTTTAAAGTTATTATCATCTGAATCCTCATTCTGGGTAGTATTAAAATTATTAGTACTAGCAGAATATGGGTTTGCCGTCATATTATCATTTATATAAGTATTATTTAAAGAATTAAAACCATCACCATGTGGTTCTTGGTTATTTACATTTTTATCGTCCATTATAAGACTCCTTTCTTATGTATATATGTTATATTATAAGCTAAAAAATAAAATTATACAATATATTATAAAAATTATTCAACAGTTTAAATGAATTTTTCAATTGACCAATGAAAAAAAAAGTAATATAATTTGAAAAAAAGAAAGAGATTTGACAAATGGTTGATTTAAAAGAAGATGTAAAGTTTGTAAAAGGTGTAGGCCCTGCTAGAGTTAAGAGTCTTAATAAACTTGGTATATTTACTTTAGAAGATTTAATAACATATTATCCTAGAAAATATGAAGACAGAAGCAAAATAGTAAAGATTAAAGATGCAAAAGATGAAGACAAAGTTACAATTATAGGTCAAGCTGTGACAGATGTAAATACCAGAATGTTAGGAAGATATAAAAGCATTGAAAAGGTAATAGTAAGAGATGAGACAGATACGTGTATACTTACATGGTTTAATCAAACATATATTAAGTCTGAAATTAAGAGAGGAGGAATATATCATTTTTTTGGAAAAATAACCATAAATAATGGTGTCAAAGAAATAATTTCACCTATTTTTGATATATCTTGCAATAACCTAAAAAATACTGGAAAAATAATCCCAATATATCCTTTAATAAATGAAATAAAACAAAGTACCATTAGAAAAATAATAGAAAATGGAATTGAAAAAGTAGGAAAACTTAATGAAACTATTCCAGACTATATTATAAATAAATATAATTTAATGGATTATAATAAAGCAACTATGCAAATACATTTTCCTGATAATTTTGAAATATTCAAAAAAGCAAGAAAAAGACTTGTATTTGATGAGCTTCTAGCTATGCAATTAGGACTTTTAAAACTAAAAGAAGAGAATAATAGAGAAATAAAAGGTATAAAATATGATAAAAAAGTAAAAATGTCAGATGTAATAAATGATTTACCTTTTCAATTAACAAAAGCACAGTTAAGGGTATTAGAAGATATAAATTCAGATATGGAACAAGATAAACCAATGAATAGGCTTTTACAAGGAGATGTTGGCTCTGGCAAAACAATAGTTGCAATGATTTCTGCATATAAAGCAGTAAAAAGTGGATATCAAGCTGCAATATTAGCTCCGACAATGATTTTGGCAAAACAGCATTTAAGTAATTTTAACAAAATATTAAGCAAATATGGAATAAAAAGCGAAGCTCTAGTAGGTGGAATGTCAGCTAAACAAAAAAGAATTGCTTTAGAAAAAATTCAAAATGGAGAAGCGGATATTATAATTGGAACTCATGCATTATTAGAAGAAAATGTAGTATTCCACAAATTAGGATTAGTTGTAACTGATGAACAGCATAGATTTGGAGTAAAGCAAAGAAGTACTATTGTATCAAAAGCAGAAAATCCAGATGTATTGGTAATGACAGCAACACCAATTCCTAGAACGCTTGCACTTATATTATATGGTGATTTGGATATATCAATAATTGACGAACTTCCACCAAATAGAAAAAAAATTGAAACTGTTGCCGTTTCGAAGAAAATGACAGAAAGAGTGAATAATTTTATAAAAAAAGAAATAGACAATGGAAGGCAAGCTTATGTTGTGTGTCCATTAGTTGAAGAAACCCAAAACACAGAAAGTGATAAACTAGAATCGGCAACTGAACTTGCTGAAAAATATAAAAATGAAATATTTAAAAACTATAAAGTAGAATGTTTACACGGAAAGATGAAACCAAAAGAAAAAGAAGAAATAATGCAAGAGTTTAAAGATGGAAACATAGACATATTAGTTTCAACAACTGTAATTGAAGTAGGAGTAGATGTTCCAAATGCTAGTATAATGGTTGTTGAAAATGCAGAAAGATTCGGATTAGCGCAACTCCATCAATTAAGAGGAAGAGTAGGAAGAGGGCAATATGAATCGTATTGCATATTAAAATACAATGGAAACAGTGAAGTTACAAAGCAAAGAATGGAAACTATGACTAAAACAGATAATGGGTTTGTAGTTGCAGAAAAAGATTTAGAATTAAGAGGTTCGGGAGACTTTTTTGGAACTGCACAACATGGATTACCTGAATTTAAAATTGCAAATTTATTTGAAGATGTAGAAGAATTGAAGGAAGTTCAGGCTCTAACAATAGAAATAATACAACAAGATCCAGAATTAGAAAAATCAGAAAATAGCAAATTGAACAAATTAGTATCAGAAAAGTTTACATCAAAATCAGAACTAACAATATAATAAGTTTAAAATTAAAAAAATGAAAAATATTGTAAATTATAAGGTATAAAAGGTTAAGAAATCAATTTAGTTGACTTATAAATATAAAGAATGTATAATAAAAAAGTTAGGGAGGAACAATAAATGAAGATAGGAATAGTGGGATTGCCAAACGTAGGAAAAAGTACATTATTTAATAGTATAACAAATGCAGGAGCAGAATGTGCAAATTATCCTTTTTGTACAATAGAGCCAAATGTAGGAGTTGTACCAGTACCAGATGAGAGACTAGATGTGCTTGGAAAAATTTATGAATCAGATAAAATAACACATGCGATAATAGAATTTGTAGATATTGCTGGATTGGTAAAAGGTGCTAGCAAAGGTGAAGGTTTAGGAAATAAGTTTTTATCACATATACGAGAAACAGATGCAATACTAGAAGTTGTAAGATGTTTTGATGATTCAAATATAATTCATGTTGATGGAACGGTTAATCCTATTAGAGATATAGATACTATAAACGTTGAACTTGTTTTAGCTGATTTAGAAACAGTTGAAAAAAGAATAGATAGAGCATCAAAATTAGCCAAAGGTGATAAAAAGTATTTAGCAGAAGAAGATGCTTTTAAAAAAGTAAGAACAGCATTAGAACAGGGTAATCCAGCAAGAAGAGCAGGACTTACACAAGAAGAAAAAGAGCTTGTGAAAGATGCATTTTTACTTACAATGAAACCAATATTATATGTTGCAAATATCGCAGAATCAGATATTGGAAAAACAGATAACGAATATGTAAAAAAAGTAAGAGAATTAGCTAAAAGTGAAAATGCAGAAGTAATTACACTTTGTGTAAAAATTGAAGAAGAATTGTCGAGCCTAGAAGGCGAAGATAAAAAAGAAATGCTAGAAGCAATAGGACTTGAAGAATCTGGGCTAGACAAAGTAATAAAGGCAAGTTATAATTTATTAGGTTTAATGTCTTTTCTTACAGCAGGAAAAAAAGAAGTTAGAGCATGGACAATAAAAAAAGAAACAAAGGCACCTCAAGCAGCTGGAAAAATTCATTCTGATTTTGAAAGGGGATTCATTAAAGCAGAAATAATCTCATATTTGGATTTAATAAAAAATGAAACTTACCAAAAAGCTAAAGAACGTGGATTAGTAAGAATGGAAGGAAAAGAATACATAATGCAAGATGGAGATATTGTTGATTTTAAATTTAATGTTTAAAAAGATGAAAAAAATGTAAATAAAATAAAAAAATATTAGAAATTTGTAAAAAAATATTGACTATTTTGTTAAAAAAGTATAAAATTATAAGTAGTAAAAATTGTTATAAATTTCTTGCTATATTTCTGAAGAAAAAGAGTATAATAAAAATTAAGAAATACGGAAAGATCAAAAGGAGAAAAATATGAAAAATTTAAGAAATACTATTAAAATAATAATGATAATGGTTATTGTAGCTTTATTTTGTGTAATGGTTGGAAATGTCAATGCATCAAGTCTACAATTAAATCCAAGTAATACAACTGGAAATACTACAACTTTAACACAAACAAATAATACTACCAATAATATAACAAGCAATTTAACAAATAATGTTACAAAAACAAACAATGTTACAAAAACAAACAATATAAATGAAAATCTTCCTAAAACAGGTGAAAATGATGTATATATTATAAGTGCAATAGGAATAATTGCAATAGCAGTAGGTGGAATTGCATATAGAAAATCAAAAAAATATGATATAAGATAATAAAACTAAAATGCAGTAAAAGAAGTAGAATATAAAATTCTACTTCTTTTGTTAGTATTAACTGAATATAAGGAGAATATTTCTAATACGCCTATCATAAATTAAAAAAAATTATAATTTTCTCTTTAAGTTTTCTTAGATATATGATAGAATAAAAACGATATTAAAAATTAAATTAACATAAGAAAGGAGAAATACATTGTATAAACGAGTATTATTAAAACTAAGTGGGGAAGCATTAGCCGGAGAAAGCAAAACAGGAATAGATGAAAAAACATTAGACGAAATATGCGATGCAATTAAAGAATTACATGAACTTAAAGTAGAAGTAGCAATAGTTGTAGGAGGAGGAAACTTTTGGAGAGGCAAATATGGCAAGAACATGGTAAAAACAACAGCTGATTATATGGGAATGCTTGCCACTACAATGAACGGATTAGCACTTCAAGATGCAATTGAAAAAAGAGGAATGCAAGCAAGAGTTCAAACAGCAATAGAAATGAGACAAATAGCAGAGCCATTCATACAAAGAAGAGCAATGAGACATTTAAACAAGGATAGAATAGTAATATTTGCAGGAGGAACAGGTAGCCCTTTCTTTTCAACAGATACTGCTGCAGCTTTAAGAGCAGCTGAAATTGAGGCAGATGTTATATTAGTTGCAAAAACAATTGATGGAGTATATACAGCTGATCCAAAAATAGATAGTTCAGCAAAGAAATTTGAACATGTTACTTATCAAGAAATATTAGAAAAAGATTTAAAAGTAATGGATTCAACAGCAATTTCACTATGCAAAGATAATAATATACCATTAGTAGTATTCGCTATGAGTGATCCTAAAAATATTATAAGAGCAGTTAAAGGCGAAAAAATAGGAACTACGGTTGATTAAAATTTTAAAATTATGGAGGAATGTATGAGTTTAGAAAATATGAATGAGGAAATGAAAAAGGTTATTGAAAATTTAGAAGAAAAATTTTCAGAAGTTAGGGCAGGAAGAGCAAATCCAGCCATATTAAATAAAGTGATGGTTGATTATTATGGAGTTCCAACACCAATAAATCAAGTAGCAAGTGTTTCTGTTCCTGAAGCAAGACTAATTGTTATTCAACCATGGGATAAAACATTATTATCTCAAATAGAAAAGTCAATTGAAAAAGCAGGTATAGGAATACATCCTATGAATGATGGTCAAATTATTAGACTATCATTTCCAGAACTTACTGAAGAAAGAAGAAAAGATTTAGCAAAAGATATTAAGAAAATGTCAGAAGAAGCTAAAATATTGGTAAGAAATGTGCGTAGAGATGAAATGGATGAAGCTAAAGCTGAATTAAAAGCTAATAAAATGTCAGAAGATGATGAAAGAGCCTTAGAAGATAAAATTCAAAAAGCAACAGACATAAATATAGCTAAAATAGATGAAACTTTTGCAAAAAAAGAAAAAGAAATTATGTCAGTATAGCAAAATATAAGTATGGAAGGAATAGTATAAATGGAAAGTGATGCACCAAAACATATAGCAATAATAATGGATGGAAATCGAAGATGGGCAAAGGAAAGAAATTTGGATTCAAAACTTGGACATAAAAAAGGAGCAGAGGTATTAGAAAACATATCTAGATATTGCAATAAAATAGGATTGGAGTACTTAACTGTATATGCATTTTCAACTGAAAATTGGAAAAGAACCAAAGACGAAGTTGGGGCAATTATGATTATACTTGAAAATTACCTAGATAGATTTTTGAAGAATGCAGATTTAGACAATATCAAGCTTAGAATATTAGGAGATTTAGAATCTCTTACTCCAAGGCTTAAAGAGAAAATGATTAAAATGCAAGAAAAGACCAAAAACAATACAGGGCTTAACTTAAATATTGCGTTTAACTATGGAGGAAGAGATGAAATTGTACGAGCAACTAAAAAGATTGCAAAGAAAGTTGTAGATGGGGAGCTAAAATTAGAAGATATAACAGAAGATACTATTTCAAATAATCTTTATACTGCTGGTCAAAAGGATCCGGATTTAGTAATTCGCACGAGTGGAGAACTTAGAACAAGCAATTTTTTACCTTGGCAAATTACATACTCTGAATTTTTGTTCTTAAATAAATATTGGCCAGACTTTACTAGTGAAGACATTGATAAGGCGATATTAGAATATGAAAAAAGACAAAGAAGAATAGGAAAATAAATAAATCAAGGAGAAATTCAATATGGAAAAGAAATCTAAAAGTATTAAAAGAATTATAACATCGATAATAGGTTTTCCTCCAATTGCATCAGTTTTAATATTTGCAAATACATATATTATGGATATATTTGTAGCCATTATTGCAATAATAAGTATGTACGAATATTTTAATTGCTTTAAAGCAGGGAAAAAAGCAAATCCAAGCAGTTGGTATGGGTATATACTTTGTGTTCTAATTGCATTTACACATCTAGTAAGTAAAAAGCTAATGTATGAAGTGCTAATTGCTATTATACCAATTTCATTATTGGTACTAATAATAGAACTGATATTTTCAAAGGGAAAGAAAAATATATTAGATGTAGCAGTAACAATGTTAGGAATTTGTTATATTCCAACAATGATTCTATTTTTATCACTAACAAGGGAATCATTGACTCATGGAAGAATTTTAGTATGGTATGTATTCTTCTCAGCATGGGGAAGTGATATTTTTGCATACTTTATAGGAAAGAATTTCGGTAAACATAAATTCACACAGATTAGTCCAAACAAAACAATTGAAGGGTGTGTTGCAGGTGTAATTGGAGCACTAATATTTGCAATTATTTATACAATAATTGTAAACAATATATGGGGATTAGGAATAAGCTATGTTTCTATTATCTTAATAACAATACTATTAAGCATAATAGGACAAATTGGAGATCTGGCTGCATCAAGCATAAAAAGATATTGTGGACTAAAAGACTTTAGCGAACTAATACCAGGGCATGGAGGAATGCTTGATAGAATTGATAGTATAATATTTATATTACCATTTGCATATATTCTTTTAAAGTTAATATAATACATATATAACATGGTAGGAGGATAATGTGGTAGCAACTATAAAGATAATTTTTTTACTAAGTTTTTTAATAATAATTCATGAACTTGGACATTACATTGTTGCTAAAATATGCAAAATAAAAGTTAATCAGTTTTCAGTTGGATTTGGACCAGTTTTGTGGTCAAAAAAAGGAAAAGAAACAGAATATGAATTACGACTAATTCCTCTTGGAGGTTTTGTCAGCTTAGAAGGAGAAGAAGGGCATTCTGAAGAAGAAAGCTCTTTTAATAAAGCAAGTATTCCAAAAAGAATAGCAGTGATCATTGCAGGAGCATTGGTAAATATTGCCTTTGGAATAATTGCATATTTTATCTTAATCTCAATAAAATATAAAATTGTTATAGGAGGTACATTTTTAAGTACCATACAATATGGACTAAGCTCGACCGGAGAATTAATTCAAACAATGTTTTCAGGCATAGCAGATTTATGTATGGGTAAATTAAACTTAAATGATATGACAGGTCCTGTAGGAATTTCAGCTATGGTATCAAAAACAAATGGAATAACAGAATTTATATACTTATTATCAATTATTTCAATCTCATTAGGAATTACAAACCTATTACCAGTAATTCCATTAGATGGAGGAAAAGTTGTTTTACTATTGATAGAGGCTATTAGAAAGAAACCATTAAAACAAGAGATAGAAGCGAAAATTCAATCTTTTGGATTTATTATTTTAATAATATTTTCTATAATAGTTACATGCAATGATATAGTAAAGATTATTTAACATGGGGGCATAAATTGGAACAATTAAAAGAAGTAAAATTAGTATTTGTAGACTATAGTTCGGAAAGTTTTGCATTATCAAACGCTTTAATTGCAAAGGTAAACTTGTATAAAAAAACTGACAAGCTAGAAATCTTTTTAAAAGCAAATGAAGTAATACCAATAAAGGAAATAGATAAATTCCAAAAATATGTAGCAAAAAGATTTAATATAAAAGAAGTTTCAATTAAAATAAGTATAAATAGTGAAAGTAAAGAAGACGAGAAAGATAAAGAAATAATAGTAAATGAGTGGAAAAATATTCTAGCATATCTATCTGCTAGAGTTCCACTTATTAAGGCATTTCTAAAAAATAGTACAATAAATATTGAAAATAATGTAATTAAAATATCATTAAATGTAAAAGGTAAAGAGCTTTTAGAAAAACAAAAAATAGACATATACATTACAGATTTTTTAAAAGATATTTATGATGAAAACTTTAAAATAGAATTTGTAGAAAATGATGCTGGAAAAATTGAAGAAGTTTTTAAAGCAGAAAAGAAAAAAATAATAGAAAGATTTGCAGAAGAATCGGCTAAAGTATTAGTAGGGGTAAATGAACGTAGAAAATCACAATCCAATGAATCATATAGCAAAAATATGACAAATCAAAGTGACTACGAACGAGTAGGCAATGAAAATAACAGAGATGAAAAAAAAGATGATATGCAAAAAGACTCAGGCAATAATAATAAGTATCACAATGGGAGTAAAAATCAATACAATAATGGAAATAATTATAGTAGTAACAACAAATATAATATTGCAAATAATTTTAATAAAGCCAGTGAATCTAAAGAAGAAAACAAATATGAAAAATTACCAGAAAAAGTGGAAGACCCAAGCTTAATATATGGTAGAAACCCAAATATAAGAGAGCAAATAATAAAAATTGCAGATATAGGAATGGACACAACTGATGTTCAATTAGTTGGAGAAATAGTTAATGTTCCAGATCCAACAGAACTAAAGAAAACAGGGAAATTCTTATTTTCATTTGATGTCTATGATGGAACAAGTACTATAACATGTAAAGCATTCGTATTACCTGATAAAAAAGATTCAGTTGGAAAAAGATTAAAACCAGGTACAGGAGTAAAAATTGGTGGCAAAGCAGGATTTGATAATTTTGCAAAGGAGATAACTGTATTAGTAAATACAATAGTTGAAGGAGAACCTTTAAAAAAGACAACTAGAATGGATAGCAGCGAAGAAAAAAGAGTTGAACTCCACATGCATACACAGATGAGTCAAATGGATGCAATTACGCCAGCTACTGAACTAATAAAAAGAGCAATGAAATGGGGTATGAAATCAATAGCAATTACAGACCATGGAGTTGTACAGTCTTTTCCAGATGCTCATAAAATGCTTGGTTTTGATAATAAAGACATAAAGATAATATATGGAGTTGAAGGTTACTTAGTTCCAGACAAAGATCCAATAATAACAAAAGACAGGGGACAAACTATAGATGATACTACATATTGTGTATTTGACTTAGAAACTACTGGAATTTCATTTAGAACTGAAAAGATAACTGAAATAGGAATAATGAAAGTGAAAAATGGTGAAGTAATTGACGAATTTTCTTCATTTGTTAATCCACAAAAGCCAATTCCTATGAGAGTTCAAGAAATAACCAATATTACAGATGAAATGGTAAAAGATGCACCAACAATAGAAGAAATATTACCAAAAGTAATGGATTTTTTTGGTGACTCAGTTTTAGTAGCACATAATGCTGATTTTGATACTGGATATATTAGATATAATTGTGAAAAAATAGGCTTAAAATTTGAAAATACATATTTAGACACATTGCGCTTAGCTAAAGACCTATTTCCGGAATATAAAAAATATAAGCTAGGCATAATTGCCGATAACCTTGGAATAAAAGTAGATGTTGCTCACAGAGCATTAGATGATGTTGACACAACGGTTAAAGTATTTAATGTAATGGTAAAGATGTTGAAAGATAAAGGAATAAAGAAATTAAGAGAAATTGATTCAGATGAAAGTGGAAAAGCAAATTATAAGAAACTAAAAAGCTATCATACAATAATATTAGCAAAAGATTATATAGGACTTAGAAATTTATACAGACTTGTCTCACTATCACACATTCATTATTTTTACAAAAGACCATTAATTATGAAATCTCTATATAAAAAATATTCTGAAGGATTAATAATGGGCTCAGCTTGTGATCAGGGTGAATTATATCAAGCTATATTAAACGGAAAGCCTGATGAGGAAATCGAAGAAATAGCAAAAGACTATGATTATTTGGAAATTCAACCAATAGGAAATGACGAATATTTAGTAAGAAATGGAACACTACAAAGTGATGATGACTTAAAAAATATTGTAAGAAAAATTGTAGACTTAGGTGAAAAATTAGGAAAACCTGTATGCGCAACATGCGATGTACATTTTATGGATCCACAAGATGAAATATATAGGAGAATTTTACAAGCAGGGCAGGGATATGACGATGCAGACATGCAGGCACCATTATATTTAAGAACTACAGAAGAAATGCTAAAAGAATTTGAATATTTAGGACATGAAAAGGCTTATGAAGTAGTAGTTACTAATACAAATAAAATATCAGATATGTGCGAGAGAATTAGTCCAATTTCACCTGAAAAGTGTCCACCACATATTCCAGGATGTGAAAAAACAATAAAACAAATAGCGTACAACAGAGCACATGAGTTATATGGGGATCCACTTCCAGAAATTGTACAAACAAGATTAGATAAAGAATTAGATTCTATTATAAAAAACGGATTCTCAGTTATGTATATTATCGCACAAGAACTTGTTTGGAAATCTAATTCAGATGGATATATAGTAGGATCCAGAGGATCAGTAGGTTCCTCATTTGTCGCAAATATGACAGGAATTACAGAAGTAAATTCTTTACCACCACATTATAGATGTCCAAAATGTAAGTATTCAGATTTTACAGATTATGGAGTAAAAAACGGTTTTGATTTACCAGATAAGATCTGCCCCAAATGTGGACATAGAATGGATAAAGATGGAATGGATATACCATTTGAGACATTCTTAGGATTTAATGGAGACAAAGAGCCAGATATTGACTTAAACTTTTCAGGAGAATATCAGGCTAAAGCTCATAAATATACTGAAGTAATATTTGGAAAAGGAACGACATTTAAAGCAGGAACTGTAGGAACAGTTGCCGATAAAACAGCATTCGGATATGTTAAAAAATATTATGAAGAAAAAGGGATACCAGTAAGTAATGCTGAAGTTGCCAGAATTTCTAAAGGATGTACTGGAATAAAAAGAACAACAGGGCAACATCCAGGAGGAATAATAGTAGTTCCAAAGGGAAGAGAAATTTATGAATTTACACCAGTACAGCACCCAGCAGATGATCCAACATCAGACATAATTACTACACACTTTGATTATCACTCAATAGACCAAAACTTACTAAAATTGGATATTTTAGGACATGATGATCCAACAGTAATACGTATGCTTTTTGATTTAACAGGATTTGATCCAACTCATGTACCACTAGATGATAAAGATACAATGTCAATATACTCATCAACAAAAGCTTTAGGAGTTACTCCAGAACAGATACACTCAGAAGTTGGAACATTTGGAATTCCAGAATCAGGAACAAAATTTGTACGTGGAATGCTTAAAGATACAAAACCTAGCACATTTGAAGAGCTTTTAAGAATTTCAGGACTATCACATGGTACTGATGTTTGGCTTGGAAATGCACAAGATTTAATAAATGATGGAACAGCGTCATTAAGCCAAGTAATTTGTACTCGTGATGACATAATGTTATACTTAATAAAGCAAGGATTGCCACCAAATACTTCATTCAAAATAATGGAGCTAGTACGTAAAGGAAAAGTAGCAAAACAACCAGACAAATGGGCAGAATATAAAAAAACAATGGAAGAATATAAAGTACCAGAATGGTATATTGGTTCATGTAATAAAATAAAATATCTATTTCCAAAAGCACATGCTGCAGCGTATGTTACAAACGCATTTAGAATTGCATGGTTTAAGGTTCACATACCAAAAGCATATTATACAGCATATTTTACAATTAGAGCTGATGCATTTGACAGCGAAGTTATGTGCCATGGAGTGGAGAAAGTCAAAAATAAAATGAAAGAAATAGAACTAATGGGCAACAATGCAACTCAAAAAGATTCAGCAATGTATGAAACATTAGAAATAGTAAATGAAATGTATCAAAGAGGAATAAATTTCTTACCAATAGATCTATATGAATCAAAGGCAACAAAATTTAAAATGGAAGACGATGGAATAAGACCCCCATTAAATAGTATACCAGGATTTGGAGCCGTTGCTGCACAAGGAATTGAAGATGCCAAAAAAGATGGTGCAGGAGAGTTTATGTCAATAGATGACTTAAAAATTAGAGCAAAAATAGGAAAAACAGGAATAGAATTATTAGAAAAAGCAGGCTGTTTGACAGGAATGACACAAAGTAATCAAATGAGCTTATTTGCATGATGAATAAGCTATAAAGAAATGGAGTAATTTATGAGTATAAATTTTATTATAGGATATTTTATAGGTATTAACTTAGTATCATACATTTTTATATGGTTAAAAATTAGAACTAATATAATAAAAATAAATGACGGCACAATAGATTTTATATATGTATTACTATCAATACTCGGTGGATTTATTGGAATATTGATTCCGTCAGAAATGTTTAATTATAGAAGAGATGATAAACTTTTTAAAAGAATAATTCCATTTGTTATAGTTATAGAAATTGCTATAATTGGGTACATTATATATAAAGTTAATAAATAGAAAGAAGAAATTCAAAGTCTTATGATTTTGAATTTCTTTTCTTTAGAGTAAACATTCAGATATACCGGTTATATTTATAATAACAAAATCCGAAATAAAATTAAAAATATAATTTAGGTCTAAATCATAAATTGATTATGCTGAAAAATAGAAATTAAACATAATATAAAAGATAATTTGTAAACATAACATTATTTATTTATGTACAGTTTTCATAATAAGTTTTTTAATTTAAACATGTGTATAACTGCAACTTCTAAACTCACTAAAATAAGTTATCCACAGAGTTATCCACATTATCCACAGCCTTATTTTTTGTCGCATAATGTCAATTTTAAATAAACATAATACAAAAATGTATCAAAAAGTGTAAACTTATTATTTTACGGGTAAAATTTACAAGTACTTAACATCACTATTTATTATCATCTTCACTAGGAAGCATATAATCAACCAATCCATAAACAATAGCTCCAAGTATAATTGGAAGATAAGATAAAGTATAACCAATTACAAAATATTGAACAAGATAAAGAGCTATTACAGAAAGAATAACACCAAGTAATAATTTTAAATAAGGGTGATAAAATAGTTTGGTAAAACTAGATATAAGAAAATCAATAATGGTTAAAGCCAAGATACTAATAATTAAAATCCATATATTTGCAACTGTAAAACCAGGAGTAAAAAATGCAGTAATACCTAAAATAACTATTGATGTTATTAATCTTCCTAAAAACTGAACTTTTTTGTTAACTCTCATACAAAATCCTTAAAATTTATATTTAGGTTTTTAAAAAGGATTTACCCATAAACCGTTTAAATTATATAAAAATTATTTCCAACAATTATGAAAATATTCATAATAAAAATAAAAACATGGGAAATACTAATAAAAAGGAGTGATTTTAATATGCTAATTACTTTTATTAGAGCAATATTTTTATATATAATAGTTCTACTTGCTATGAGACTTATGGGAAAAAGAGAAATTGGACAACTCCAACCATTTGAATTTGTAATTTCAATAATGATAGCTAATCTAGCAACAATTCCAATGACTGAAATAGGTGTTCCAATATTTAATGGAATAATACCAATACTAGGACTTTTAACAATGCACTTAGTTATATCTTTTCTAAATATAAAATCAATAAAATTTAGACATGCTGTATGTGGAAAACCAGAGATACTGATATATAGAGGAAAAATTGATGAAAAAGCTTTAGAAAAGGAAAGATTTACGGTAAATGAATTGGAAGAGAGATTAAGAGAAAAGGATGTATTCAATATGGGAGATGTTGAATATGCAATTTTAGAAACAAATGGAGATATATCTGTAATATTAAAACCAAATAAAAGAAACACTATTCCAGAAGACTTTAATATAGAACCGGATTATGAAGGAATACCATATAACTTAGTATTAGATGGAAAAGTATTATATGATAATCTAAAATTGCTTGGTAAAGACTATAAATGGTTAAATAAACAAGTGGAAAAATTTAAAATAGTACCAGAAGAAGCTTTAATTGTGACGATAGATGCAAAAGGAAATTTCTTTTGCCAAGCAAAGATGAGGAAAAATGACAAAAATAAAAAGTAAAACAGAAAGAAATTTGAGACTAATTATTTTTTTAATTAAAATGTATTATCTAAATTTTGTGCATTAAGCATAAAGAAAGGTATTTTAATAAAAATGAAAAAAGAAGAAATTATAACGTTGATAATAATTGCTATTATAATAATAAGCAACGCTGTTTCTCAAAATTATACTAGAAAATGTATTTCTGAAATGGATTCTAGACTTTCAGAAATAAAAAATGCTACTTTAAGAAAGGAGAAAACGAATGATGAATTACTTAATGATTTAAAGGATTTATATGATGATTGGGAAGAAAAAAATGAGAGTCTATCTTATTATATAGAACATGATGAACTTGAAAAAGTAAATACTCAAATAATAGCTACTAAAGGGTATTATGAAGCAGACTTAGAAGACGATGCAGTGCCTGAACTTGAGAAAGGAATATATATTTTAGAGCATATAAAGGAAAAGCAGTCATTTAATTTAAAAAATATTTTTTAGTTTTGTAGTATAGAACTTTAATGTCTTGATTAGTTTATATAGTAAATAAAATTTCAAAAAAGTCACATAAATGATAAAATTAAGTAATGTATTTAGAAATAAAAAAACAAGAAAATATTTCTAATCTAATTGACTTTGAAAAAATCTTGTATTACAATACTTTCTAAAAGAGGTAAAACAAATGAAATATAACCAAATATCGGAAAAAAGTAACGATGAAATTTTAAAAATATTAAAAACATCTGAAGAAGGATTAAATCAAAATGAAGTTGAAAAAAGAATTGAAGAAAATGGACTAAATATTGCTACAAACGTAAAGAAAAAAGGTCCATTATATTTTTTAATTCAATCATTTAAAGATAAATTCATAGTAATACTACTGATTCTTGCGGTAATTGACTATATGACCAATGATACAATTGGAACAATAATAATTATTATTCTAGCAATAGCTAGTGCACTTCTTAGATTTTCTCAGGATTATTCAACATATAGATTTAATGAAAAACTAAGAGCTAAAATAAAGCTAACAGCAAATGTAATAAGAAAAGGAAAAACAAAGGAAATTTTACAAGAAAGAGTAGTAATAGGAGATATTGTTACACTAAGTGCGGGGTCAGTTGTTCCGGCAGATTTGGTTTTAATAGAAAGTAAAGACTTATTCTTAAATCAATCAGCCTTTACAGGAGAGAGTCTGCCAGTTGAAAAAATAGCAAACAGAAAAGAAGATCAAAATGAAAGTGATATATTTAATATACCCAATATTTGTTTAATGGGTTCAAGTGTTATAAGCGGAAATGCCACAGGAGTTGTTATAACAACAGGACTTAACACCTATATGGGTAATATGAATAAAGATATAGAAAAAAGAAGAGAACCTACAAATTTTGATAAAGGCATGGATAAAATAACTAAAATGCTTATAAAATACATGATAATCATATCAGTAGCAGTATTTATAATTTATGGCTTTATACGAAAAGATTTAACAGAAGCTTTACTGTTTGCATTGTCGGTAGCAGTAGGAATTACTCCAAGCATGCTCCCAATGATTGTAAATGTAAATTTAACAAAGGGAAGTAAAACATTAGCAAAAAAGAAAACATTAGTAAAAAATATACAATCAATCCAAAATTTAGGATCTATGGATATTTTATGTACAGATAAAACAGGAACACTTACAATGAACAATATTGTATTACAAAAATACTTAAATGTTGATGGAAAAGATGATGAAAACGTTCTAAAATGTGCGTTTCTTAACAGTTCACTAGGAACAGGGCTTAAAAATTTAGTTGATAGAGCAGTAATTACTTATGGAAAAGAACACAAAATAGATATAAAAGAAGATATAAAAGTTGATGAAATTCCTTTTGATTATATGAGAAAAAGAATGAGCATTGTTATAAAGGAAAATGATGAACATACTATGATTACAAAAGGTGCATTAGAGGAAATAATTAAAATTTGTGACACAGCTCTTATAGAAGGAAAAAAGGTAGCACTAACAAAAGAAATAATAGATAAAGTAAATAATAAGGCAGAAGAACTTGCTAAATCAGGAATGCAAGTAATTTCGTTAGCAATAAAAAATGAATACCCTGGAGTTACAAAATTCTCAGAAAAAGATGAAAGCAGAATGACTCTAATCGGAATAATTGCATTTCTTGATCCACCAAAAAAGGATGCAAAAATAACAATTGAAAAACTTTCAGAAATGGGAGTAACAACTAAGATTTTAACTGGAGATAACCAATATGCAACGCAGAGCGTATGTAACATAGTTGGGATAAAAA
The DNA here is from genome assembly GCA_964507565.1 of uncultured Clostridium sp. Classification (GTDB taxonomy): domain Bacteria; phylum Bacillota; class Clostridia; order TANB77; family CAG-508; genus CAG-793. The sequence goes on from CAZDPV010000002.1 coordinate 21,779, forward strand.
GCAAAATCCTATTAGGAAAAGAAATAGAAAATATGTCAGACAAAAAGCTAGAAACAGTAGTCGAAAATGTAGATGTATTTGCTAGAATGAATCCAATGCAAAAAGAACGAGTAGTAAAAGCATTGAAAAATAATGGTCACATTGTAGGATATATGGGAGATGGAGTAAACGATGCACCTTCCCTACATATTTCAGATGTAGGAATAAGTGTAAATTCAGGAACAGATATTGCAAAAGAATCAAGTGACATAATTTTATTAGAACAAAGCTTGGAAGTTATTTATAATGGAGTTATAGAAGGTAGAAAAGTTTATGGAAATATAATTAAATATATGAAACTGGCCTTAAGTTCAGATTTTGGAGATGTATTTAGCATAATGATTGCAAGCATATTTTTACCATTTTTACCATTACTACCAATTCAAATGTTAATACAGGACTTCTTATTTGAAATATCACAAATAGGAATCCCGTATGATACAGTAGACCCTGAATTTATTCAAAAGCCTAGAAAATGGGACACAAAAGATTTAGGAAAATTTATGAGGATTATGGGAGTTATCAGTTCAATAACAGACATAGCAGCATTTATAATATTTTGGTTTATTTTTAAATATAATACAGTAGAAAAGCAAGCATGGTTTCAAACAGCATGGTTTGTCGAATGTTTAATTTCAGAAACATTAATAATTCATTATATAAGAACAGATAAAGTGCCATTTATTCAATCAAAGCCAAGTAAAACACTATTTTTAATGACTTTGATTACTATAATTGCAACAGTACTTACTCCTATAATATTTAATAATGTTGCAGACTTTAATTTTGTTATTTTACCTGCAAAATATTATGGATATCTAATTGCTTTAGTAGTTACTTATGCAATAATAGTACAAATAGTTAAAAAAATTTATATCAAAAAGTATAAAGGATGGCTGTAAGTTAAAAAAAATAATAGATAATACTTGCAAAAATATGAACAATTGTTATACAATAAACAAAAACCAAGGAGGAGAATAAAATGCAAAATATTAAAGCGGATTTCAGCAAAACTGGAATATTATTAGAACAAATTTTAGAACATAGCGACGTCGTTAAAGAGATACATGAAGAGCTTATATCTAAAGCAAATGATGATAATGAATTTTTAGGATGGCTTGACTTACCAAGTAAATATAAAGAATCCGAAGAATATAAAAGAATAAAAAAATCAGCAGAAAAAATAAAATCTGATTCCGATATATTATTAGTTATAGGAATAGGAGGATCATATTTAGGAGCCAGAGCAGTTATTGAATCACTACATAGTTCTATATATATGTTAGATAATCAAAAGCCTCATATAGTTTTTGTTGGAAATAATTTAAGCGCAAACTATATTCATGATGTAATAGAGATATTAGAGGGAAAGGATTTTAGTATAAATGTTATATCAAAATCAGGAACTACAACAGAACCTGCAATAGCTTTTAGAATTTTTAGAGAAATACTAGAAAATAAATATGGATTAAAAGAGGCAAGAAAAAGGATTTATGTAACCACAGACAAAAAAAAGGGAGCATTGAAACAATTAGCAAATGAAGAAGGATATGAAACATTTGTTATTCCAGATAATGTAGGTGGAAGATTTTCTGTATTAACTCCTGTAGGATTACTACCAATAGCAGTAAGTAATATAGATATAGACAAACTAATGGATGGAGCAATATTTGCAGAAGATAGATATCAAGATAGTTCATTAGAGTATAATGAATGTTATCAATATGCCGTTGTCAGAAATTTGCTATATGAGCAAAATAAAGATATCGAAATGTTAGTTGCTTATGAGCCTAAGATGCATTACATAATAGAGTGGTGGAAACAATTATTTGGAGAAAGTGAAGGAAAAGATGAAAAAGGATTATTCCCAGTTGGAGCAGAATTTACAACCGACTTACATTCACTTGGACAATATATTCAAGAAGGAAGAAAAATACTATTTGAAACCGTTATAAATATTGAAAAGATTGAAAATGATTTAACCATAAACTATGATGAAGATAACTTAGATAACTTAAATTATCTAAAAGGAAAGAAGCTATCATATATAAATAAAAAGGCAATGGAAGGAACGATAGAAGCTCACACTCAAGATGGAAATGTACCAAACATACTAATAACTATTCCAGAATTAACACCTGAATCAATAGGTGAACTAATATATTTCTTTGAAAAGGCATGTGCAATGTCTGCGGAATTATTAGAGGTAAACCCATTTAACCAACCAGGGGTTGAAAAGTATAAAGCAAATATGTTTAGACTATTAGAGAAACCAGGATATAACAAAAAATAAAAAACACCATAGCATTACATTTAAACTTAAATATATATAATAAAAATAAATATTACAAATGTAACATAAATGTAAACAAAATGTAAAAAAACAAAATAAAAATATTTTAAAGCGCTGAAACGACTACAACTTCAGCACTTTTTTACATTTTTATGCAAAAAACAGCAATAAAATGCAATTTTTTTAAAATAAGGACGTTTACAAATAAAAAAACATTGTGATATAATTGAAAAAAATATACAAAAATAGGGGTATAAAATGAAAAAATATTTAGCATCTATATTTTTAATAGTATTAGTATTAGGAAGCATACTAGTTTATAACATAATTAAAATTCAAAAGCAAAATGAAAAAAATTTTGAAGAATCTGGGTATATATTACAAAGTAAAGAAGCTAAAGCACAATCAATAGATAGATATTACTTTAGTGCAAATCAATCATATAAAGAAAACTATAATAGTAAAGTAGAATTTCTAGACACGGATGGAGAAAAAGTTGTTACAAGTAACACAAATTTTATCCATTATGTTAACGGCTCTATTAGTTCTCTGAAAAATGGAGTACTTTTGGATGTAACACAAATAAATAATGACCCAATAAGCTATTATAATATACCAAAAAATAAAATAGTCAAAAAATCAAATGATACATATACAATTACCAATCTTGGCAAAGAATTAAATTTTAAATATGTTTTATGGAAGATTTCAGACAATAAATATTTAATAGCAGGAAATCAAATTGTTGTAAACTTAAATGAAAACGACAAAAAAGAAATAAACGGATATGCAGAAATAGAATATGAAGATAATGAAATAGTAAATATCTATAATCAAGAAATAACTTATCAAACAATATCTTCAAAAGCATATTTAGAAATTCCAAATGGAATAAAAATAAATTTATCAAATAAAGTTATTAGTCAAAACGGCGAAAATAAAATGAGTTTAAATAATATGGTAATAGATTCAGAAGATAATGTTACAATAACTGATTTAGAAGAGCTTCAGAAAAAAGAAAATACGATATCTGAAAATTCAACTAATGAAAACAACACATCTTTAGGAACAGGAAGTGTTACTCAAGGTCCTACAACAGTAATAAATAACCAAACATCAACTTCTATAACAGCAGGGAATGTAGGAGATTCAAAAACAGACTCAGAAGAAACGGTAGATGAAACTAAAACTGTAATTGCTCCAACATATAAAGTAACAAAATTTGAAACAACATCAACTGGAATAAAAGCAACAATTGCGGTAAATGATGAAGAATCACTACTAACATCAGATAGCAAAATTAAAGTAATAGATGGTGAAACAGGAAAGTTAGTTTATGAAAATACGGAAAGCTTAGGAGTATATAGCATAGATGTTGACATATCTACACTTTCTCCAAATACAGAGTACACATTAGAAGTTGAATCAAGCTATACTGTTGATTCAATAAGCTATACAAAGAATTTTGTATACAAGGTATTCAAAACTTTACCCATTGGATTAGGAATTACAAAAGATGTTTATACTTCTGATAGCTTAGGAATAAATGTAGTTTTTGAAAGTGAATCAGATGTTAAAGAAGTAGAGGTTGCACTACTTAACAATAAAGGTGAAACAATAAAAACTCAAAAGGTTTATAATAAAGGTAAGACTGAAAACACAAGCAACGTGGAATTTACACAATTAGAATCAAATACAGAATACACAGTAGAATTACTTAATGCAATATATAATGGACAAGTTATATCAAATGGCTTCGACATAACTAAAAATTGCAAAACACTAAAGGAAAAACCACAAATTAGTAATCCTGAATTTGAAATAGACAAAAGAAATGGCAAATTTAACCTGGATTTAAAAAACTCAATTGACAAAGATAGTGGAATTCAGGAATATAGATTTGAAGTATATGATACAAGACAATCTGCTGCAAAAACACCAATAATGTCATTATCAACAAATGGAACACAAACAAGCTTAAAGGTTGATAACGATAAAATATTTAGAAATGTAGCATATATTTTCAAAGTTATTGCAATATTCAATGATAATGAAAAAATCCATGAATACGAAAGCGAATTTAGTGATATTATGCAATTAGATGGAACTGAATTTCCAACAATATCATTCGAAAAGAAAGAGGTTACGTACGAAAGAATCGAAGGGACAATAATAGTTGAAGACAAAGGAAACGCAATCAGCCTAAAAAATGGAAATAAATTTACCGTAATCTATAATGACTCGGTTGGAGGAAAAAATGAGTCATTTACATCAGAGGGAAGTCTTAAAATTCCAGTATCAGTAAATAATTTAAGAGCAAACGAGACTTACAAATTTTCAGTATATACAACAGTAGATTTACAAGATGGCAATGATCCAATTAAAGAATGCTTTATAGGTTCAGTAATTGTAAAAACAGAATTACCTAAAAATCTAGTAGCAAATTTTAAAACTAATAAACAAAATACAAAAAGCACTTTTGATGTAACGTTTCAACTAGCAAAGGAAAATCAAAGCCAAACTGATTTAGAATCACAGACTCTTACAGGAGTTACATTTAGTATTTATCCAGGACAAACAACTGATGGAAAATTGCCAACTGGAACTCCAAAGCGAACTGTTAAGATTGTGGATAGCGATGTTTCAGCATATTCAAGCGAAATAAAAACAAATTATTATGACCAAAGTAAATCAATTAATCCAACGTTTTTTGGGTCACAAAACAATGATTTTAAGGACAAATATTATACACTTGTTGTTTCAAAGGCTTACGACTATACAGATTATCAAAATGCCTTACCAATAATAAATAATGTTTACACAATTGAAACAAATGGATATATGCCTGACCTACCAGGGGACGTTAATGATGCACTGCAAGTCAACGTAATTAGAAACAGAGATTCTAGTTCAATAAGAGAAGAATTGGATGCAAGCACAATTGTGGGATATACCGTAAAAGCAAGTTATGATAATTCCGATTACTATGCAAAAAAAATAATATATAAAGCGTATAATGCAATATCAAAAGCTTTAATATCAACTAAAGAAGTGAGCATGGACAAAACATTAGAAATTCCTAGTGTAACATTTGATGTAAAAGATGGAATAGATTCAGCTAGTACTGATGATGAAAATCTAACAAGAGGAAATACTTATTACTTTACTTATGAAGCAGAACTTGACTTAAATGGCGATGGAGAAGCAGAAACTCATTATCCATATAATAGCAACGGACAAGCAGTAACACTTAAATCAAAAGATGTTATTCCAGAAAAGCAAGAGGCAAAAATAGAAATGTTTCCAATAATATCAACAAAAAACACATATTCATTTGGAATTAAAATAATAGATATTGACAAATCAATAAATACAAATACAGCTAGTGCAAAGATAGATGATAAATTAGTAGATACAGAAGTATTAGACAAGACATCAAATCAATATGGACAAATAACATTTAAAAACCTGTCAAAAGGAAATTTGGAAATATATATAACACAAAAAACAATCAATACTGAAGACTCAAAAAAAATATATTTAATTTATCAATACTTTGAAGGAATAAAAAGCATTAGTGATATTAAGTTTAAAAAGAGCTTAGAATCAAACAAATTACTTATAACATTGATAGATTCTGGAGAACAAATCAACAATATAATAGCGGTAAAAGTTACTCTTGAATCAACAGATGGAACGGTAAAAATAGAAAAAGATATGTTAAAACCAACAAATAATATTATAAGCATAAATTTAAATGACATTAGTGATTTACTCAATAAAGAAACTAAAGTATCAGTAAAAGCTTACTATGATAGTGGAATAACTGGATATAATTTAGAACAAAATCACTTTGTAACATATCAAAAACCATATCTGTCTGGGGAAACCGTATACTATTATAAGATAGATGGTAAAAAACAATTTGTTGATACTCCAGATATACTAGGAAATATATATATAAGTACAAGAACAGAAAACTCTTTGCAAATAGTTAATGCTATGACAACAAGTTTAACAACAACAATAACACTTGATATTACAAAAAACGGATTCACATATAATGGAAATGTTATTCTACCAAAACAAGTAAATGAGCAGGAAATCGTTTCAGAGGATGGCGATAACATTATTAAATTCGATGTAATAATAACAGGAATAACTCTAAAAGATAATAAGGGAAATCTAACAATATCATCAGAGCTAGACAACGTTAGTTTTGAAGCATCTCTTTTAACAAAAGAATCTGTTAAGGATGATTTGATATATATAGAGATATATCAAACTGACGAAAATGGAAAAACACAATACTTAACTAATACTATTTCAAAGTTAACAAGTGATTTTAACAGTAAAATTACAATAGATGGTTTAAAACCAAAAACATATTATTTTCTTAAATTTAGAGCAAATTTTGACACATCAGATGGTGTTTCATCAAAATACTTATATGATATAGATTACGAGGTAGAGGGGAAGCAATATTATTTTTCAACGCTTGCAAATGTTGGAATAACAAATATAAGTGTAAAATATAATCCAGTTGATTATGATAACAAAACAATTGACATAACATACAACCTTGATAAAATAATGGGATATAAGAAGATAGCATATAAGATAGAAAAATATAATGAAGTTACAAAATTATATGAAGAAACAGGAATAAAAATATCAAACGATGTACTATTTAAAAATGAAATGACTAAAAAAATAGTATGCAACCCAACTGGAGCAGATACAAAAATTATATTCGGAAAAAAATACAAAATTATAATTGCACCATTAACAGAATATACATATAATGGAACTACTACAACCTTAGATCTAGGCACAAAAGAATATGAATTTGAGCTTCAAGAACTTTCTAATCCAATTATTGCTTTAAAAGGTTCAAGATCGGGAGAAAGTAGTGCATATTTTAAAGTAACAATATATGATAATGATAAAATAATAGTTGGTGGAAATTATTCTGTACAGATTTTTGAAAATGGTTCTATAGATATTACACCAGAGGAGTACGTAAATCAAAAATATTCAATAAATACATTTAATAAAACATTCTCTATCTCAAACGTTAATAAAACAAGTAAATATAAAATACTAATAAAATGCAAAATAGATAAAAAGAACAATGGAAATGAAATAACAGACTTTGAAAAAAGTTATGAATTACCATCTGTAAATGAATATGGAATTTCAGTAGGAAACGTTTCAACAGCAACAAACTTGAATGGTGGAATTTATAAAATTGATTTAATTTTTAATAGTTCATACAAACTAAACGAAATAGACATGGTGAAATATTCAATTTATAATGTAAGCGGATATTCGCAAAGTAATGAGGAAAACTTTATACCAACTGAAATAAATTCAGAAGATGGTGGTTTATACTATAAATTTACATTAAATAATAATATGAATGATTGTGATCAGGGAACTTATTATATTGAATTACAATTTTATAAAGATGGAAATTTAGTTGACGAAACAACAGTTGAACATGTTTATTTAAAAGAATAAAAATAAATTGGAGGTAAAAGGTGAGAAAACTTGCATCAGGAAATAAAATAAAGTTTATAACATTTTCTATAATAATAATAATAATAATAGCAATATTCTTAGCTTGTTTAAAGATTGTATTAGGACTACAAAAAGAAGAATACTTATTAGAAAGTGGGACATTTATTTATGACAATGAAAATACTCCAATTAGTATTGAAAATGAAGCAAAAATGCATGAAAAATGGAATGGAAGCTACTATTTAAAAATAGATAATGCACAAGAAAGACAAGAATATGATTTAGGAGGGCAAGTAGTTGCGTATAAGTCAAGGAAAAGAATGATTGATTTATACGGTAAATTCTATCAAATCGACTTAGATGGAAATGTTACAAAAAGTGAAGGTTACACTGAGATAACAGATACATCTAAGGATGCTCTCTATAAATTAAATGACAGAAAATATTTGATTATAAGTAATAATATAACCAATCAAACTCAATCATTAAATACAAAAGACTATCTTATTGTTATACTTGATAAGGCAGGAAATGCACTACTTCTAAACAATGAACTGAACTCAAAAACAATCAAACCAATGATTATTTCAACTAATTCATTTAAGTTAGATGTTGCAAATGAAAAGTTAATATACAATGGAAACGAAATAGACTTAAAGAAAATACTAGGCAGTACAAACCAATACAAGGAAAAGATCAAAGTAGAAAATGCAACAAACAATATAAAAGAAGAAACTGGAGAAACAATTGGAGGAACGACAATATCGAACAATCAGCAAACGACAACTGTTCAAGTGCCAAATGCATCAACAGGTGGAGATAATAGCTCATCAGATAATAAAAGTAATACGCAAGAAATATTACCCAAAAGCGTAACACTAAAAGGAATTTCAGTTAATTCGTCTTATGTAGATATTGATTATTATATAATTGATCCACAGGGGAAATATCAAACAGTATATTTATTAGTAGAAGGTGACATAAGCAAAACTATAGCATTAGATAAATCGAAAACAACTTATAGAGTAACGGGACTAACGCAAAACACTGAATATAAAATAACATTAGGTTCTAAAGAGACAAAAAAGTCTGGAGAGATACTAGACATAATTGAGGATGTAGTTAATATTAGAACATTAAAGAATAATTCACAAATATCAATTACTAAAGTTGGAATAGATAAAATATATTTTAATCTAAAAATGGATAACAGCTATATAATAGATTCTGGAAAAGTTGCATTATATGTTGATGGGCAAAAAATATCATCTACTCCAATAAATATAGAAAAATCAGTAACAGATGATGGCTGGAGTTCAAGTATTGATTATAACTATGGAAATGAAATAATCCTAAAATTAGAAGATACAGTTTACAACGGAAAAAAAGTTGAAATGAATATTTCAACCAAAATTAAAAATTATTAAATAAGGAGGATATTATGGAAACAATTTTGGCAGCAACATTAAATTGCATAGGAATTATGTTAGGACTAACATTCTTAGGATTTGGAATAGGTATAGGTATTTTAGGCTCAAAGGTTGCAGAGGCAGTTGGAAGAAATCCAGAAACAAAAAGTGATATCATTCATTCAGTAATGACAATACTAATTGTTTTAGCAATATTTTTACTATTACTATTTGCATTTGTATTTTTACTATTATTCTATAATCCATTAACATTACAATAGATAGATAAAATATAAAAAGTCTAATGCTATTTTACAGGAGAAAAAATATGATAAAACTAATTATACCAGCAATAATAATGGAATTCTTAATGTTTGGATTTTCTATATATATTTTTGATAATCTCTCAAAAAGGATAAATAACAGAGTAAAAAAATATTTTATAGACAAACTTCAAGATTATAATTATTTAATTGAAGAAAAAGCTAAAGAGCTTGAAAATTTGAGAAATTTGGTAGATAATGAAAATAATAAAATAAAAAAACTTCAAGAAACGCCAGAAAGCACATTCTCAAAAACTATAGAGAGCAAGTTAAAGAAAATGAAGAAATTTAAAGAGGGAAAAATCAAACTAGTAGAAGAAGAAGATATAATTTATGATATACCAACTCCTGCATATAGGGAAGAGTCATTCTTTAAAAATTATAAAGAGCTAAAAAAGAACTTTAACGTGGATACACAAAATGTATTAGAGAAATTTGTTAAGGAACATAAGAATACAAAACAAGAAGATGAAGCATATAAAATTCTTACAGAATTCAGGTCTAAATTTAATCAAAATACAATTTATGATTGTTTAACATTAAATTCTAATAATCAATACAATTTAATGAAAGAAGTAATGTCCTCAAAAGAAAAAAACACAATTAACTTTGAGGAAAAATTTATGCAGGACAAGAAATTTACAATATTAAAATTATTAAATTATGTTGACGAGCTGATAAAAAAATACGATCCAACAATATATGTATATGTCGGATCAGACAGTGTTGATTATAATTATATTGAAAAGAACATCAAGACATATTTTTATAAAAACATGTCCGAAGGAATAATTATAAACTATAAAGGAAAAATGTATGACTATAGTATATAGAAAATAATTAAGAAAAGGAAGAAAAAATGGGTACACATATTGAGGATTTATTAAATAAAAAAATAGAGCAAATTAAGACAGAAGAAAATGTTTTTGATTCTGGAAATGTTACAAAAATAAAAGACTATATAATTGAAGTTTCCGGATTGGAAAACGTTAGGTTTTTTGAAAAAGTAATAATCCAAGGTAAGGGAATGGGATATGTAAATCAAATAAATGAAAATTCCGTAATAATTGCATTGGTAAAGCAATATGCCCCAATCCAAATTGGAGATATTGTAAATTCAACAGGAGAATTATTTAAAGCAATATTTGCAAAAGAAGCAATGGGAAGAATAACAGATTTATTTGGCGTCGATTTATTAACAGGAAGAGCTTTTGAAAACTTTGAATATATAAATATAGAAAACAAAACTACTCCAATAATGGACAGGCGAGAAGTAAACAGACCTCTTAAAACTGGAATATCAGGAATAGACTTAATATACCCAATAGGAAAAGGACAAAGACAGTTAATAATAGGCGATAAAAAAACTGGAAAAACGCAAATAGCTCTTGACATAATTGCAAATCAAGCAAATGTAAGGCGAGAACAAGGAGACAATATAGTTTGCATATACATAGCGGTAGGAAAAACAAAAAAAGAGATTAAGAATATTTATAATGAACTACTTAGAAGAAATGCATTATCATATACAATGATTTGTGCTGCAACTAATGATGATAAGCCACCTGTATTAAGTCTTATTCCTTATGTAGGATTATCTATTGCAGAAGAATATATGAAAATGAAAAAGGATGTAATTGTAATAATAGATGATTTAAAAAAACATGCACAAGCATATAGAGAGATTAGCTTAATATCGAATAAAACACCAGGAAGAGACGCATATCCATCTGATATTTTCTATACGCATGCTCGTTTGTTAGAGAAAGGTTGCCAATATAAAGACGGAGGTTCAATTACAATTTTACCTATAATGGAAACAAAAGGTGGAGATATAACAGATTATATATCAACCAATATTATTTCAATAACTGATGGACAGCTTGTATTATCAGAAAAAAACTTTAGCGCAGGATTTAAACCGGCAATTGACTATGGAGTATCAGTATCTAGATTAGGTGGAGCAGTTCAAGAGGAAAGTGTAAAGAAATTAGGAGCAACAGTAAGAAGAAAATTCTTAAGCTACTTGGAAATGAAAGAAGTATATGAGCTTGCGAATATGGATGAAATGAGTCCAGAATTAAGACAAAAAATGAAAGAAGGAGAAGCTATACAAGAAGCATTAAAACAAGATAAATTTTCTCCTCTGTCAAATGCGGAAATAATTGATAAATTTAATATGTTAGGTGAGGATGCAAATGAAGATTAAAAGTGTAGTAAAAGTTATGAATTTTCATGCTCTACTTAGAGTAGATAAAGCTAGAAAAAATGCAGAAAGATATTTTGAATATGAAAATGAATTAACAGATTTTACTGATGATATTTTAAATAATAGAAACTTAATATTAGACAAAAAAGTTCTAAAACTTAATAAACAAGCAAAGCCACTAAACATTTATATTGGAAATGACCTTGGTTTCTGTGGAAACTTTAATTCAAATGTTAATAAAATGGCAGAAGAGGAACCAAACTGTAATAAAATAATTATAGGAAAGAAAATCTTTAAACTAAAAGAAAATGCAATTTTACAAATGTCAAAAGAAGAGTATTTGAATGATAACAATAAAATAGAGCAACTACTATATGACGTAGTAAATAAAGGAAAAGCAAGTGAAATAAATATAATATACAATCACTATCACAACATAAGTGATATAGAATTAGTGAAAAAAAAGTTACTTCCAATTGAAAATACAAAAGCACAAAAAGGAAAATACTATGAAGATTTTACAGTAGAGGGAGACTTAAATTCAATACTTATAAACATTATTACATTATATTTATCATATGAAATAAAAATTGCCACAGAAAATAGTTATGCTTCTGAAAATATAATGAGACAATCTATTACAAAGCAGTCATTAAAGAAAATTGATGAAATAGAAACAGAAGAAAAAATGGAAATAAGAAAAGAAAAAAATAATGAAAGTTTTAAAAAAGTAATTGATAATTTTATTAAACTAACGAGTAAGGAAGGTAAAGATGAATAATATTGGAAAAATAATTGAAATTTCAGAATTAAATGTAAAAATTCTTTTATATAATAACAACATAAAAATCAAAGATATTTTAGTATGTGAATTCGAAGGAAATACATTTAAATTTGAGGTAGTAGAAATTCAAGATAATATGGCATTGACAATACCATTTGAAAGAGTTAGTGGCTTGAGAAAGGGAATAGAAGTTTTTCTTGAAGAAGGTGGACTTCAAATTGAATATTCTAATGAAATACTAGGTAAAGTATTTGACCCTTATGGAAATAGAATAGACAGTCATGCTCCAATAAATTCGCAAATGAAAAGAAATGTTTATGACAGAACACTTTCACTCTCAGAAATAAACATAAACAATGAACCACTATGGACAGGAATAAAAGCAATAGACTTTTTTGCACCACTACAAAAAGGTTTTAAAATGGGATTATTAGGAGGTGCAGGAGTAGGAAAAACTGTACTTATAAAGGAAATGATAAATAATATATACAAAAAATTCAATTCAAATGCTGTATTCATTGGAGTAGGAGAACGTTCTCGTGAAGGAAAAGAACTATATGATGAAATGGAGAAAGATGACCTTTTAGATAAAATTTCAATGGTATTTGGACAAATGGGAGAAAGTCCATGCAAAAGGTCAAAGGCAATATATAGTGGATTAACATTAGCAGAATATCTTAGAGATGAAAAGAAACAGGATGTTTTAGTATTTATAGATAATATTTATCGTTTTATACAGGCAAAATCTGAAATTTCAACAGAACTTAAAAGAATACCAATAGAAAATGGATATCCAACCACAATGGAATCAGACATTAGCGAAGTAGAAGAAAGAATAAACTCAACAGACAAAGGTTCAATTACTTCATTCCAAGCTATATACATTCCAGCAGATGACATAACAGATGACGCCGTTCAATCTGTAAGTTCACATCTAGATGGACAAGTAGTACTTGATCGTAAAGTTGCTGAAAAAGGGATTTATCCAGCAATTGATGTTTTTAAAACCAATAGTAGAGCAATAGATCCTGAAAAAGTAGGAGATAGACATTATAATTTAGTACAGGAAACTTTAAAATACCTATCAAGGTATAAAGAATTAGAAGAAATTATTGCAGTACTTGGAATTGATGAATTATCAGAGCAAGACAAAATGATTTTCTATAGATCTAGAAAATTAAGAAACTACTTTACTCAACCGTTATTTGTATCTGAAAATTATACCGGAATAAAAGGAAAAATGGTAGAAATAAAAGACACTCTAAATGATGTTGAAAGAATTTTAAATGGGGAATATGATAATGTTGATGAAGGCAAATTACTATATAAAGGAAAACTTACTAACTAAAATATACAAAACAAAATATTATATAGAGGTAAATTAGATGTTTAATAACGAAAAAAGTGGAATAAAGAAGATTACTGATTCAAAGGCTGATATTCTAGTAAAAATATTAAATTTAAAAAATGGACTAATAGAATATCCGGATGTACAATTTATTAGAATTTTAAGTGAAAATTATAACTTAATAATAATGAAAGACTACTTGCCAGTAATAGGAGAAATAAAGGGAAAAGTCGAATTTGAAAGACCAGGAAGTACAATCAAATTAGAAAACATAAATGGATACTATGTACATAAACATAATAAATTTGATTTATTTTTAAGGGGAGAATAAAAGAGGAGAGAATTTATGATACAAACAATAATGTATAATGTTAGTAAAAGTGCAATTCCAATGTTAATATACTTAGGAATAATAGTATTTACTGGATTCCTCATAAATTTCTCAACAAAAAAATTTGATATTCATAAAAAAACAGTTATGTTTGGAGGAATGTTAGTTAAACTTCATAGAAGGCAAATAATCTCAATAACTGCAGTTATGATAAGAACATTTCTAATAATATATGCATCTATAAACTTTAAAGAAAATTTGGTATTGTACTTTACGATGATTATTATGGCAGATATAGTTTATATTTTTATGAATCCCAAAAAAATAGTATTTGAAATTATAAATACTTCTGCACAGGGAATTTTAATATATATAATAAGTCTACTAAGCACATATCGAGTTGAAATTAGTGATGAACTATACGTAAAACTAATGCAAACATTGCTTATTATTTTTATAATTGTGTATGCAATATACTTTTTATTTAAAAATTTTGAAGAAATAATATCAAAAAAATATAAAATAACAAAAAGAGAGAAAAAAGACCAAGAATTGAAGGGAGAATTAAATGAAAAAAATAGCTAATAAAACATCACAAAATGCTTTAATAAAAGATATTGTCATAAAAATAGTATTAGTATTATTACTTCTAGATGTAATATTTATTGCAATATACTATATCAAACAGCTAAATACAACAGAAGTAGAAAATCATAGCTTCTATCAATACTTAGGTGGTCAAAAGCAAAGTTATGCAGGAAGTATTAAAATAAGCAAAAACGGTGATATAACAGAATTAAAATGTAACGATATTGAAATCGAATTAGACTCAACACCAGTGTATTATTCAGATATAGAAAATACCGCAATATTACCAGAACAAATGTCAATTATTTATCCAAAAGAAAATGGAAAAACATATAGAACAACAAGATTCTCTATATGCTCAATAAAAGACAAATCTGTGTATATTGAAATGAGTAAAAGCGAAAAATTAGTGCAAAATGCAATTCTATATGATGGAGATAATTTGTATTTTTTTATAGAGCAAACAAAGCTAATGATTGGTAATAAAGAGTATGATATTTCACCATTATCTTATGTATATGCAAAATACAATGAATATGTAGAAATTTATGATAAGAAAAGTGATACATTTCAAGTGGTAGAATGTGCAAAAAAGAATGTAACAGCAAGCAATGGCTCATATATAATAGACTTAAACACAGGCAGTTTAAAAAATGGAGAAAAAGAACAGCTATTACTTAAAAAGTTTAATTCATTAGAAATTTTAAAATAGATTTTAAAAATTGCGTATATGAAATTCTAAATCAGGAGAACTAAAAATGAATAAAAATGAAATAAAAGATAAACCAAAATTACATAAAAAAGGTAAAATAGCAAATCTAATAAGAAGCAATATACCAATGTTTCTAATAGTATCAATTGGGCTACTAATAATATTATTAGTGGCACTTTATTATATATTTATGCACTTTGCTCCAGTATATGTAATCGAAAAAAGTGGATATGCAGTAAAGGATAAATTAATATATCAAGGATTACAGACATCAAATTTTAGTAGTGCAGAAAAACGAGTTAGCCTATTAGAAATTTCAGAAGAAGATACTCTATACAAAAAAATAAACAGTTATTATATTGGTGGAAATAGTAAAAAAGCTATAAACTTAAATTATCCAATATATTTAGAAGATTCAGCAATGCTAAATTTAAGTAAAGAAATGAATTTGATCACAAATTCTTTTGAAGAGGTAGGAGGATATCCAAATTTTACAATAATAGATGGAAAGATGTATAATGAAAAAGATTTAACAAGAGCAGATAGCAATGAATACATATTTCTTAAAAATAAAGAGAATTTGTTTGTAAATATTAAAGAAATATATATAAAGACTTCTACAAATGAATATAAAATACCAATAAATAGTATTATAAATTTTAACAAAGAATTTGTTAGTTATTATAAATTACAAGACAAAGATAACTTAGAATATAGTGTAATACAAGATATAGACTTAAGTAGTATAATTACAATAAATAATGAAAGTGATAATTATGAAAATATATTAAAGAAACTTAAAATTATACAAGAAGAAAAGAAACAGGATGTAATTGTAAATGAAATAGAAGAACCTGTTAAAAATGAAACACCCAAAAATGAAATAACGGAAAATAAAGAAGAAGAAAAAACGGACGATGAAGAAAAAAAATATATTGCTCCAGAAGTAAAATGTACAGACTTTACTGCAAATGTTTATACTGCAAAGACGAATTTATATATAAGTGACCCAAGCGGAACGATTCAAAAAGCAGTAGAATTTACAATATACAAAGATGGTAAGGTATATCAAAGAGCTCAAACTTTAGTAGGAGGAAACATTTTAATAAGTGGACTAATGCCAGATTCAAAATATTCAATAACAGGAGAGTACACATACAAAAAAGAATCAGGAGAAAAAGTAATAAAAACATTTTATGAAGGTACGTTTAATACCAATAGATTAGAAACACTAGAAACTATAAATTTGGAATTTGAGAATGGAGAAATATTTCCAACAAAGATTGAAATAAAAGATTTAAAAATAAATAATGATTTATATAATGACGAAGTTTTATATGGAATATCAAAAATAGTATTGGATACAGGAAAATCTAAATATAATTTAAGAGCTTCACAAATAAAAGAACTACTAAATGGAAATAAAATAACATATCAAACCGACCAAAATATAACAAGTAATAGTAATATAAAATATAAATTCCATATATATGATAAATTTGAAAATGAATTATCAGTCTCAAATAGTGAAGGGGAAACTATAACTTCAAAAAGAGCTCCAACTTTAGTATTAAATGCAAAAAGTCAAAATATAACAGAAGTAAATGTAGGAATTAAAGTTAATAACAAGGATAACGTTATAATAGAAAACTATAAATATGCTATATACGATGGGGAAGGGAAAGAAGTAGAAAGCCAAAACTTAAAATCATTACCAAGCGAAATTAAGATAAGAGATCTAGACCCTAATAAATTCTATGTAATAAAAATATTTGGAGATTATGATTTGGAAAACAATCAGGGAAAAACATATAATGTTGAACTGGGGGAAGCAAAATTTACGACGTTACCAATATCTTCACTAGGATATGTATACATTGATGATAACTTAAAAGATATAAAAAGTAACCAAACAACAATTTCTATAAAAATAAATACTGAAAAAACTGATACTAGATTGGTAGAAATATTATCACAATTTAATATAAAAATAAAATCAAACAAAGATAATAAAGATACTCAAGACTATAACTTATCAAACGAAGACCTTCTCAAAATAAAGCAGGGAAATGAATTTGAATACATATTCCAAAATCTAAATTCTAACACTAAATATTCTATTGAAGTAGAAACGAGGGCAAAACAAGGAGCTTCAACGGAAAAAGTAGGTGTAAATTTCGAGATAACGGACTTTATTACACTTAAGGAATCTGCTAGTGTACAAATTAAAAATCAATTTGTTACAGGAGAAATAATAGATTTTGATGCAAAAATAGTAGATAAAGATGAAGCTGTTTTAAATAATTCTGTACGTATGGAATTAAGGGACGAAATGGATAAGCTACTATCAATAGAAGATATGAAAACAAATGAAGAATATAAAAGAGAGACATTCAATAAATTGAGTAGTGGAAAAACATATAAAATATTATTTTACGCTGATGAGTATAATGAGGGAAGTAAAGATGATACATACAAATCAAACTATCTTCTTAAAAAAATACAAGTTGTTACTGAGGAGGGGATAAGTGGAAATTTAAGACTAAGTGAACTTAATAAAAAAGAAAACGGAAAAAATCTAATTGATATGGCTTCAGAAGTAAAATGGTATGTATATCCAAATTTTGACACAGGAGACTGGTATGGAAAAGAGTATAATGAAGTAACAGAAACATTGTCAATTGGAGGACATGGAAACAGTAGAAGATGTGTATATGACTTAACAGATTATTCAGGACAAACTGTAACGATGTCTTTTAAGGCAAAGCGTATTACTAAGAACTCAAGCACTCTATATATTCAAAATGCAAGAACAGATAAAAATAGAACAATAGTTAGTGACATAAATGAAACAGAATGGAAAAGTTATTCATATACCATAAAACTTGATGAAAGTGGATACCTTGGC
The DNA here is from genome assembly GCA_964507565.1 of uncultured Clostridium sp. GTDB lineage: Bacteria > Bacillota > Clostridia > TANB77 > CAG-508 > CAG-793. Next base: position 40,246 of record CAZDPV010000002.1, read on the forward strand.
TTTTATGTACAAGGTGGTGATGGAGTTCAAATAAAAGAATTACAGGTTGAACTGGGATCTAAGCAAACTCCATATCAAAAATATAAATATAATATGAGAACTAGATTACAAGTAAATTTAATTGACAAAAGAAATGAAATAGAGTCGAACGAATATTTCATAAAAGAATATAAAAACAATGAGCTTATTGAAACTAAAAACTTTCAAGAAATAGATGAGAGCAACATAGTAAAAGATGTAATAAAAGAATTTTGGGTAGATGAAGAAGGAGAATACAAGTTTCAGTTAGTAATAAAGATAAGAAACAGAGAATATATACTAGATACACAAGAAATTAAAACTGAAAAAGGAAAAGAAATAAAAGGAATTTATCAATATTCGGATTTTAAGTTGATCCAGCCAAATGGGAACTATACAGTATTTTGTGATTTAGATTTTACAGTAGAAAGTAAACAATCATGTTCTTTTGGATATACATGGGACGAAAGATTTTCTTTTAATGGAAGCATAGATTTTAACGGACACAAAATTATAAAAGATGCGTATGGAAATAATAGAAGTTGGCCTATATTCCCTAGAATAGGAAAAAACGGATATCTAAAAAATATAGTTATGGATGTAAGCCTAAGAAATAATGTAGAAGTAAGAGAATTCTATGGATTATTTTATGTAAACTCTGGAACAATAGAAAATCTAGAAGTTAATTTATTAGAAAGTACAAAATATGGAAATATACAAACTCATCTAATAGGTTTAACAAACTATGGAACAATAAATAAATTTGTTATAAATTCAAAGGTACCATACTATGGAAATTGTAGAGTAACACTGGGATTGTATAACAATTATGGGACAATTAAAAATGGATACTTATATGGCAGTCCAATTGATGTATTTGGAGATATACCAGAAGAAATTGGATATAGATATGCAGCTGGACTGGTATTACAATCATATGGAAGTGGACAAATATCAAATGTTTATAGTTTAATAAATGTTAATGTGGAAGACCAAACTACTACTGGAAGAGAAAATGTATCTAATATAGTAGAACATAATTACGCACACATAGATAATATTTACTCAGTAGGAACCGGAAATACAATTGAAATGTCACATGGACCATCAGTTGCATATAATAATGGAAAAATAAATAATAACTATTACTTTGCAGATAAAGTATTTAATAACTCATATAATAATAAAACTACCAAACTTGCATTATTAGATGAACAATTTCAAAATCAAATACTAAATAGTGAAGATGCATTTAATATAGATGATCTTATTTCAAGAGGATATTATCCACAAGTTGTTATGCCAGATTGTATGCCACGACAGGAATATATCAACCTACCTAAAGTAGATGATGCAGACTTACCAGATATAATTTCAACTAACATAATACAACAAGGCTCAGATACGGTAAAAGTTAGATTTAGTATAAATAATCCATCTGGAGAAAAAATTCAAAACATAAGTGTACAAAACCTACAAGTAAGAATAGAATCACAAAATTATGCAGATGGAAAAAGTGAAGTAATAGCAACACTACTAGAACCTACAAAGTATGTATCAACATATAATGTTCTAAGTATAACTACAAAAGGTGCATTCAATATACCATATACTAGAAAATATGCAAGCAATGAAAGAATAATAAATGTGGATTTATATAGGCAGATAAATTCTATATCAGATTGGAACAATATATCAAACCATACAGATGAAAACTTTATGCTACTAACAGATTTAGATTTTAAAAATGAAGGAAGTTCTATATCAATAACTAAAACCTATTATGGAAAATTAGAAGGACAGGGTCACACCATTAAAAATATAAAGTCAAATAGAGGACTTCTTGCAACATTTACTGGACAAATAAATAATTTATTTATTGAAAATTATTATAATGAATCAGCATCAACAGACTATACTGGAGTAATAGAATATTTAAATGGCGGAATAGTAAATAATGTACACATTAAAGGATTAGAGATAGACGTAAATCAAAAAAGAATAGGTGGAACAATTACGTGTGGAGGCCTTGTTGGATATACTAATAGTGGCTCAGTAATAAAAAACAGCTCAATTGTAGATGCAACTATTATATCAAATGCAAAACTAGATAATGCAAGATTTGGCGGATTAGTAGGATTATCAGACCAACTAGTAATAGATAACTGTTTTGCACAAAATGTAGATATTTCAGCTAATAAAAGTATTTATTATGAAGGAGTAGGAGGACTAATAGGAAGAGGAACTCCTTGTTACATAACTAATTGCTACTCGACAGGTAAAATTTTTTCAGATGGAGATAGATGTGGAGGAATTATCGGAAACAGTAATACAAGCGGAACCCTAACAAATTGCTATAGCTTAGTAAATGTAGATAGTTATGGAGAATATATAGGAGGAATTATTGGATATAATCTTACACCAACTTCATGCTTATCTATTGGAAATATTTATACTAGACAAGATACAAAAAACATATCTAGAACATCTGGATATCAAATAAGTAAAAAGATAAACTATGCTTATGAGAATCAACTAATAAATGGATATATAAATGAAAATGAATTAGATTCAAATGTACTAAGTAGAGACGAAATATTTAAAAAATCCAATTATTTAAGTGAGCTTAAATGGGATGATAATTACAATTATGATGGATTATCTAATTATATACTTCCAAAACTATATTACACAGATAAAAAAGAACTACTACCTAATCAAGAAGATAATACAATTTCAATAGACAGAGAAATAAAAGTAGAAGAGGTTCAAGCAGAGAAAACAGACGTTAATACTGTTGGTGTAAGAGTTGTAGTAAATAATCCAGGAAACAAACAAATTAAAAATGTAATAATTGATGACATGAATTCAATAATCTCAAAATCAATTTTTGATAATGGAAAAACTTATATAGACTTAGTAACAACGCCTAAAAGATATTATGACAGCTATAAAATCTCAAGCATTGTATATGATGACAATGGAGAAGAAAAATCAAAAGAAACAGAAAATAGAATTGATGTTAAATTTTATAAAGAAATATATAACTACAATGACTGGCAATCAATAGAAAAAGATACATTTCAAAATTATAAACTTATGAATGACATTGACTTTGAAGGAAAAAGTGAAGTAAATTATAATGTTACAATGGCTAGATTCGAAGCGGTAGGTGATAATAAAACATTAAAAAATATTACATTAGCAGAAATTGAGCAACAATCTGGACTAATAAACAAAATTTCCATAAATTTAGAAAATATAAATTTCGAAAATATTAACATTACATCTACTAAGTCTGGAAATGCAGTAGGAATAATTAGAAAAGCAAGTGGAAATGTAACAAACATCAATTTTAAAGACATAACAATAACCGCAAAAAAAGTTTCTTATGTGGGATGCTTTGCTGTGGTAGATTCCGTAACGAAAGATGTTGGACTAGAACACATTACATGCTATGGAATACACTACGTTGGTGGATATGCAGGTTCTGTCTCGAATTTAGGAAAAAATATAAATGGAAACAACATCACGATTATTTCAACAGGAAATTATGTCGGTGGAATAGTTGGACTAAATGGTAATGGAATAGAGCCAAATCATTATAACATAAATATAAGTAATTCAAATGTTACAGGATATGATGTTGTTGGTGGACTTGCTGGACAATCTCCTAATATAATGGGTGCGAAAGCTACTTTTGTAACAGTAAATGGACATAGCAATGTTGGAGGAATGTATGGATATATATATGACTCTTGGGATGGATATAGCAATATTGTAACGGATTCAAATATAGCAGGTTCAGGTTCAAATATTGGTGGATTAGCAGGACAATCAACAGACTGGTGGGGAGGAATTAGAACTGTTAAAAACAGTACTGTTACGGGTAAAAATTCAGGATCAAACAACGTGGGAGGAATCTTTGGATACTCAACAGGAGCATGTAATGCTATGAATACAATAGATGTAACTGTTACAACATTAGGAAGCAATGTAGGTGGAATTATAGGAAACTGGAATAGATCGAATTCAACATCTGGATACTGGAGTACAGATAATGTAACGCTAACAGGATATTCAAATGTAGGAGGTTTGGTTGGTTATCATAAAGCAGGAAGAATAAATTATGCATATAGTAATGCAAAAGTAACAGCAACAGGGTATGCAGCAGGAGGAATATCTGGATATTTGGCCAATACTGGAATGACAGCAATAACAAATGATACAGCAATAGTACAAGTTTATGTAGCTAAATCTACTGTAATTGCTCCAATAAATGCAGGAGGAATATTTGGAAAAGTTGAAACAGACTTTTATATGCCAGTATCTTTATATACTAAAATATTTGTAGAAGCCAACGTAAAATCAAATTATGACACGACATCTTCAATGATTGTGGGTTCAGACAAGACAATGAATAGTCAATTATCAAAAATATACATCTACCAATACAGCAAGATAAATGAAAATTACATTACAAAATATAACGACAATATAGAAGCAAATAATTTCTTAAATGAAAGTAATTTAAAGCTAGCAAAAACATATTCTTCAACACTAGGATTTAATACAGGGGTATTTAATACGAATATGTTATCAAGTAATATTTATCCAACAATAAAATATGGTAGAGATGGAAATACAATGGAGCAAAGAGGAATTTCATTGCCAATGGATCCAGTAGACGTAGTTATAAATTTAGAAGAAATACAAACAATGGATTTGAAAGAAGATGAATATCCACTTATGGTAGCATCTAATTTCTTAATTAACTTAAATACTGAAAACGACCAAAAAGTGAATAACTTACCAACGTATAGTGCATATCCAATAAGTGTAAATGAGTTTAATATAGATTTTAGTAAAATAGACGAAAATGCTTTCTTTGAATGCTATGTAAATGGTAGAAGTGCTGTAAAACAATATATAAAAAATAAAACATATACATTTAAATATGACTTTAAAACTAATATTGAAATCAATATAGGAAAAGATGATGTGGTAAAAACATTAACAATTATACCAAGTGATATAAATAAACGAACAAGTTTAAAGGGAGAAAGCATTGCATATATAAATGAAAATAAATTATATGTAAATAATGAGGAAAAAAGTGAACAATCTGTAAACTTATATGATTCCCAAGCTTTAACGAACAATGGAAAGATATACAACATATTAACTGGTGAGTATACAAATAGCAATGAAAAAACAAATACTACAAGCATAGATGAAGAGAGCCAAAACAATAATGTTCAAAACACATTAGCATTAGAAGAAACTAAAGCGTTAGAAAAATACCAATATGATGGAAATAATATTGAAAGCTTTGGAACGTACAGCATAGTAAATGGCAATAGAAAGTCACAAATTTATATAGTAAAAAACAACAAGTTATCAGTGATAGATAGCTCATTAGATATCAAAATTTCAAACCAAGTAATTGATTTCTACAATGGAAAAGAATATCAATCAGTACTAAAAAAAGATGGAAAGATAAACAATTTAAAAGAAAGTCTAAAATATCCTAAAAATTTTAATAATAGTACAATAAAAGAAATAACAATGAATCAAGAAGAAGAAAGAAAAGAAGTAATGGTACTATATGAAAACGGAAAGGTCATAGTATTCAATTACATGGATGGAAATGAAAAATACAATAATAATGTGAAAGAAGAAGTAAGTTTATTAGACTTTTTAAAAGAAAATTTGTTTAATGCAAATATGATATATGAAGACTTATCAGAAGAATATGAACAATGCAAACAAGTACAAGAAAAGCTAGAAGAAACTCCAATAAGTGAGCTAAACATAAATTCGAGTTCAAATAATAGTTCATCTAATGCAACATCAAGTGGATCAAACAATAATAAAACAAATAAATACACTACAATGTACAATGCAACAAGCAAAAAATATGAAGTATATAATGAAAATGAACTATTAACAAGCAAAGAAGAGGTACCAGAATCAGAAACTACTAAGATTGAAAAAACAGAATTATTATCTAAATATTATCTAAGTGGAATAAAAGAAAAATCAAATTCTAATAAAAATAATGGTACGGTTTGGATAATATCAACAATAATTGGAATTTTAATAATTCTCATAATATTATACAAAGTAAACAACAGAAAAAGAATAGCAATTAAAAAAAATACAAATAAAAAATAAAGAATATATAAAAAACGTTGACATAAGCAACAAAAAAATGTATAATAAAAATAGTTTAAGAAAGCTAATGGAAGGAAAAGTAAAGTAAAAGTTACTTATAAGAGAAAATTAGTCGTGGGCTGAAAGCTAATTTAAGCAAACATACTTGAAAAACTACCTTCAAAAAGTGCTAGTGAGTAAGCTAGACGTTTAAGCTACGTTATAAGCTATAAAAATAAGTGAAAAATCCGGGTGGAACCGTACTAAATAAAGTACCCCAGAACATATCTTTTTAGATATGTTCTGTTTTTTATTTTATAAAGACTATCTAGATTTGTAAGAAGAAAGGAAAATATTATGATTAAAGTAACTTTAAAAGATGGCTCTTGTAGAGAAGCTCAAAATGGAATATCAGTATGTGATTTTGCTAAATCTATTAGTGAAGGATTAGCAAGAATGGCAACATGTGCAAGGATAGATGGAAAGGTTGTAGATTTAAGAACAAAAATAGAATCTGACTGCAAGCTAGAAGTATTAACTTTTGACTCAGATTTAGATGGACAAAAAGCTTATTGGCATACAACATCACACATTATGGCTCAAGCAGTTAAACATTTATTTCCAGATACAAAATTCGCAATTGGACCTGCTATTGATGATGGAGGTTTTTACTACGATTTCGATACAACAGAAAATTTTACAGAAGATGATAAATTAAAAATAGAAGAAGAAATGAAAAAAATTATTAAGGAAGACTTGCCAATTGAAAGATTTGAACTACCAAAAGAAGAAGCTTTAAAACTTATGGAAGGGCAACAATATAAACAAGAACTTATAAATGACTTAGCAGATGATGTAACTATTTCATTCTATAAACAGGGAGATTTTACAGACCTTTGCGCAGGACCACACTTAATGAGTACAGGAAAAGTTAAAGCAGTTAAATTACTATCTAATTCAGGAGCATATTGGAGAGGAAATGAGCATAACAAAATGCTACAAAGAATTTATGCAATATCATTCCCTAAACAAAGTGAACTTGATGAATATATGCAAAAATTAGAAGATGCTAAAGAAAGAGATCACAGAAAAATAGGAAAAGATTTAAACTTATTTATGACACATAAATTAGTAGGCTCAGGATTTCCAATGTATTTACCAGATGGAGCAACTATAAGAAGACTTTTAGAAAGATATATTCAAGATAAGGAAATTGCTTTAGGATATGAACATGTGTATACTCCATCTTTAGCAACTACAGAATTATACAAAACAAGTGGACACTGGGACCATTATAAAGATGATATGTTCCCTATTATGAAAATGGACAATGAAGAATTGGTTTTAAGACCAATGAACTGTCCTCATCATATGTTAATTTATAAAAACAGTTTACACTCATATAAGGATTTACCAATTAGAATTGGAGAACTAGCACATGATTTTAGATACGAAAATAGCGGAGCTGTTTGCGGTCTAGAAAGAGTTCGTGAAATGTGTCAAAATGATGCACATTTATTTGTAAGGCCAGACCAAATAAAATCAGAAGTTGGAAATGTAGTTAAATTGATTTTATCAGTTTACAAAGATTTTGGATTTAAAGATTACAAATTCAGATTATCATTAAGAGACAAAAAAGATAAAGTTAAATATATAGACGATGATGAAATGTGGGAAACAGCAGAAAGTCAGCTAAGAGAAATATTAAATGAACTTGGACTAGACTTTTATGAAGCAGAAGGAGAAGCAGCATTCTATGGACCTAAATTAGATGTACAAATTAAATCTGCTTTAGGACATGATGTAACAGTTTCAACTTGTCAATTAGACTTTGCACTTCCTGAAAGATTTGAATTAACATATATAGGAGAAGATGGAAAAGAGCATAGACCAGTTGTAATTCATAGAGCTATCCTAGGAACACTTGACAGATTTATGGCATTTTTAATAGAAGAAACTAAGGGAGCATTACCACTATGGCTTGCACCACATCAAGTAAAAATACTTCCAGTTTCTGATAAGCATTTAGAATACGCTCAATTATTGAAAGAAAAAATGGTTAAAGAGAAAATTCGTGTTACAGTTGATGATAGAAACGAAAAAATAGGATATAAGATACGTGAAGCACAACTTTCAAAAGTACCATATATGCTAATAGTAGGAGACAAGGAAGCCCAATCTAATACAGTTTCTGTAAGAGATAGAAAGCAAGGAGATTTAGGACAAATGGCTTCAAGTGAGTTTATTGAAAAAATTACAAAAGAAATTAAAACAATAAATTAAAACTGTAAGACAAAACATATTTATTAAAACAGTATTTTTAGAAAATACTGTTTTTTTTTATTTTTTAATGATATAATTTTATAAAATATAGGAAAAGGAATTGTATTATGGAAACAACGGAAATAAATAAATTAGGAAAAGAACTAGAGCTATATAAAACAGTAGATTATATTGGAAAGGGATTCCCAATAATTTTGCCCAGAGGAGCTAAAATACTAAAAATAATTAAAGATTATGTTGAACAAGAAGAAGAAAAAGAAGGGTATAAAATTGTACAAACTCCTAGCGTCTCAAATGCAGAAATATATATAATAGAAGACAGATTTGAAAATGAAAAAGATGAAATGTTTATAATAAAAAATAATGAATCAGATAATGATTGCGATGAAAAGTCAACAAACCAAATAGTATTAAGACCATATGTACAACCGTTTCATTGTAGTATTTATAAATCAAAACAATATAGTTATAAAGAATTACCAGTAAAGTTTAGTGAAACATCAACAGTATTTAGAAATGAAAGAGATATAAAAGGAATAACTAGAACAAGGCAGATAACTATGTCTGATGCAAGTATATATTCTACACCTGAAAAAATAGAAAAAACTATTAGAGAAGCAATTATGATGCAACAAAGATTTATAAAGAAGCTAAATTTAGATGTAGAATATGTAATAGAAACATGGAATGATACAAAAAAAGAAGAATATATTGGAAATATTGAAGAATGGGACTTTCTTACAGAAAGTATGAAATCTGCGTTAAATAGCTTAAATATAGAATATAAAGAAAAAGAAAATGCAAAAATGTATGGACCAACAATAAAAATATTATATAATAAAAAATACTTTTCAAGCTTACAAATTGACTTTGAAATTACCCATAGATTTAATTTAAAATATATTAGCGAAAATAATGAGGAAAAATTCCCAGTATATATGCACTTAACATTTGTTGGAAGTTATGAAAATATGCTTGGCATTCTCTTAGAAAAATACAAGGGTACTTTTCCACTGTGGTTATCACCAACGCAAATTATGATAATAGACGAAGGTGAAGAATTTGATGACTATGCTGATAATCTGAAAAATGAATTTATAAAAAATGGATTAAGAGCAGAAACAGACAATTCAAGTAATAGCAGTCAAAACAAAATAGGAAAAGCGGTAGACTTTAAAATACCATATATAGTAACTATTGGAAAGAAAGAATTAAACCAAAATACAATAAAAATTCACGGAGTAGATAAACCATACAAAATAGAAGAATTTATAGAGGAGGTTCTAAATTGCAACAAGATTCAAAAGTAATAGAAGAAAATAATTTTGAAGAAATATTAAATTACATTGGACTAAATATGAATGAAAATTATCAAGAAGATAATCAAAAGCCTGAATATAATATTGCAAAAGCCTATGACAATAATGTTTTATATAAAATCTATAAAAAAATAAATATAAATGATATAGTTATTTTAATAAGCAATACAGATAGAACAACAGATATAAAAGAAAGATATGAAACTGCTAAACCAATATTCACATATATAAAGGAAAACAAAAATGATTTTAAAAATATAGTAGAAAGAGCATCTATACAAGAAATAAAAAAATTGGAAAACATACAAGAAGAATTTAAAACAAAAATACCATATTTTATAAAATATGATAAAAACTATTTATGGCAGATTTATTACTCAAAAGCAGATGATAAATATTTTATGCTATTTCCAGCAAAAGAAGGAGAAACATCAGTAGTACTATACTTACTAAAAGAACAATTAAAAAAAGAAGATAATTATATATATATACCAATCTGCAAAGAAGAATATAGTGAAGAAATACTGTCTAAAAAGCAAATAAGTGATATGGAAAATTATATTTGGCTATTTACTAACCAATTTCCAACCACTTATGAATATACAACTACTGATGGTAGCAAAACATTATTCTTAATTGGAGAAACTAATATTCAAGAAAATTTAAAAACAAAATATAAAATAGAAATAAAAAATAAAGATGAAGCGGAAAAACAATATGCACTATTTAAAGCATTATTTATATTAACAACAGAAACTAACTATAATTACGAATTTGAACCAAGACTTGATGAAATGGGAAAATTAGTTTTAACATACAATGATAAAATAATCTCATTTGATAATCTCGAGCAATTTATTAAAACGGAAAACTTGGAAAAGAGAACATTGGAAAAGAGTTTAAACACGAAAATTGGAAATGAAAAAAAGTATTTAGAAGAACTAAAACAACAAATAAAAGAACAAACAGATACTTATGCAAAACAAGAGAAGCAAATTGTTATGTTTTTAAACTGCAAAAAAAGTTTTTTCAAGAGGATAAAGTTTTTTTTCTCTGGAAATAAAAAACTAAAATTAAAAATAAAAAATGATGAAGAATTACCAAAAAAAGATACAGACTTTGTTTCTGAAGAAGTAAAACAAGAAGAAAATAATCAGGAAGAAATAGTAAGTAGAACATATTCAATAGCTGACTTAATAAAAATCTGCACAGAAGCTAAGAAAATAATAGAAGAAGAAAAAAACATAAGTGCAGATATAAAAGCATTAGAGCTAAAAAAAGAAAATATGATTAGAAAAATAGAAAACGCACAAAATTATATTGAAGAAATAGAAAAACACAAGAAAAGTATCTTTGACTTTTGGAAATTTACTAATAAGGATAATTTACCAGAACTATCGGTAGGAGAAAAAAAAGAAGTCGAAGCAAAAGTGAAAATTGGTTTTAATTTTGAAGAAGATTTACCAGAACTTATGATAAAGGCTGATGAATTGCAAAGAAGAAAACTTTCAATAGATGAATGTAACTCTATTTATTTATGCGATAAAATTTTGCCAGCAATAAATAGCTCAATTTGTAAATGTGATACATACAAAATTGGAGAGGAATATGAAAAATTAGTTAAAGAGTATTCGCCAATAAATAAAATATCTGAATTATTTGGTGGAATTGAAGATGACTATACTAAAATAAAAACTTTGAATAATAGAAAGCATAGAGAAAACCAAAAGAATATTTATTCAATTTTAAAAATAAATCAAACCACAAGCGTTGATGATTTTAAAAATATAATAAAAGAAAAATCAAGACTTGTGAATGAAGCATATCAAAAAATCACTTCAATTTGCAGTATGCCTATTTATTATACAAATAAACAAAAAGGATTTACAATTGGAAATATAAATCCGTACAAATTATTTCAAGAATTGGAATGTAATAAAATATATAAAATGAATCTAAATGAAAATTCACATATTTTATATATGAGCAATATCATATTTTATGATAATTACAATAAAACTTTACCACTAGGAATGGATGAGTCAACTGAAGTAATAATAAAAGTCGGAGAAAATAGAAAAATCTCGGAAAAAAATATAAATATCTTAATAGAAAAAGATTTATACAATGTTGAAATAAAGCAAATAAAACTAATAGAGGAACAGTAACACCATACATAATAAGAATGGATTATAAAATGAGGTTGTAAAATATGATGTGCTAATTATAAAAATAACACCATATTTACAACCTTAATAGTTTCTAATAAATATATATCCAAGCTTAATAGGTAATGAGAATTACAATATAATGCAAATCAATCCTCCAGAACCCTCATTTACAATACGCTCTAATGTCTGCTGTAATTTTACTTGAGCATCTTCAGGCATACATGCCAGTTTGTTTTGAAGACCTTCATTAACAAGCTCATGTAAACTTCTACCAAATATATTAGACTCCCAAATTTTCTTGGGATCATTTTCAAACTGAGAAAGAAGATATTTTACTAAATCTTCAGATTGTTTTTCACTTCCAACAATAGGAGAAATTTCAGTTTCAACATCAGTTTTAATTAAATGAATTGAAGGTGCTTTTGCTTTTAACTTTACTCCAAATTTAGAACCTTGTTTAACCATTTCAGGTTCATCTAAAATTAAATCTTCCATAGAAGGTGTAATAATTCCATATCCCTTAGCTTTAACTTCCTCTAATGCGGGTTCAATCTTATCATATTCTGTTTTAATTTTAGAAAATTTATAAAATGTTGAAAACAGTTCAAATTCATTGGAAATTGTTTGACCTGACATTTCTGTAAGTACCTTATAGAACAAATCGGATTTTACATTCATAGTAACTGTAACATTTCCATTCCCAAGATTTATTTCATCGACTGAACTTGACGTTACAATGTTACTTTCAGGCATTGATGCAACTGTAGCACTTACTTGTTTTATAATTCTTACGTTTTGAAAATCTGTTTTTATTTCTTTAAACATTTCTTTTCTTAACCAGTGATCAAACCCAAGGGCATCAATCCATTTAGGATAATTTATGTTAATTCTCTGTGTTGGAAATTCATACAACATTTTACCGAATATTTCATTTACATTATCTATATTTAGATTTGCACAGTCCATTGAAATAACAGAAACTCCATACTTCTCCTGTAAGGAATTAGCTAAATCCTTTGAATAATCAGAGTTCGGGTCAACACTATTTAAAACAATTACGAATGGTTTATTTAGAGATTTTAATTCTTTTGCAACTCTTTCTTCTGCTAAAATGTAATCATCACGAGGAATTCCAGAAAAGCTTCCATCTGTTGTTACTAAAATGCCAACTGTTGAATGATCTTGAATTACTTTTTTTGTGCCTATTTCAGCTGCTTCTTCAAAAGGAATTTCATCAGCAGACCACGGAGTTTTTACCATTCTTGGAATATCATTTTCTAAATATCCAATAGCATTACTAACCAAATATCCAACGCAATCAACAAATCTTGCTTTAAATTTCACATTTCCGTTAACAGTAATTGGAACAGCCTCATTAGGAATAAATTTGGGTTCTGTAGTCATTATTGTTTTTCCAGAACCACTTTGAGGCATTTCATCTAAAGTTCTTTCTCTTTTATATTGATTGTCAATATTAGGAATTACAAGTAAATCCATAAAATTTTTAATAAACGTGGACTTACCAGTCCTTACTGGACCAACAACACCAACATAAATGTCACCATCTGTACGCTTTGCAATATCTTCATATAATTTTGAATTGTCCTCCATTTTAAACCTCCTTTAGAGCGTTTGTACAAAACTTTATTAAAGTATATTAGACTTTTCAAAAAGTTATGACTAATTTAACAAAGAAAAAAATATTGCATAATATATTGTAATGTGATAAAATGTGAAAAGTTATTTAACAACACGTGCAAAGCTAAGCAAAAAATGATTGAATACAGATAGAAAGGACTTTAATAATGATGGAAAATTATAAGGAAAAGTTAGAAAAATATAAACAAACTCACTTACTAAAATACTTAGAAATGTGTAATAACAACCAACAAAGTCAACTAATAGACGAAATTGAAAATTTAGATTTTGAAACATTAAACAGATTGTATGAAATAAGTAATAGAAATAATGATAAAGCTATTTCAAGTTGTATAATAGAACATACAAAATTTTCCGATAAATATAAAATGTCAGAAGGAGAATTTAAAGACTTAAAGAAAATAGGAGAAGACACAATAAAAAATAATCAATATGCTGTTGTTACTATGGCTGGAGGGCAAGGAACCAGATTAGGCCATGATGGACCAAAAGGAACCTTTCTTTTAAATGTAGAACCAAAACCAAAGTATTTATTTGAAATTATTGCTGATGGTTTGAAAAAGGCTAACGAAAAATACAATGTTACTTTACAATGGTACATAATGACAAGTTCTGAAAACAATGAAAAAACAAAGAATTTTTTTGAAGAACATAATTATTTTGATTATCCAAAAGATAAGGTAATGTTCTTTAAACAAGGAAACCTACCTCTTTTAAGTCAAGAAGGAAAAGTACTTATTGATGAAAATTTTAATATAAAGTTAGCAGCAGATGGAAATGGTTGCATATATAAAGCAATGAAAAAAGATGGAGTACTTAACGATATGAAAAGTAAAGGAATTAAGTGGGTGTTCATTGGAGCCGTTGATAATGCGTTACTAAATATGGTTGACCCAATATTATTAGGTCTTACAATAAATGATTGCAATGAAATAGGATCAAAATCAGTAGTTAAGGCAAATCCACATGAAAAAGTTGGAGTTTTCTGCAAGAAAAATAATGCACCAGCTGTTATTGAATATACTGAACTACCAGAAGAAATGGCAGAAGAAACAGATGAGGATGGAGAATTATTATTTGGAGAATCACATATTATGTGTAATTTATATAGTCTTAAAGCACTAGAAAAGATTAGTAGCATGGAACTTCCATATCATAGTGCACATAAAAAAGCAAGCTATATGAAAGAAAATGGAGAAATGTTTATTGCAACAGAGCCTAACGCATATAAATATGAGGCATTCATATTTGATGGATTTAACTATTTTGATGATATTTCAATATTAAGAGGAAGAAGAGAAGAAGACTTTGCACCTATTAAAAATAAAGAAGGAAACGATAGTCCAAAAACAGCTGCAAAATTATATAATGAATATTGGGGCAGAAAATAATACAAACTAACAAGTTTTAAATAGCAAATATCAAATAATTTTAAGAAATAGCTTCAGAATTGATTTTAAATAAATAGATTGGAGAAAAAATGGAAGAGTGTAAAATTAAAAACCTTTATAATCTGGATGAAACAATAGCAAAAGAGCTGTTAGAAGAATATGAATATCCATGGGAAGTATTACCTAACATTAGTGACTTTATTTTAAAACTTGGCAATAAACTACCTAAAGAAGAGTACAATAAAATAGGAGAAGATGTGTGGATACATAAAACAGCCAATGTATTTCCATCAGCATATATAAAAGGACCTGCTATAATTTGTGCTGGAGCTGAAATAAGACATTGTGCTTTTATTAGGGGAAAAGCAATAGTAGGAGTTGGTGCGGTTGTTGGAAATTCTACAGAATTAAAAAATGTAATATTATTTAATAAGGTACAAGTACCACATTACAACTATGTTGGAGATTCAATTTTGGGATACAAATCACATATGGGTGCAGGATCTATTACGTCTAATGTTAAATCAGACAAAAAGCTTGTAGTTATAAAAGGAAGTAAAGAAAAAATTGAAACTGGAATTAAAAAAATAGGAGCAATGATAGGCGATAATGTTGAAGTTGGATGTGGAAGCGTTTTAAATCCAGGAACAGTAATTGGTAGAAATACAAATATTTATCCTTTATCTTCAGTAAGAGGAGTAGTTCAACAAGATATGATTTACAAAAACAAAAACGAAATTGTGAAAAAAGCTTGACAAATAGGGAAAAAATAAGTATAATTAAAACATACATAAGAGATAGCAAAGAGTGGAAACAAATTCCACTCTTTCATTTATGCTAAAAGATAGAAAATTTTTAAATATTAAAATAAATGGAAGGAATAATATTAAGAAGATGACAGGTATAGAAGTTAAAATAAGCGAGTGTATTCAGCCAATTATAACAAATCTTGGATATGAATTATATGATGTTATCTATGAAAAGGAAGGCAGAGATAATTATTTAAGAATATACATAGACAGTTCGCAGGGAATTAGTTTAAATGATTGTGAGAATGTTAATAATAATATAACTGAAGTACTAGACGAGAAAGACTTTATAAAATCACAATATTTTTTGGAAGTATCATCAACAGGCGTTGAAAAGAGACTAAGAAGTGATGAACAACTAGAAAAAAACATTGGAAATAAAATAGAAGTACATACATATAAAGCAATAGAAAATATGAAGGTTCTAATAGGAATATTAAGAAATAATTCTAGCCAAGATATAACTCTTGAACTTGTAGAAAATCAAACTGACAAAAGTAAAACAGAAAAATCAAAAGAAAAAAAGAAAAAGTCAAAAAGCAATGAGAATAATGTTCTACCACAAAATGAAGACAAATTATTGGTAAAAACAGATAACTCAGAAGTAACAAATATAATAAAAATAAATAAAAGTAATATTTCAAATATGAAAACAGTTTTTAATTGGGAGGAAATGTAAAATGAAAAAGAAAGAAGTAAAAATAGTTAACAAAGGTATAGATATGACAGAGCTAATGTCTGCAATGAATGAATTAGAAAAGAATAATGGAATAAAGAAAGAATTTCTAATGGAATCAATTGAAACTGCATTATTAGTAGCATATAAAAGAAATTTTGATTCTGCAGATGAAAATATCAAGGTAATAATAGATAAAATAGATGGACAAATGCACGTATATCAAGAAAAAGATATTGTAGAAAATGTTGAAGATGATAAAAAAGAGATTTCATTAGAAGATGCAAATAAAAAAGGTAATAAATACGAATTAGGAGATAAATTCGAAATTGAGCTTATGCCTAAAGAATTTGGAAGAATTGCCGCACAAACAGCAAGACAAGTGATAACTCAAAAAATAAGAGAAGCTTCAAGAGATGTTATATTTAAGGAGTTTGAAAATAAAAAAGGCGAAATAATGACAGGGTTAGTTCAAAAAGCAGATGGAGGAGCCATTGTTCTTGATTTAGGAAGAATAGAAGGAATAATGCCAAGAAAAGAACAAATACCAACTGAAAGATATTCTGTAAATGATAAAATTAAAGCATGTATAATAAGTGTTGAAAAGGGAGTTAAGGGTTCTACTCAAATACTACTATCAAGAGCAAGTATTGAATTTGTTAGAAAATTATTTGAAATAGAAATTCCTGAAATATATGAAGGCCTTATAGAAATAAAGAGCATTTCAAGAGAAGCAGGAGCAAGAAGCAAAATTGCTGTATACTCTCCAAACCCCAATATTGATCCAGTTGGCTCTTGTGTTGGACAAAAGGGAATACGTATTCAAAATATAATAAATGAATTAAATGGAGAAAAAATAGACGTAATCGAATGGAATGAAGATCCATCAATATTTATATCTACTGCATTATTACCTGCGAAAGTATTAGCTGTTGACATAAAAGAAGAAGACAAATTTGCACAAGTAATTGTACCAGATGATCAATTATCTTTAGCAATAGGTAAAGGTGGTCAGAATGCTAAATTAGCTGCAAGACTTACTAATTGGAAAATTGATATAAAGAGCGAATCTCAATTTAGAAAAATGATAGAAGATAGCCAAGAGGAACAAAATCAAGTAGAAACTGTCGATGAAAATATATTAGAAGATGACGAAATACCTGATAATGAAAATCAATCAGAAAAAGAAGAAGAATAGAAGTAAAACTAATTAAAAGGAATAATATTCAAATGTTTTATATAAAATATAAGGAAAATGTAAGAGGTGTAATATTGAGAAAGTTTAATAAAGGGACAAATCAAAATAAAAAAATGGGAGGTGAAGAATAATATGAGTAAAACAAAAATATATGAATTAGCAAAAGAATTAAATGTAGAAAATAAGAAACTAGTAGAAATGGCTCAAAAATTGGGGATAAAAGCAACAAGTCATTTAAGTGGAATAGAAGATAGTGATGTAGAAAAAATAAAAAATAATATATCAAAAAATACATCATCTGAAAAAGAAGCAAAGAAACAAACAATCCAAAGCCCTTCTAGTAAAGATAAAAAAGTCGAAGCAAAAAAAATTAACTCTTCAAAAAATAATAAAAAGAAAAGTTCTTCAAACAAAAGCAATGAAGTAATGAATGAAAAAAGTAAAGAAGAGCAAAAGGGAGAACAGGTTAAAAAGACAGAATCGATAAATGTAAAAAAAGAAAGCAAAGATAGTTCAAAAAAAGAAGAAATAAAAACAACGGGTCATGTTATTATAAGAAGAGAAGTAATTGTTGAAGAAGAAAAGAAAAATTCAAAACCAGTAAGAGAAAATAAAAATGGTATTGGATTTACTGAAAGACGCAACAAGGATTTTAATATTGTTTACAGAGAAAAGCCTGTAAAACCAATGACAGTAAATGAATTATTTGGAATAAAACCTAAAATAGCACCTAAAAAAGAAGAGCCTATTGCTTCTAATGAAGAACCAAAACAAATTGCTGAAAAAGAATTAAAATCTGTTGACCAAAATCAAAAAACATTAGATGATAAAAAAGTTATAATTAAAGAAGAATCAGCTAAAAATGAAAATCAAGAAGAAAACAAACAGTCAAACGATAGAAACAATAAAAATGATTTTCAAAGAAATAATACTGTAAATAGAAATAATAGAACTGAAAATGGTTTTAATAATAAAGATATGAATGGCTATAATAGAGATAATAGAAATAACAGAGAGTCTGGTTCATATAATAGAGACAATAGAAATTATAGAGATTCAAAAGATTCAGCAACATATAATAGAGATTCTGGCAATCCAAACAGAGAGTATAGAAATAACAATTATAACAACAGAAATAATAATTTCAACAATAACAGAAGTAATTTCGGAAGAGATAATAGCAACAATAGAGATAATAACTTTGGAAGAAATAATTATAACAATAATAGAAGTAATTTTGGAAGAGATAATTACAATAACAGAGATAACAACTCTTTCCAAAGAAATGTACAAAACAATCAAGACAGAGGATATTCAAGACAAAATGACAATGATTCTAGCAATACATTTAGACATAATGATAGATTTGGAAATAGAAATCCAAATAGCAATTTTAATAGAAGTAATAACTCTGGATTTAATAATCATGTTGGAAACGGAACAAATTTTGCCAATAGAGGAAATGGAACATTCCAAAGAAATAACAACAATGGATTTAAAAAGGATTTCAGAAAGCCTGGCATGGGACATTCTACAATTGATAAAGATATTAAGGATATTGTTTCAGTTGATTTTGGAGAAAAAGATAATCAAAGAGATTATAGTACAAAAATAATAGACAAACAAAAGGCAAATAGAAATTTTGATGACAAGAAAAAGACATCAAAAAGTAGAAGAAATGATGGTGAAGAGAATTTTGATGAAGACAAATTAAGAAACCTTAAACAAGTTGATAAACTTTCTAACATGTTTGAAGATCAAGAAGGTGGAATGTTAGATTATTATGATTTAACAACCGAAAGAGGAAAGAAAAATAAGAGAAAGATTAAGAGAAATGAAGATAGAAATAAGCAAAAAATCTTTGAACTAAAATCTATTCTAATTCCTGAAACTATTTCTGTAAAAGATTTGGCAGCAGAACTTAAAAAAACAAGTACAGAAGTTATAAAAAAATTATTTGACTTGGGAATAATGGCATCAATAAATCAATCTTTAGATTTTGATACAGCATATCTTGTAGCGGATGGATTTGGTGTATATGCAACTAAAAAAGAAGTTGTAAAGGATGAAGACATACTATTTGATGACACAGACGATAAAGAGCAAGACTTACAAGACCGTCCACCAGTAGTAGTAGTTATGGGTCACGTTGATCATGGAAAAACTTCTTTACTTGATGCAATTAGAAAAACAAATGTAATTGAAGGAGAAGCTGGAGGAATTACACAACATATTGGTGCGTATAAGGTAAATGTTAATGGAAGAGAAATAACATTCTTAGATACTCCAGGTCACGAAGCATTTACAAGTATGCGTGCAAGAGGAGCACAAATAACAGATATTGCAATATTAGTAGTTGCAGCAGATGATGGTGTTATGCCTCAAACAATCGAAGCTATTAACCATGCTAAATCAGCTGGAATTCCAATAATTGTTGCTGTAAATAAAATTGATTTACCAGGAGCAAATGTTGAAAAAGTAAAACAAGAGTTAATGAAATATGAGCTAGTTCCAGAAGAGTGGGGAGGAGATACAATTTTTGTACCAATCTCAGCTAAAAACAATATAAACATAGACAATTTACTAGAAATGGTATTATTAGTTGCAGATATGCAAAACCTTAAAGCTGATCCGAATAGACAATCTAAAGGTACTGTTATTGAAGCTAGACTAGATAAGGCACAAGGACCAATAGCATCTGTATTAGTACAAAGAGGAACATTAAATGTTGGTGATACAATTATTCTTGGAAGTTCAATTGGAAAAATTAGAACAATGAAGAATGATAAAGGTAAGAATGTTAAAGAAGCAGGACCATCTACACCAGTTGAAATAACAGGATTGCATGATGTACCAGAAGCAGGAGACACATTCTACGAAGTAAAAAATGAAAAGGTTGCTAAACATTTAATAGAACAAAGAAAACTTGAAAATCGTGAAAAGGCAATAGAAAATACAGACACAGTAACATTAGACAATTTATTTGAGAAGATGGAAAGTGAAGAACTAAAACAATTAAGTATTATTTTAAAGACAGATGTTCAAGGAACAGCAGAAGCTTTGAAAACATCACTAGAAAAATTATCAAATGATGAAGTAAGAGTAAAAGTAATTCATTCAAATGCAGGAGGGGTTACTGAATCTGATGTTGAGCTTGCAAAAGCAGCGCATGCAATAATTATAGCATTTAATGTACGCCCTGTTGGTGCAACTAAAAAATTAGCTGAAAAAGAGGGTGTTGAAATAAAGCAATACTCAATTATTTATCAAGCATTAGAGGATGTTGAAGATGCTATGAAGGGAATGCTTGCACCAGTTTATAAAGAAGTTAATATTGGAAATGCAGAAGTTAGACAAACATTTAAGATTTCAAATGTCGGAACTATTGCAGGATGTTTCGTACTAGATGGTAAACTTGCTAGAAATGCAGGAGTCAGAGTAATTCGTGATAGCGTTGTCATTCATGAAGGAAAGTTAATTTCATTAAAGAGATTTAAAGATGACGCAAAAGAAGTTTCAAAGGGATTTGAATGTGGACTTCAAATAGAAAGTTTTGATGATCTAAAAGAAGGAGACACAATAGAAGCCTTTATAAATGAGGAAGTTAAAAGATAAATAAACTTTTTGGAAAGGATAAAATAATGGCTAAAAATACAAATAGACTTGGAAGGGTTAATGAGGAATTAAAAAAAGAAATAAGCCAAGTTATAAATTATGAATTAAAAAATCCCAACGTAAGTGGAATGGTCAGTGTAACTAGAGTAAACATAACACCTGATTTCAGATACGCAAAAGTTTACATTAGTTTGCTAAATTCAAAAAGTATAAAAGGAACCATAGAAGGGCTTAAAGAATCGGCAGGATTTATAAGAAGCAGAGTTGCAAATACAATAAATTTAAGAATTACTCCACAATTAGTATTTGAATATGATGATTCTGAACTTCAAGGAGAAAAAATTGATGCCATATTAAGAGGGCTGAAAGAAAAGGAGTAAAAATGTCTACTTTAGATGAAATATTAAAAGAAATAAATAAAGCAAATAACATTATAATACTTACACATGAAAATCCAGATGGAGATGCTATAGGTTCAAGCCTTGCAGTATATAATATGTTAAAAAAACAGGGAAAGAATGTAGAAGTAGTAATACCAACATATTCAAGGATATTCTCAAAATTACCTGGAATGAAAGATGCTAAAACAGAAGGAAAACTAAAACAATATGATTTAGCTATATCATTAGATTGTGCGACAATAAAATTATTAAATGGATGGTCAAATTATTTTGAAGATGCATCACAAAGAATTGTAATAGATCATCATAGTACAAATGACATGTTTGGAGACTTAAATTATGTAGATTTAAGTGCTCCAGCATGTGCACAGGTTTTATATACAATATTCAAATCTTATGGCTGGCAAATAGACCAAGATATTGGAACATGTCTAATGACAGGGATTATTACAGATACAGGAGGATTTCAGTATTCTGGGGTATCAAAAGAAACATTTGAAATAGCATCAAATTTATTATCATTAGGAGTAAATATTTCTAAAATATATAAACAAGTTATGGAAACACATACTAAGGCTAGTATGGAACTAATGAAAATAGCATTAAATAGAATGGAATTTATACATGATAGTAAAATAACATTTACATATATAACTAAAGAAGATGAAGAAAAAGTTGGAGCTGAAACTGGAGACTATGAAGGGATTGTAAATGAAGGAAGAAACATTGAAGGTGTTGAGGTTTCAATATTCTTACATGAAATGAATGATTGCTATAAGGCCTCTCTAAGGGCAAATGAATATGTAAATGTTTCTGATGTATGCTTAATGTTTGGAGGCGGTGGACATATCAAGGCAGCAGGTGCAAAAATGATTGGAACTCCAGAACAAATTAAAGAAAAATTAGTAAAAGAAGTGGAAAGACAGCTTAAATAAATTTTAAAAGAATATTTTACATAATAATTGGAGAAAATAAAATGAACGGATTAGTAATAGTTGATAAACCAATAGGAGTTACATCTTTTGATGTAATTAGGAATATTAGAAAAGAATATAATATAAAAAAAGTTGGACATATTGGAACTCTTGATCCAATGGCAACGGGAGTATTACCAGTACTTATAGGCGAAGCAACTAAACTATCTGATTATTTAATGGAACATGATAAAGAATATATAGCTGTATTAAAACTAGGAGAAAAAAGAGATACAGGGGACAGCGAAGGAAGTATTATTGAAGAAGATAACCTTTCAAACTGCATATTATCAAAAGATAATATTTTAAAAAATCTTAAATATTTTGAAGGTGAAAGCATGCAAATTCCACCAATGTATTCGGCTATTAAAGTAAATGGAAAAAAACTATATGAACTTGCTAGAAAAGGAGAAACAATACAAAGAACTCCCAGAAAAATTCATATAAGCAATATTATGTTAAATAAAATAGACAACGAAAATAATGAAATAGAGTATGGTGTTACTTGTTCAAAAGGAACGTATATTAGAGTATTGTGTGAAGATATAGCAAAAAAACTTAATACGGTTGGCTATATGAAGTCTTTAAGAAGAATTAAAGTAGGCAATTTTAAAATTTCAGAAGCTGGAAAGTTTATAGAAATGGAAAAAATATTAGATAGTAATAAAAAAATAGAGATAATACATGATGATGATATCAAAAAGCTTTTAAATGGAGTTTCTATAAATATCGCAAATGCAAATGACTTATATAATTTATACTATAATAATAAATACTTAGGAATTGGAGAAGTTAAAAACCAAATTTTAAGAAGAAAAATTATTATATAATATATAAAAATTATGGAAAAAACATACAAATTATTATACAATCTTAATAGTAAATTTTTCTAAAAAAAATTTTTGGAAAATGCAAAAAAAGTATTGCAATTTTTTTAAATATATGGTATTGTATAAATGTAAAGTGAATTCATTCCTGCCTGGTTCGTGCAAATTAGGATTTTAGAACCAACAAATAGATTAAAGGGAGTCCGCCTTTGAATGTGGCGTGTATGCTTAACATAACGTTATGAAACCCAGAAGCATTCGACAAGACACCCACCTGTGTAAACAGGCTCTTAAAATTCTTAATTAACGGCCGAGGCGGGCCTTTTTTTTTGCCAAAAAAACAGTTAATTTATTTATAGCTAAAACACTTTAATTATTGTTGAAAAATGGAACTTAATGTGATAAAATGATAAAAAATATATTATGGAGATGCAGTTATGAGAAAAGAAACTACTGTAATAGTAAATGGAAACGATAATTATAAAATAAAGAGAAAATTACTAATTACTATAATACTTTTAATTTGTGCAATAATAATAAGTGCTTACTCTATAAATACATATATTACATCTAAAAAATTTGCAAATGAGGTAAATGAATTTGCAAAGTTGAATTCCAAAACAGTATTCAGTATAGACAAAATATATTTATATAGTTCAGCAAATGCGATAAATAACGAAGAAAAAAGACCAATATGGAACGTTAATATTTATCAATATACAGATATAGCACTTTACATAAATAATAAATCTACAGAAAAATTAAACTATGAAAATTCAATAAAGCAATTATATATAGACAATGTAAAGTTCTCTGGCTTAAATACTGGAAATCCGAGCCTATATTATAAAAATATAAATGATTTTGCAAAATTTAAAATTGAAAAAGAAAATCAAATTACAGATAAATTGGAATACAAAGTATTAAATGATGGCGATTTAGACTACTCAAAACCGGAAATTTATGCAGACACATCAACTCCTATTACTCTCGAATATATAAATAGTAATATAAAAGAAAATACAATACTTTCAGATATAACAACTGATTTAAAATATGACGGAACAATACTAAGAAAAAGTGCGGTAATATTAGGTGATATTAAGTGCACGATGTCTTTTAATATAACAATAATAAATTATTACAATCAAAAATTTATTGCAACTGCCTATATTGAAGTTCCACTAGAAGATTCAGTAACAGGCGAAACAATATATAATGGTAAAATTGTTAAAAAGGTAGAAAATGCAAATACAATAAGATTTTTTAGAATGGAATAGGATGAATTAAATCTTTTGCTATAAAACTTTTAAAAATAGCATAATTTTAATTTTAGAAACAATATAGTATTATACAAAAGAATAAAAAAGCAGAGAGGAAATAAAAAATAAATGACAATAAAAGAAGCAATAAACTTGGGAAGTAAAATAATAAATATAATTGATGCAAAGTCACTATTAAAATATGCATTAAATGTAGATAATCAATATTTAATAATAAATTATGAAAAAGAATTAACTAATGATAATATAAACAAATATTTTAAGCAAATAGATTTAATCAAAAATGGAAAACCTTTGCAGTACATAACAAATAAACAAGAATTTATGGGACTTAATTTTTATGTAAATGAAGATGTTCTAATACCACAGCCAGATACGGAAATTCTTGTAGAAGAAACATTAAAAATAGTAGAAAAAATAAAAAATGAACAGTCAAGAAAAATTAGAATATTAGATCTTTGCACAGGAAGTGGAGCCATAGGAATCTCAATAAAGAAAATGGCTCAAAATAGTGATATTGAGATGTGGGCATCAGACATAAGTCCCAAAGCACTGGAAGTTGCAAAAATGAATACTAAAAACATTCTAAATGATGAGAATAATATTAAATTTATACAATCAGACTTATTTGATAATATCCACTCTTTAAAGAAATTTGATATAATTATTTCAAATCCACCGTACATAAAAACAGAAATGATTAAAACATTAGACAAAGATGTGCAAAACGAACCTATATTAGCATTAGATGGAGGAATAGATGGTTGCGATTTTTATAGAAAAATTCGATCAAATATTGTAAACTATGTTGACGGGTATGTTCTACTTGAAATTGGATATGACCTAAAAGAAGAAGTAATAAATATTTTTGAAGGAGCTACTTGCAAAAAGGATTATGCAGGTAACGATAGGGTAATAATATGGAATCATTTTCTGCAAAGATAAAAGAAGAACTAAGCAAACTAAATAATTTATCAAATAAAGATTTAGTAAAAGCTGAATTAGAAGGATACTTGAGTGTAAATTCATCTAATCAGTTTGTAACAGAAAATCAATATAATATAAATAGATTTGGAAAACTTTTAAATAATATAGGACAAAATAGCTACTCTATTGAAATACAGGGAAAAAAATTTTGCATTAAAACAAAGAAAAAAATAAAAATAAATGAAGAAATAAAAACAAATGAACAAATTAGGGCTTTTGTAAGAGGTTGCTTTTTAGCATCTGGTTCAGTAAGTAATCCGAGAAATCTTTATCATTTAGAAATAATATTTGAAAACGAGGAAAATGCATTAAATATTAAATATTTTTTATCAGAAAATGAAATAAACTCAAAAATTATTACAAGAGAAGATAAGTACATTATATATATAAAAGAAGGAGATAGCATATCTAAATTTTTAGCATTTATTGGAGCAAGCAAAGCAGTGCTGGATTTTGAAGATATGAGAGTAATAAAATCTGTAAGGAATAATGTTAATAGGCTAGTAAATTGCGAAACGGCAAATCTTAATAAAACAATTTCTGCGTCCGTAAAACAAATTGAATATATAAAACTAATAAAGGAAAAACATAAATTTGATAAACTTTCGGAAAAAGAAAAAGAACTGGCAAATTTAAGATTAGAAAACGAGGACTTAACTCTTGAAGAATTGGGAAAATTACTAGAGCCAAGCATAAGTAAATCTGGTGTAAATCATAGAATGTCAAATATACTAAAATTTGCAGAAGAATTAAAAAATAAATAGAAAGAAAGGCATGGAATGAAAGATATTGGAATATATGTGCATATACCATTTTGCAAAAGTAAATGCAATTATTGCGACTTTACATCTTTTCAAAATAAAGACAATAAAATAAGTGAATATATTGCATGCTTAAAAAAAGAAATAGAGAGTAAATCGGATGATGAGTATTTTGTAAAGACAATATATATAGGTGGAGGAACGCCTTCATATATAAATTCACAATATATTGAAGAAATATTACAGACAATTGAAACCAGCTTTAAAGTGTATGAAAAATGTGAGATTTCAATAGAAGTAAATCCAGGAAGTGCAGACGAAAAAAAACTAGAGGAATACTTTAATTCAGGAATCAATAGATTAAGTATAGGAATGCAGTCAGGTAATGATAATATTCTAAAAACAATAGGTAGAATTCATACATATAGTGATTTCAAAACAACGGTTATAAATGCAAAAAAAGTTGGTTTTACTAACTTAAATGCAGATATAATAATTGGACTGCCAAATCAAACAATTTATGATGTTGAAAATACGATAGATAGCTTACTAGAGTTAGATTTAAAGCATATTTCAGTATATTCACTCATAGTTGAAGAAAATACTAAACTAGAAAAAATGCTGAATAACAAAGAATTAAAACTGCCAGATGAAGAAATTGAAAGATATATGTACTGGTTTGCTAAAAGAAAATTGGAAGGTAAGGGTTATAATCATTATGAAATATCAAATTTTGCAAAACCAGGATATTGCTCTAAGCATAATTTAGACTGCTGGAATCAAAAAGAGTATTTAGGGTTTGGAGTATCTGCATCTTCATATGAAAATGCAGTAAGATATACTAATACAAATTGCATAGAAACATATATTAGAAACATATTAGAAAATAATAATTATAAAAACATTAAAATAGAGGAAAAACAAGATAAACAGGCAAAAATGAATGAATATATGATGTTAGGACTAAGAAAGATAAGTGGAGTTAGCATAAATGAGTTTAGAACAAAATTTGACAGAAATCCGATACAACTATATAAGGAAATATTAACCAAATTACTACAAGAGAATCTTATTATAGTGGATACAAATTGCATAAAATTAAGCAAGAAAGGAATAGATTTAGCAAATTTGGTATGGGAAGAATTTGTCTGAAATCATTGACTTTAAACATTGCAAATGCTAAAATAACTTATATGAAAATAATATGCTAAGGAGAATAATAATGTCAAAAAATAAAACTGAATTAGATAATGAAATACGAGATAATAAAGTAAAAATAAAAAAACATCATAATCCCGCTCGTGGAGCAGTTAGGATAATAGCACTACTTTTAGCTTTAATTATGCTATTTGCATCTGCAGGTACCCTAATATTTTATCTAATGTTAAAATAAAAAAATAAAACTATGTAACAGGAGGATAAATTATGTTTGAAGAATTAAATAAGCAAATGTCCATTGATTTCCCAGCATATATAAAAGAATTGCAAACGAGTCCTTGGGAGATATTTACTCTCATATTGGACTTGATAGTTGTAGGATTTCTAGTATATGGATTTGTGAAAATTGCAAAGAAGTCAAGAGTATGGCAATTACTAAAAGGAATAGCGTTCTTAATAATAATAACTGTGCTTAGTGGTTTATTAAAATTACGTATTCTTAATTTTATTTTAACTTCATTTATGACGTATGGAGTAATAGCACTTCTTGTTATCTTTCAGCCAGAACTTAGAAGAGCACTAGAGCAATTAGGTTCTAACACATTTTCAAAAATGTTTGGAATGGATAAAAGCCTAATGGATAAAACAAAAGAAGATATTTACAAAATAGTAATAGCAATAGAGGAACTTGCTAAAACTAGGACTGGAGCGTTAATTGTTTTTGAAAGAGAAATTAAATTGCAAGATATTGTTGAAACTGGAGTAGAAATGGATTCAATAATTTCTCCTCAAATTTTAGTAAATATATTTGTGCCTAATACACCATTGCATGATGGGGCGGTTATAA
Source organism: uncultured Clostridium sp. (assembly GCA_964507565.1). GTDB lineage: Bacteria > Bacillota > Clostridia > TANB77 > CAG-508 > CAG-793. The sequence goes on from CAZDPV010000002.1 coordinate 68,779, forward strand.
TTAGTAATAATAAAATTATTTCTGCAGCATGCATTTTACCTCTTGCAGATGATAAAGATATTGCAAAGGAGCTTGGAACAAGACACAGAGCCGCAATTGGAATATCAAAAGATTCTGATGCGATTGCAGTCGTTGTGTCGGAGGAAACTGGCAAGGTTTCTATTGCAAAAGATGGAACATTAATTGCTGATGTAAAAGAAGATGCATTAAAAAGAATTTTAATAAAGCATTTAGTAACTGCTAGATTTGGAACAGAGGAACAAGTTGATAGAGTCACTAAAATAAAAGAAAAAATAAAAAACAAAAAAGCTGAAATACAAGAAAAAAGAAAAAATAGACAATCAAAAAAAGAAGAAAATAAAGAGGCAAAATGAGAAATATAAAATTAACAATCGAATATGATGGAAAAGACTTTAATGGATGGCAAAAACAACAAAATAAATTAAACATTCAAGGAGAAATAGAACGAGCAATAGAAGTTGTTACAGGTGAGAGGGTAAATCTAATTGCTTCTGGAAGGACAGATGCTGGTGTTCATGCTATTGGGCAAGTTGCAAATTTTAAAATTGAAAAAGACATCCCAATTCAAAAGATACCGTATGCCCTAAATTCACAGCTTAAAAAATCAATTAGAATAAAATCTGCCCAAGAGGTTGATGAACAATTTCATAGTAGATATACTTGTAAAAGAAAAACATACAGATATGTTATAAATAATTCAGAACAAGGTAGTGCAATATACAGAAATATGCAATATCATTTTCCAAATAAGCTAAATGCAGATAAAATGAACAGAGCAGTAAAGTATTTAATAGGAGAACATGATTTTAAATCTTTTAAAGCAAGCGGAACAAGTAGTAAAAGTAGCGTAAGAACAATTTTTGATGCAAAAGTATATAGAGATAAAGAAGATAATGAAATTATTAAGATAGAGCTAACGGGAAACGGATTTTTATACAATATGGTAAGAATCATTGCGGGAACATTACTTGATGTGGGAGAAGAAAAGATAGAACCAGAAAAAGTAAAGGAAATATTAGAAGCAAAAAACAGATTAGAGGCAGGAAAAACGCTTCCTGCAACAGGATTATTTTTAATAAATGTAGAATATGAAAATATAGATTAACATAATTTAATAGTTAACATATAATATAGTAGGAAAGGAGCACAAATGGATCCAATCTTACTATATTTTGTATTTCCACTTGTAACAATAATATTTGCAATAGCACTAGAAAAAATATTCAACAACCCATTATTAGTTGCAGCAATAATATTTGCTGTATTCTTAATTGTAACATTTGCAGCATTTACCGTAGATTTTCTAATCTATGCAATAGCATATACAATAATTGCATTTGTTACCGCATATTTAACGAGTGTTATATCAGGACTTATTGAAAGACTGAATAATTCTAATAATAATTCTAACAACAATGATAATGATAACAACAATCGTGATCCTAATACAACTGCTTGCAGAGTATGCCAATGTCAAAGACAATATTGCAGATGCCTACGTGGAAGATAAAAAAATAAAAAACTGTAAAACCTCGATTTTAAGGGGTTTTTACAGTTTTATTTTTTTACTTATGAACACTTTTTATTGTTAATAAATTATAAATAAAGAAAAAATAGCTTTAACATTTTATATTTATTTTAAGTTAACAATAGTTACTCCGTAGTCACCCTCACCAAATCCAGCAATACTATATGAATCAACATACTTACAATTTTTTAAATATGAATGAATACCTTGACGAAGTTTTCCAGTTCCTTTTCCATGTACAATCCTTACTTGACGCAAATGGGCCATACAACAGCTATCTAAATATTTATCTAAAATATCAACGGCACTTGCAACAGTTTCTCCAATCAAATTTATTTCTGTAGAAGTTGTTAATGCTTTATTATTTCCAATATGAACTGAACCAGTGCTTAAATTATTTTTGCTCTTCAGGTCAACTTTTTTTGTTTTATTATTTATATTTGGATTAACATTTTTATGTTTTGAGTTTTCATCATATTTAGAATTTAAATTCAACAAAACGCTTAAATCTAACTCATTTGCACCAAATTTTGATACTGAATTATTCAAATTATTTCTAAGATTATTTGCTTTTTTCATATCAGGTTCATTCATTTTAGAAAGTTCACTAATTATACTATCAGCTTCTTCTTTAGCATCTATAAGTATTTGTTTAGCCTCTTTTTTAGCTTCCTCTATTTTTTCTTTTTCATGAAATAACTTATCAGAGCAATCATGCTCCAAAGATTTTCTAAGAAGGGAAACTTGATTTAGATTTTTAGCAATCTCAAGTTTATCAGCTTCAATTTTAGCTTTGTTATCGTATATTTCTTTAAGCAAAGACTCAATATCTGTATCAGGCTTACTAATTAAGCTAGAAGCTCTATCTAAAATATCTTGAGATATACCTAACTTTTTACTAATGGCAAAAGCATTACTTTTACCAGGAATACCTATTAAGAGATGATAGGTAGGTTTTAAATTCTTAATATCAAATTCACAACTTGCGTTTTCAAAGCCTTCATGAGTTATTGCATAATTTTTAATTTCATGATAATGAGTGGTAGCTATAGTAAATGCACAAGTTTCATGAAATTTTTCTAGCAGACTAATAGCTAGATTAGCACCCTCAATGGGATCAGTTCCAGAACCAAGCTCGTCTACTAATATTAAACTATTTTTAGTAAAAGTATTTAATATTTGAACAATATTAGTTATATGTGAAGAAAAAGTACTTAAAGACTCTTCAATACTTTGCTCATCACCAATATCAGCAAAAATATTATCAAAGATTCTTATTGAGCTTCCATCTTGAACTGGTATATGAAGACCAGATTGAGCCATACAACATAATAAGCCAACGGTCTTTAATGTAACTGTTTTTCCGCCTGTATTTGGACCTGTAATTACTAAGGTAGTAAAAGTCTTGTCAACTGCACCAACCAAATTTGGCATTCCAATAAAAACATTAACAGGAATAACTTTAGATTTATCTATTAAAGGGTGTCTTGCATTTTTAAAATTAACAAAAGAAGTTATATTAGGGCATGAACAGTTATCATCAATAGAAAGCTTTGCTTTTGCTGATATAAAATCCAATTTACCAATTATGTTAATATCTTGCTTTAAAAGACCAGTAATAGAAAATAAAAGACCAGACAAATTCTCCAAAATTCTTTCAATTTCTCTATTTTCCTCAACAAGTAAATTCCCAATAGTATTATTCATGTCAAATACAGCCATTGGCTCAATATAAACCGTAGAACCGCTACTTGAGGTATCGTGAATAAACCCTTTAATATTATTTCTATATTCTTCTTTAACAGGAACAACATACCTTCCATTACGAATTGTTACGACCTGATCCATGATATATTTTGAATATGTATTTGAATGTATAATTCCGTTTAATTTATTTTTTATCTCTAATTCAAGATTCTTTCTATTTCGTCTAATTGATGCAAGCTTAGAAGAAGCCTCATCTGCAATAGCATCTTCTGATAAGATACTTGAAAAAATCTTTTTCTCTATATCTTGATTAAAATAAAGGTCGTCAAAATATTTTGACAAACAAGTTAGCGGCAATTCATAACTTTTATAATATGCTGATAATTCTCTGGATGTTTTTAAACAATAGGCCATATCTAATAGATTTCTAGCAGACAAACTAATACAACTTTCTATTTTTTTAATAGGCAAAGAAAGGTCTGAAATTTCAGAAATAGGGAAAGAACCTAATGAATGCACTAAATTACATCCTTCAGTAGTTTCCTTAAGCATATTTCCAACCTTTTCTTGGTTATCAGAAGGCATTAAGCCCTGAGAAATAGATTTTCCTATATAAGTTTGACACTTCCCGAGTTAACTTGTCTATTATAATATTATATTCTAATTTATCTAAATATTTTTCTATCATTTTTACCTCACAATAACTTAATTATAGCGCAAAAACAATATTTTTTCAATTCTAATTTAAATATTATTTGAGCGTACATAACTTATATTACTAAAATAATCCTAATAATTCCAAAATTAGATTAAATTACCCTATTTTTTTTTTCAAATATACTTGAAAATCTACAAAATTATTGATATGATAATGTAAATATTTTATATTTGTAAAGGATGATTAAAATGATAGAATTTAGAAATGTTTGTAAAACCTATGATACAGGCACAGAAGCAGTACATAATGCAAACTTTAAAATAGAAAAAGGTGAATTTGCTTTTTTAGTTGGTAGTTCAGGTTCTGGAAAATCTACATTAATTAAGCTGATTTTAAAAGAAGAAGAACCAACTTCAGGTAACATAATTATAAATGGGAAGGATACTACTTTTTTAAAACCAAGTAGAGTACCATTTTTAAGAAGAAGTATGGGAATAGTTTTTCAGGATTTTAGATTGTTACCAGACAAAACCGTATATGAAAATGTTGCATTTGCAATGTATGTAGTTAAAGCAACACCAAAGCATATAAGGAGACAAGTACCAATGGTACTTTCACTTGTAGGGTTGAGTAACAAGGCAAAAGTATATCCTAATGAATTATCTGGTGGTGAACAACAAAGAGTTGCACTAGCACGAGCAATAGTAAATAATCCTTCAATGCTAATAGCGGATGAGCCTACAGGAAACTTAGATCCAAATACTGCATGGGATATAATGGAACTATTAAATGATATAAATTTAAGGGGAACAACTGTAGTTGTTGCAACACACGCAAAAGATATAGTAGACAGAATGAAAAAGAGAGTTATCCGTGTAGACCATGGAAATATTGTAAGAGATGAAAAAGGTGGGTATGACGGTGAGATATAATGTTATAGGATATATAATATCCGAGGGATTTAAAAGTGTAATTAAACAGAAAAAGATGACGAGTGCATCTATCGTAATAATGTGTGCAACTATGTTTATGTTTGGTATGTTTTTCTTAATTGGAGAAAATATAAACTTTATAATGAAACAAGTTGAAAGCCAACAAGGTATGAAAGTAGTTATAAAAGAAGATTTAAGTGAAGATAAAATAGAAGAATTAGGAAACAAAATAAGACAAGTAGATGGAGTAAATAAAGCAACTTTTAATTCTAAAGAAGATGCCTTAGCAACTGTTAAAACTTGGCTCGGAACACATCAAGACTTAATTACTGGATACGATGAGGACAATCCATTTCCAGCATCTTATTTTGTAACACTAACGGATTTAACTAAAAATAAAGATGTACAAGATCAAATTAAAAGTCTTGATGGGGTAGAAGAAATTACAAGTAACAATGATACTATTTCAAATCTAGCAAGTGTAGCCAATGGAATTCAAATTGTTACAATAATACTACTACTATTACTTGTAATTATTTCAATATTTATTATTTCTTATACAATAAAGCTAACTGTGTATGCGAGAAGAAGAGAAATATCAATTATGAAGTATGTTGGTGCAACTAATGGATTTATTAGAGGACCATTTGTAGTAGAAGGTATTATAATTGGGGTTATATCAGCATTTATAACCTTAGGTGTAGTTGGACTTGTATATAATACAACAATTTCTAAAGTTCTAACATCAAATGTAATACAAAGAATGTCAATATCATTATATAGCTTTTCAGATTTATTTATTAAAGTACTATTTGTATATTTAGTATTAGGAATAGGCATAGGAATATTAGGAAGTATAATTTCAATGAGAAAGTACTTAAAAGTTTAAATTTATAATTTATTCAAAGTTATAAATTAAGGAGGAACAATGAGAAGAAAATTATTAGGAATAATAGTAATAGTTATATTATTTTTTACATATACTTTAAATGCTTACGCAGAAAGTGAAGCAGATTTAAAAAGCGAAAAAGATGATATTAAAAATAAACAAAATAAGGTTAATGAAACACTAAACCAAATTACCAGCCAAAAAGCTGAAGAAAAAACAGCACTTGATACAATAAATGATCAAGTAACTAGCTTAAATAATGAAATTTTGTCTCTACAGTCTCAATTAGAGGAATTAAATTCTTCTATTGAAACAAAACAAAATGAAATAAATCAGAAAGAAAAAGAAATTAAAGAAAAATCAGAACTACTAAAGAAAAGATTAGTAGCAATGTATAAAAACGGAGGAACTTCATATTTGGATGTGCTACTTGGTTCAGGTAGTTACTTAGATATGCTCTCAAGTTTCGATGTTGTAGAAAAGATAGCAAATGCTGATACACAGCTTATAAATCAAATAACAGATCAAAAATCCGAAATAGAAAAGGGAAAAAAAGAATTAGAAGAGAAAAAAGCTGAAATAGATACAATAAAATCAGAAAAAGACGCTAAAAGTCAAACTCTAAAAGCTAAAAAAGTTGAAAAGCAAAAACAAATAGAAAAATTATCAGAAGAACAAAAAAGTGCCCAAGCAGAAATAGAAAAATATAATGATGCAATGGAAAGAGTAAACCAAAAATTAGAAGAAATTGCCAAAAAGGCAGAAGAACAAATAAAAGATCACAACGGTGGAGCAGGATTAAAATTTGACGGAACATTTATCTGGCCATGCAATAATAAAATAGTTACTTCAAGGATGAAGTGGAGATGGGGAAGGCAGCATAAAGGAATTGACATTGGAGCAAACTATGAGTCAGTATATGCAACAGCATCTGGATATGCATATAATGCATATGATGCAAATGGATATGGATATTACATAATGATATTTCATGGCGATAATTATATTTCTTTATATGGACACTTATCACAAAGAAAAGTCTCTGATGGTCAATTTGTTAAACAAGGGCAAATAATTGCAACATCTGGCGGAAGAGCAGGAGCAGCAGGAAGTGGTTCAAGCCAAGGACCTCATTTACACTTTGAATTACGACGTGCATCATCGGTATACGAATTCTTTAATAAATCACCTTTAGATCCATTGGATTATCTTCCAGGTGGATATACTATTAGCGAATAGCAAAAAAATGAAATTAAGGAGGCACAGTATGTTATTTTTGATGATATAAAATATCAACTAAAATAAAAGCCATATACTTGTGCCTTATTTAATGGAAAGGGGTAAGATGAAAAATAAAAGTATTAAGTATAAAATATTTATAATTATATTAGTTTTATTGACTATTTTTACCCTTTTTTATGTTGTTTTTGCAGATGAAAATGCAAACAATGTAGTAAATACTACAAATAGAACATTATCACTCCAAGAACAACAAAATCAAGTAAATGAACAACTAGCAAACGCACACAATCAGCTACTATATGTAGAAAGTGAACTATCAGCCTCTCTAGTGCAAATTCAAAAACTTGAAGATAAAATATCTGAGTATCAAAAAAAAGTAGATGAAGTGAATGCGAAATATCAAGAATTACAAAGTAAGGTTACTACTTATGAAAAACAATTATCAAATATTCAAGCTCAATATGACAAAAAAGACAAACTGCTAAAAGACAGATTAGTTCAAATGTATAAAAGAGGGACAACTAGTTATTTAGATGTATTACTAAGCTCAAGAGATATAATAGAATTTATATCTAATTATTTCATAATTCAGCAGGTTGTAGAATATGACTCTAAGACATTAAAAGAAATAGAAGAAAAAAAGCAGGAATCTGAGAAGATAACTAATGAATTAAAGGAAGCAAAGGCAAATATGAAATTAACAAAAGTTGAAGCAGAAAAACAAACTATTATTTTATCAAACACTAAAACTATACTTGAAAATCAAAAAACAAGTTTAACAGAAAGTGAGCAAAAGATATCAGCAGAAATAGACTCATATAAAAAACAACAAGAGGAACTAGAAAATTTAATAAACTATGCAATAAATGGTTCAAATTACGAATTACAATATTCAGGTGGGGTTATGATATGGCCAACACTAAATTCATCATACATAACATCTCCATTTGGAACAAGGTTGCATCCAATTCAAGGAATTATTAAAAATCATGACGGAATTGACATAGGAGGTTCAATAGGAAATCCTGTATATGCATCGGCAGACGGACTAATAATATATTCTAATTACAATACAGGGGGATATGGAAACATGGTTATGATTGACCATGGAACAAATGCAGAAGGAATAAAAATTGTTACACTATACGGACATGGAAACAAACTGCTGAAAAATGTAGGAGATGTTGTAAAACAAGGAGATTTAATAATGGAAATGGGATCTACAGGGAATTCAACAGGACCTCATGTACATTTTGAAGTTAGAGAAAATGGAATTCCAACTGATCCAAAAAAATATTTATCATCAAATTAAAAGTGGTTTATGGGTAAAGACCAATAAAAACCTAAATTAGTAATGTAAGGAAAAATTAAAATGAAAAAAAATACAATAATGAGAACAATGATGACTATCATCATAACATCAATTATTACTTTCACTGTAACATATTTATGGTTATATGGAAGTAAAGGAAGAACAATAGCATCTGAATCTTTAATTGGAAACGCTTTAGCAACAGACACATTAACATCTAAATTAAAAATTATTAAGGACAAAATAAATGAAGTGTATCTTGGAGATATAGATGAAAATAACTTAAAAGAATATACAATTAAAGGATATGTTGCAGGGTTAAAAGATAAATATAGTGGATATTTAACTTCAGACGAAATGTCAGAATATACAACAGATACTTTAGGAGAATATGTTGGAATTGGAGTATACATAACTAAAGACGAAACTAACAATCAGATTTTAATATATAGCACGATTAAAGACTCTTCAGCTGAAAAAGCAGGTTTACTAGCCGGAGATGTAATAACAGAAGTAGATGGTACAAAGTGCAATGGAGATGATTACGAAACAATTACCAATAGGATAAAAGGAAAAGAAGGTACAAAAGTTAACATAAAGATACTTAGAAATAAAGAAGAAAAAACATTTGAGATTGAAAGAAAAAAGGTTACTCAGATTAGAGTTAATTCACAAATGCTAGAAAACAATATAGGATATATATATATTTCAAGTTTTGATGGAAATATTGCAAAACAGTTTAAAGAACAATATGATGAACTTGAAAATAATGGTGCCACATCGCTAATAGTAGACGTTCGTAATAATGGTGGTGGAATGATTGATGAAGCAACTGGTATTGGCGACTTATTTACGGATAAAGATTCAGTTCTACTAATTGAAAAAGATAAAAATGGAAAAGAAACTACAACTAAGGCAAAAAGTGATAAAAAAATAACAATGAAAACAGTATTATTAGTAAATAAAGATTCAGCAAGTGCATCTGAAATTTTAGCCGGAATATTCCAAGACAGTATAGAAAACTCGAAAATTATTGGCACAAAAACTTATGGAAAAGGTGTAATACAAACAGTATTCCAGCTATCAGATGGAAGTGGGTTAAAACTTACAACTAATGAATACTTTACACCAAAACACAATAAAATAAACAAAATAGGAGTTACTCCTGATATTGTAGTAGATGATTATCAATATACAGGGATCCTTGAAACAGAAAAAGATACACAACTAAAAAAAGCAATAGAAGAACTAAAAAAATAATTTTAATTATAACTTGAGTAATTATAGCTTGAGTGAAAGGCACATAAATTGAATTACTCATTACTGAAAAGTACAATGAGGTGACATGAGAGAGGAGAAATTCATTAAGAATTATCCTCTACTCAATTAACTAAAAAACACATTTAAAAAGTAAAAGGCATTTATAGACAAAGATATATTTACTAGCAAAAGATTATTTTTAAAATTAAAAAACTCAAAAATTTTTAAAAATTTCAAAAAAAACATTGACATTATACAAATAATTTAGTATACTAAGAAAGTCAGATAAACAAATGGTCGCTTAGCTCAGCTGGGAGAGCATCTGCCTTACAAGCAGAGGGTCATAGGTTCGAGCCCTATAGCGACCACCATTTAATGGCCCGGTAGTTCAGTTGGTTTAGAACGCTAGCCTGTCACGCTAGAGGTCGACGGTTCGAGCCCGTTCCGGGTCGCCATTTTTTTATTAGAGATAATAAAGATGGTGACTTTTGTTATATTACTAAGAAATATAAATTCTTGTTATTTAAGTAATATAAAATTAAATAAACTTTCAATTAAGCAAAACGCCTCGATAGCTCAGTCGGTAGAGCAAGGGACTGAAAATCCCTGTGTCAGTGGTTCGATTCCACTTCGAGGCACCATACACAAAAAAGAAATCTTAGAGAAATCTAAGATTTCTTTTTTTTTGTGTAAATATTAAATTATATTTGTTTGTAATTAGTTCTTTTATAGGGTTATTTAATAATTATAGTAAATTTGAATAGATGTGATGTAAACTTAGCAGATGAAATCAACATAATTGAAATTTTAGGCATAGTATATTATGAGGCAGAATTACTTTAAAAAATAGCAGATTTAATTAAAGTATCAACTGCACTTAATAATAAAATCAAAAAGGAGGAATAAATATGAAATACGGTATAGATATTTCAGGTTGGCAAAAAAATATTGATTATGAAACTTTATCGCAGAATATTGGATTTGCAATTGTTCGTATAGGATATGGAGTTCAATATTTACCAAATAAACAAAAAGATAGTGAATTAGAAAATCATTATTATGGATTAATTGATAAGGTTCCAGTCGGAGGATACTATTATCAATATGCTAATGAAGAGGGAGAAGGAATTAAAGAAGCACAGAATTGTTTATTGTATATTGAAAATAAACAATTTAACTTACCAATTTATTATGATATAGAAGATAAAAGTGTTTTAGGATTAGATAAAGATATTTTAACTAATATTGCATTAGAATTTTGCGAAACTATTGAGGCAAATGGATATAAAGCCGGAATTTATGCAAGTAAATCAGTTTTAGAAGATAAACTTGATACAGATAGAATTTCTAAATATTCAATATGGTGTGCAAGTTACGGGAAAAACGATAGTTCAAAATACGAATGGGCAAAATATAATGGAAAACATGAAATTTGGCAATATACTTCTAGAGGAGAAATAAATGGAATTAATGGATATGTAGATATGAATATTATGTATGAAGATGATTTACCATCTAATGCTAATAATTCTCCTTCTCAAGGTGCCAGTGAGCCAACAATATATTCAGGAGATGATTCAATTAGAACTATTCAACAATGGTTACAAAACAATTATGGATATAGTCTAAGAATTGATGGATACTTTGGAAATGAGACAAAAAAATATTTAACAATGGCTTTGCAACATGAATTAAATACGCAATTTAATGCTAGCCTTGTTGAAGATGGAATATTTGGCAAGAACACATTTAATGCTTGTATAAACGTAAGAAAAGGAGCAAATGGCAATATTACTTGGCTAATTCAAGCAATGCTAGTTTGTAATAAATTTGATATTGCAGTAGATGGAGACTTTGGAAATAATACAGAAAATGCAGTAAGAAAGTTCCAATTAAGAAACGGACTCTCAGCAGATGGAATAGTAGGCAAGAACACATTTAATAAATTATTTAGATAAAAATTAGGTAGCTTTAATCAGCTACCTTTAATTTTTTTGCCAACCAAATATAATTCTTACTAAAAATAAAACAACAAATGTATACCAAAAATATAAATGGACTTAAAATGAATTGTCACTAAAATTCACTAAAACATGAAATAAAGCTAGCTCTAAGAATATAGAAAACTAATTCATAATATATTTTTTAAAATATATCCAAATTTAATAAAAGTGTAATATCATTAAAATTTAAAATAAAATATCTAATAACACTTGAATAAATCACTACTTTTGTGATAATATGTAATACAAGTAAATTTAATTTATGCAAAAGGAAGAAAATGAATATGACAAATGAAAAAGGTATAACAATTTTATCATTAGTTGTAACAATGATTGTTATGATTATATTAGCAGGTGTAACCATAAGCATTATAGGAAATGATAAGGGATCAACAAATGAAATAATATCACAGGTGCAAAATCATGTTTCTAATCAATCTCAGATGATTGACAAGGAAAATGATAAAATGAATCAAACACTTAAAAATCAAGAAGAAGATTGGGGCATAACATAGAAGATGTATAATTTTTTTGTAGAAAACAACCAAATTGAAAACGAAAACGTATATATAATGGGTAAAGATGTTAATCATATTACAAATGTTCTAAGAATGACAATCGGACAAAAAATTTTTGTGTGCAACAATGAAAAAGCAGAGAGTTTTCTAGCAGAGATTATAGAAATAGAAAAAGAAATTGTAAAATGTAAAATAATTCAAAAAAACAATTCAACTGAATTACCAGTAAAGGTTACACTATACCAGGGACTACCTAAATTTGATAAAATGGAATATATTATTCAAAAATCTGTTGAACTAGGTGTTTCTAAAATAGTACCAGTTGATATGAAATATTGCGTTGCAAAGATGAAAGATGATGGCAAAAAAATAACAAGATGGCAAGCAATTTCAGAGTCGGCAGCTAAACAAAGTAAAAGAAATTTAATACCAAAAGTTGAAAATATTATTAGTTTTACAAAATTATGTAATGAAATAAGTAAATACGATTGCACGATAATTGCATATGAAGATGAGAAAAAAACCTCTTTAAAGCAGATTCTTAAAGAAAATAAAAATTGTAACAATATTGCAATAATTGTTGGTCCAGAGGGTGGAATTAGCACTGATGAAGTTAAAGTACTTAGCGAAAATGGAGCCAAAAAAGCTACCTTAGGAAATAGAATTTTAAGAACTGAAACGGCACCTATTGCTATGCTTAGTATGATTGCTTATGAATATGAATTGTAAATATAATAGATAATAGATTGGTTGGAGGAAAAAATGAAAGAAAAAAGTTTAAATTCTGATGATGAAATCATGGAGGACATAAAGAGAAACAGCAAAAACATTAATGCCAAAGAAGACGATAATAAAAAAAATAAAGGAAAACAAAAAGCATTAAGAGAGTCTAAAGTTAAAACTGCCAAAAGTGAAAATACAGAGTCAAAAGCTAAAGCTACCAAAAGTGAAAAGAAAGAGAAAAAAGCTAAAACTACAAAAGGTGAAAAGTCGGAATTAAAAGTTAAAACTGTAAAAAAAGAAACTCAAAATACAAAAATACGAGTTAACTTAGAAAAGTTAGATAGTTCAGAAGATTTGGAAGACAAAGAAAAAAAGAAAACGAAAGAAGAAACTTTTAAGAATCAAGAAAATAAAAAACAAGAAACAGATAAAAAAAATAATAAGCAAAAAAATTCTTATAAAAACGAAAAAAGTCAGGAAAAAGAAAAAACATCAAAAGTGGGAAAAAATGTAGCAGATGACAGCAAAAATCAAAATAACAAGAAAAAAGAAGAAAATAAATTAAACAATAAAAAGAAAAAAACATTTAACAATAAAGAAAAAAACAATGATAAACAAAAAGATGTTAAGAATGCAAAAATAAATGAAAAGAATGACAAAAAAACGAAACAACCTTTAAAAAGAAAGAAAAATGTTGATGAAGAATTAACTGTTGCACTAGTAGAAAATGCTGGAGATGAAGAATTAGAAAACAATAAAAACAATGCAATAACAGAAATTGATGAAAACAAAATTGAACAAATTGAAAAAGAAATTAAGGCAAACAAAAAGAACAAGAAACAAAATGAATCAAGAATAAAAAAATATAAAGAAATAATAAAGAATGTTTTAATTGCAATTATAGCTACAATATATTTTGCTTTACTAATATTAGGACAAAAAAATATACCAACAATAGAGTATATCATAGATTTAAAAACATTCTCTATTTTTGAATTGATAATATCTATAATCCTTATGGAAATTGCCTATAAAAAGGATAGCGGAGTAATAGGATTACATTCAGTAGAAATGATAGGAATTGCAAGCGAAACAATAGTACTATTAAGCTTATACAGCAGACAAAGTGAAAAAATAAATTTAGCTTTACAAATAATGATTATATCAACAGATTTGTATTATTTAATAAAATCAATAGTAATAGCACTAAAAAAGGAAAAACATTGACTTATAAGAAAGAAAGTAGTAAAATAATGGTTATAAGTTTAGGAGGATTTATGCAACTCATAAATATAGGATTTGGAAATATTATTTCTGCTGAAAGAGTTATAGCAATAGTTAGCCCAGAATCTGCACCAATAAAAAGAATGATACAAGAAGGAAAAGACAATGGAAAAGTTATTGATGCAACATGTGGGAGAAAAACTAGAGCAGTTATAATTATGGATTCTGGTAATAATATTTTATCAGCAATTCAACCAGAAACAATAGCAGGTAGACTATCTGCAGATAATAGTATAATAGAAGATAAGGAGTGATAAATATGTTAGTTAAACCTACAGTAGTAGAATTATTAAACAAGGCTGAAAATAGATACAGATTAGTAGTAGCTACAGCCAAAAGAGCAAGACAAATTTCACAAGGAAGTATACCTATGACGGAAGAAGACGATATTTCTCCTGTTTCACTAGCAGCAGATGAGATTGAAGAAGGGAAACTAGAAATTTTCAATGAAAAACAATGGGAAAGCTTTAAGACTGAACAGGAAAAGACAAACAGTGAAAATAATTCAAATAATGATGCCGTCGAAAATGTTGAAAAAATAGATACTGATGATTCAGAAGGAAAAGTAGAAAACAAGGAAGATTCAGAAAAAAAGATATCTAAAAAATCAGATAAAGAAGATACTTCTAATGGTGCAACTGTAAACAAAGAAGATAAGATTTCTGGAAAGACAAAGAAAACATCTAAAAAAACATCAAAAAAAGTTTCAAAGAAATTGGATAATGAGTAAAATAAAATTAACCGGAGAAAATGTATGAATAAAAGACATATAATATCAATAGCAGGTGACTTAGCTAGTGGAAAAGGTGAAACCTCAAAATTACTTATTGACAAACTAAACTATGGAATATACAGAAATGGTGAGTATTTCAGAAGTCTAGCTAAAAACATGAATATGAGTGTTACAGAATTTAATATTTATGTAAAGGATCATCCTGAAATTGATAAGAAGATAGAAAATAGTGCGGCAGAATATGCCAAAACACACGACCACTTTATAATAGATGCTAGACTTGGATGGTATGCTGTTCCAGAATCTTTTAAGGTGTATTTAAAAGTAGACATAGATATTGCAGCAAAAAGAGCATTTCTAGACGAAAATAGAAAAGACACAGAATCTTTTGAAACTATTGAAGATCAAAAACAGGATATGCTAGTAAGATACGAGCTTGAAAATAAACGATATTTTGAATTATATAATGTACATAAAGAGGATATGTCAAATTATGATTTAGTAGTAGATACCACTAAAATAACGCCAATTCAAGTTGCAACTCAAATAATAGAAGAATATGAAAAATGGTTAAAAAATTAAAATAAAAATACTAAAAAACGGACTAATTATAAAATAATTAGCCCGTTTTTGCAAAGGAGGAAATTTACATAAATACTATAACTGAAAATAAAAAAAATATATTTAATAAAGAAACAATAACAATAAACCAAGGTGATTTAGATTATCCTTTTCTTTTATCACAAATTTATAATAAACCTAAAAAAATATATGTCCTTGGAAATAAAGAAATTTTAAGAGAAGAATGCATATCAATAGTAGGATGCAGACAATGTAGCAATTATGGAAAAGAATGTGCACAAAAAATAGCTTTTCTCTTAGCAAAACAAGGAAAAATAATTGTTAGTGGTCTAGCAATTGGAATAGATTCTTATGCACATATAGGAGCAATTCAAGCAAAGGGCAGAACCATAGCTGTTATGGCTACACGGATTAGATAAAATTTACCCTCCATCTAATTACAATTTAGCAAAAGAAATATTAGACAATGGAGGAGCAATAGTAACCGAATATGACATAGAAAGTAAATTAGAAAAGACCAACTTCCCTGAAAGAAACAGAATAATAAGCGGATTATCAACAAGTACAATTATAGTTGAAGCTAAGGAAAAAAGCGGGGCGCTAATAACCGCAAACTTTGCCATTGAACAAGGCAGAAATTTATATGCTGTTCCAGGAAGTATATTTAATGAAAATTCAATTGGCACAAATGAACTTATAAAATACGGTGCAGAAATAATAACTAATATTGATAAAATTTCCGGAAATAAAAAAATATAATTATTTACAAAAATATGTAATGAATGTTGTAATTATGTATTTTTTGTAATATAATATACCTATCAATACCTATAGGAGGCATATATGGAAAGAAAAAACAAACATATAAGAGAAGATAAAGCAATAAAGAAAGAAGAAAAAATCATAAACAAAAAAGACAAAAAGATGAAAAAAAAGCATCCTAAATTGAGACTAGCAATAAAAATAATTCTAATATTATTCTTAGTAACAATAATAGCTGGAATAGCTACAGTAGTGGCAATATTTAAAACAGATAAATGGGCAATTACAAAAGAACAACTTTTAAATGAGGCAGGAGCAACCATTTATGATATTAACGGAAACGAAATAGCAACACTTACTGGAGACGAAATAAACAAAAAAATAGCATTAACAGAAATGGGAAAGGTACCAGAAGCGTTTATTTCAATAGAGGATGAAAGGTTTTATGAGCATAATGGAATTGATCTTACAAGAACACTTCATGCAATTGTAAAATACATATTAAGCGCTGGAAAGACATCATTTGGTGGAAGCACAATAACACAGCAACTTGTAAAAATAACAATGAAAGATGACAGTAGGTCAGGTATTGCAGGAGTTGAAAGAAAAATAAGAGAATGGTCAAGAGCAGTACAAGTAGAAAAAATGCTTACCAAGGATCAAATAATTGAAAGATATTTAAATAGGATTTATCTAGGATCTTCATCGGGACTTGAAGTTAGGGGTGTAGAGGCAGCAGCAAATTATTACTTCAACAAAGTTGCCAAAGACTTAAGCATTGCACAATCAGCATTTATTGCTGGAATAAACCATTCACCTGCATATTATAATCCATTTACATCTACAAAAGACATATCAGAAAAGATAAAAGATAGAACATTAACAGTACTTGGAAAAATGCATGAATTAAAGAAAATATCAGATGATGAATATAATCAAGCAGTTGAAGAAACAAAAAATGGATTAAAATTTGAGCAAGGCAAAGTATCAAATGGTAAAGGAGATTTATCATACCATACTGCAGCAGCAATAAACCAAATTGCAAACGAATTATCTGACAAAAATGATATTTCTTATAATGAAGCAAGAGAATTACTTGTAAACAGTGGATACAAAATTCATACAACAGTGGATAATAATGTTCAAAAGAATATGGAAACAACTTTTCAAAATGATAAATACATATACAAAGGAAGTTATGCTAAAGATCCAAATGATAGATATGGTCAATCAGCAATGGTAATAATAGATCCTAGTACAGGATACGTTGTTGGAGAAGTTGGAGGATTAGGCTCAGATCAAAATACATTGGGATTAAATAGAGGAATTTCAAAAAGACAAGGTGGATCAGCATTTAAACCTTTAGTAACAATAGCACCGGGACTTGAAAACAAAGTCATTACAGCCTCAACACTGTTTTATGATGTTAAGACTACATTTGGAAGCAACTATACTGTTTCTAATGATGGGAATTCTTATTATGGAATTGCAAATATGAGAACTATATTAACTCATTCGTGCAATGTTCCAGAAATAAAACTACTATCAATAATGGGAACAAATAAAGCACAAGATTTCTTATCACAAATAAATATAAAAATGGATGCTGCATCAGCAGGATTAAGTATGGCACTTGGCACAGTTGATATAAGCCCAGTACAAATGGCAGCTGGTTATGCAATGCTTGCAAACGGTGGAACATATATTACTCCAACATTCTATACAAAAGTAGAAGACAAAGATGGGAATACAATAATTGAATCTAAACAAGATAAAAAGAGAGTAATGTCCGAAGCTAATGCATATATAGAAGCATCATTGCTACAAGGACCAGTTAAAAGTGGAACAGCATCATCATTTAGAAATTATCTAGGAAGCATGGATGTAGCAGGAAAAACAGGAACGACAGATGGAGCAATAGACAGATGGTTTTGCGGATTTACTCCATATTATGCTGCAGCTTGTTGGTATGGAAATGATAACAACAACGCATCATTCTATAATTCGAATTCTGGAGGAAACAATCCAGCAGGAACATTATGGTTTAACACAATGAAATTAGTACACAGCGAATTAGAGGTTAAAAAATTTGCAAGACCAGATGATATAGTAGAAGTTACAGTTTGCAAGGCTTCTGGTAAAAAGGCAACAGATAAATGCACAGATACATATACTGAAATATTTGCTAAGGATAATATTCCTGGAGATTGTGACGCACATACATCTACAGTTAAGGTTTGTAAAGAATCGGGAAAGTTGGCAACTGAATTCTGTACAGATACTGAGGAAAGAAATGTAGGATATGTAATTGAAACAGAAAAAAATGCATCATGGAGTCCAAGACAAGACGAATCATCAGTACCTACTGAAAAATGTAACATTCATACACAAGCACAAAAATTTGATGTGCCAAATGTAATTGGAAAGTCACAAGCATCAGCAACTAAGGCTTTAGAAGATGCAGGATTTAAAGTTAAAATAGAAAAAGATAATGATAAGACAAAAGCTAAAGGCGTTGTGCTAAAACAAAGCGAAACAAAAGCACCTAAAGGTGCAGAAATTATTATAAGCATAAATCAATATGACGGTTCATCAAATACAACAGATGATGACCCAAAAAACAACACTACTGGAAATACGAATACAACAGAACCACCCGCAAAAAATGAAACAACAGGAAATAAAACGGAAGAGAATAAAACAGCAGGAGAATAATATAAAATTAGAATCATAAGTGGAGGATTAAATGCAAATAAAACTATATAATACATTAACACATAAAAAAGAAGAATTTATTCCTATAAAACAAAAAGAAGTTAGCATTTATAGCTGTGGACCAACAGTCTACAGCTATGCCCATATAGGCAATTTCAGAACATATATATTTGTTGATAGCCTTAGGAGAATGTTTAAATATAATGGATATAAATTAAATCATGTTATGAATATTACAGATGTTGGACACTTAACATCTGATGCAGATACGGGCGAAGACAAAATGGAAAAGGCTGCAAAAAAAGAAGGAAAAAATCCTTATGAAATTGCACAATTCTATACTGATGCATTTATGAAAGACATAGCAAGTCTTAATATAGATAGTCCAAACATCATAACAAAAGCAACTGACAACATAAATCAGATGGAAGAAATGGTAAAAGAAATAATCAAAAATGGTTATGCGTATGAAACAAGTAAAGGAATATACTTTGATGTTTCAAAGCTAGATAAATATCCTGTACTTTCTAACAATGATGTATCAGGGCAAGAAGCAGGGGCAAGAATAGAAGTAGACAAAGAAAAAAGAAATCCATACGATTTTGCAATTTGGATAAAAGCACCTGAAAATCATATAATGAAATGGGATAGCCCATGGGGAAAAGCTTATCCTGGCTGGCATATAGAGTGCTCTACCATGGGGAGAAGATTTTTAGGAGAACATTTTGATATACATACAGGAGGAGTAGACCATATTCCAGTACATCATGAAAATGAAATAGCACAGTGCAAAGGAGCTTTTGGACATAACCCAGCTAATTTTTGGATGCATTGCGAATTTCTACTAGTAGACAATGGGAAAATGTCAAAATCACTCGGAAATGTATACACCCTTACACAGCTAAGTGAAAAAGGATTAGAACCTTTAGCATATAAACTATTTTGCTTTAGCTCTCATTACAGAAATAAGCTTAATTTCACATTTGAGGGAATTGCCTCGAGCCAAAAAGCATTAAATAGATTAAGAGAAGGATTTCTTAAAAACAAAAATGGAAGTGATTGTATTTCGGAAAATACAATAAAGGAATATGAAAACAGATTTCACGAAGCTATAAATGATGACTTAAATATGCCTCTAGCGATAGGAGTTATTTGGGATGTTATTAGAAATGAAAAAAAATCAAAACAATTCGCAGATCTTATTCTTAAATTTGATGAAGTGTTAGGACTAGACCTAAAAAATTCTGAAAAGTATTTGATAAAGATAAGTGAAAATATTCCAGAGGAAATTCTGAAATTAGCAGAAGAAAGAAAAGAAGCTAAGAATAACAAAGACTGGGAAAGAGCAGATCAAATAAGAGAAGAAATATTAAAAAAAGGATATGCAATAAAAGATACTACTAATGGTGCAAAAATAGAAAAAATATCTGATATAAAATAGCAGGAGGAATTATGGATAAAACAGAACAAAGTAATGAAAAGAAATCAAGACTAAAGTTTTTTAAAAGACTAAAAATGAGTATCATTGATTTTGACAAATATATAGTAATTGGAGCCGAAGGAGTAAAGAACTCGGTTATTTATCTAACTGAATTGATTATTCTGTTTACAATAATAATATCAGCAGCTTTAACATATAAAGAAAACCAAATAATTACAAAGGCATGTAATTTTGCAAGCAATTCTATACCAGACTTTAAATTAGAAAATGAAGAATTTTACATTGAATCAGACGCACCAATAATTATTGAGGAAAATGAATATACTAAAATTAAATTTATTATGGATAATTCGGACGATTCAGATAAGTATAAAGAAGAAATCTCAGATTATGATGGAAATGTTTTTGTATTTTTAAAGTCTAATATAGTAATAAAAACATCAACAAACGAAACAATTTCGGAAAGCTATAGTGATTTAAAATCACAATATGGTATTGAGAATATAACAAAACAAGAACTTATAAATAAATTTTTGGGTGATAAGGCATATCAAATATACATAAATATAGGAATGTCAATATTTATGGTAAACTTTGTAACATATTTGATTACTACAATAATAGATGTATTAGCTTTATCCCTACTAGGAATAATTATAACAAAGTTGATGCGTTTACCTCTTAAATATTCAGCAGTTTTAAGTATAGCTCATTCAGCAATAACATTACCAATTATTCTCAATGCAATATACTCAGTATTAAATACTCTAACAGGATTTAAAATGGAATACTTTCAAGTTATGTACACACTAATATCTTATGTGTATATGATAATTGCACTATTACTAATACGTGCTGAAAAAATAAAAAAAGAAAATGTTATAAAAACAACAATAAAAATAAAAACAAATAATGGTGAAGAAGAAAAGCAACAAGAAAAAGATAATGGTTAAAAAAGAAAGGAAAATATTGTAGAATGTCAAAAAAGCAGGATAATAATAAAAAAAGTAATAAAAATAAAATAATGATATGTATAGCAATATTAGTAGCCTTGATACTAATAATTACAGGAATGATAATATATAATAACTCGAAAAGTGAAGATGTTAATAAAGTAGCATATACAGAATTGATAAAAGATATAAATGACAACAAAATTGAAAAAATTGAAATGACTGTAGGTAGTACTGCAATTAAAATAAAATATAAAGATGCGGGAGAAAATGACGAAAAGAAAAATTCAATAGTGCCAAATACACAAGCATTTATTGAGCTAATACAAGACAAAGTTCAAGAAGGAAAGGAAATAGAATTAGTTCAAAATCCAAAAAACTTTCTTGTAACAGCAATGCAAGGAATATTTTCATTATTACCAACTATCATAATGCTATCTTTGGTCCTTCTAATAATACAAATGCAAGGATTAGGAGATAAAGGAAAAGTATATGATGCGGATGTTTCTGAAGATAAAGTTACTTTCAAAGATGTTGCGGGTCTAAAAGAAGAAAAAGCAGAAATGCTTGAAATAGTAGATTTTCTTAAAGAACCAAAAAAATACAAAGAAATGGGTGCAAAGGTTCCAAAGGGAGTACTACTTTGTGGAAAGCCTGGAACAGGAAAAACTTTAATTGCAAAAGCAATTGCTGGAGAGGCAAAAGTTCCATTTATCTCAATGAGCGGATCTGAATTTATAGAATTATTTGCTGGACTTGGAGCTTCAAGAGTAAGAAAATTGTTTGAAAAGGCCGAAAAATTAGCTCCATGTATAATTTTTATAGACGAAATTGATGCAATAGGATCAAGAAGGGATAGTGGTAATGGAGTAGACAACGAAAATAATCAAACACTAAATCAACTTCTTGTAGAAATGGATGGATTTGATACAAACACATCAATAATAGTAATGGCAGCAACAAATAGACCAGAAATGCTAGACGAAGCATTGTTAAGACCTGGAAGATTTGATAGAACAATAACAATAGGACTACCCGACATTAAAGATAGAGAAGAAATTTTAAAATTGCATGCACAAAATAAAAAAATAGGGCAAGATGTAAATTTAAAGTCAATAGCAGAGGATACAGCAGGATTTACCGGAGCAGAACTTGCAAATATTTTAAATGAGTCAGCAATTTATGCAACAAATAGAAAACATAAAGCTATACAAAATGAAGACATTGAGGATGCTGTAAAAAAGGTTACAGTTGGACTAGAAAAACGTGATAAAGTAGTATCAGAAAAAGACAAAAAATTAACTGCTTATCATGAAGCAGGACATGCTGTAGTAAGTAAATACTTAGAATCACAAAATAACGTTAAAGAAGTTTCAATAATTCCTAGAGGATTAGCTGGCGGATATACAATGTATAAAACGAGTGAAGATAAGTTTTATATATCAAAAACTGAAATGGAAGAAAGACTTATTTCACTACTAGGCGGAAGAGCTGCCGAGAAGTTAGCACTTAATGATATTTCAACAGGAGCAAGTAACGATATTGAAGTTGCTATGAAAACTGCAAGAGACATGGTTACAATATATGGAATGAGTGACAAGATTGGACCAATTTCAATAAATATTGAAAGAGAACCATACCAAATGCAATTACTAGGAAATAACATAGAAGATGAAATTGGAAAAGAAGTAAGAGCTATACTAGACAATGCATACAAAAAAGCTCAAGAACTTTTGATAATGCATAGAGATAAACTTGATAAAGTTGCTAATCTATTACTAGAAAAAGAAAAAATTAACGAAGCGGAATTTGAAAAGATTTTTGAAGACTAAGGGTTGACAAAATAGCGAAATTTGTAGTA
>CAZDPV010000003.1:0-64440 GCA_964507565.1 uncultured Clostridium sp.
GTATTGATCCGTTTGACAATAGGGGTATTGATTTTTTTGACAATAGGGTACATCGAAAATATAGATATGCCTAGATATTACGGCTTGTTTTGAATCTCTAATTACTTGCATTTTTACAAACTTTAATTTTTGTAAATGTGAAAGCCATCTGCTAATAGTTTCATTTGTAACTCCATATAACTCAGCAAAATATCTATTATTAGCATAACAATATCCGTTTTTATTAGATAATGCCGTTATTTCTCCATATAATAATTTTTCTGTTGACTTTAAATCTTTATTATATCTCACAAATGCAGGTATAATTGCATAATAATTACTATTATTTTCATTGTTCATCTTCTCCTCCATTTTTATAAATATGTGTATCTGCTTGTTTTCCAGCCAAAATACAAGCATATAAAAAGAAGCTAATATTAGCTCCTACAAATAAACCTAAAATAAAATAACCCATCAATAGGCTCCTTTCAAATTCAGGGGAATAAAAAACTGTTGGGGGAAAATAAAAAAGACTTATAAAACCTTTAAATATGGTCTTTACAGTCTTCATTAAATTTCAAAAGATTTTTTCCCCTGAATTTCCCCAAAGCAAAAAAATCTTTCCCCAGTTTTCCCCTTAAATATAGTCTTATTTTAATCTTTTTTGATTTTTTTTAATCATTCTTAAACTTAAATAAATTTTTTTGATTTTTGAAAATAATTGATTTTTCAGTACTTATCTGATACAATAGTTGAAAATAAAGAGACACAATATTTGTGCATTTTGCAATATAATTCAATCTACGAACCAAAAGGTTGCAGGTTCGAATCCTGTCAGTTGCACCAATAACGAATCTGTTCGAGCTTTATTGAACAAGATACAAAATCAATCAGAAATAATCTGGTTGATTTTGTATAAAAATATATTCAGGTAATGTTCTAATCAAAAAAAATTTTTAAACTAACAATAGCTGTGGATAAGATTTAAAAGAACTTTTACTATAGAAATTATGTTTGTGAGGGTTATTATGGAAGAAAAATTTGACGTTTTAAATGAATTGGGAGAATTTACAGGAGAAACTGCTACGAGGGAAGAATGTCATAAAAATGGATTATGGCATAGAGCAGTCTATGCTTTTATTATAGATGATAAAGAAAATATCTTATTGCAAAAAAGAAGCAATAATAAAAAATTATGGCCTAATATGTGGGATGTAACAGTTGGCGGGCATGTGGATGAAGGAGAATTTGGAAGACAAGCACTAATAAGAGAAGTTAAAGAAGAATTTGGTGTCGAAATTGATGATGATGATATTAAATATTTAATTGGTTCTACGTCAATAAACAGACAAGGAGATATTATAAATAAACACTATAATGAATGCTATTTAATTACCAAAAATATTGGTATTTCAGATATAAATATACAAAAAGAAGAAGTATCTGAAGTACGATATTTCTCAAAAGATGAATTATTAAAAAGAATTTCAAATAATTATGAAGGTTTAACAGAAAAAACTGGACCATGGAATTTTTTGAAGAAAATCTTAGAAGAACATCCATTATTTGAAAGCAAAAAAGTTTAATTGGTTTGTCAATTAAACTTTTTGTTTTACTAATTTGGTTTTTAATATTTCAAAATAATTTTGAGTTTTCTAAATTTGATTCTTTTGTTGTTTGAAAAGTAGTTTTAGAGTATTGTCAATTTCAATTGATGATCTGGCATTTTCCATGCTTTTGATTTCGTCTATCAACTCTGCTATTGCTCTTCTTTGCCACGGTATCGCTAGATCAATAATTAGTCTAAACTTTTTTTCTTTTTCTTTGCTAATTTCTCTATATAAGTCAGTATGTTCAGCCTGACCAACACCTTTGTTTATCCAATAATCTGTGTATTCTTCTTCCGTTTTTAATTCTTTATTATCTTCCTCTTCCATAGTAGGTCTCCTTTCTATGTTTTTGGTTAATTTCATTAGTATTATATCTCATTTTCCATAATTAGTCAATATTTTGTGTTTTTTTTTCCCTTTTTACGTCTTATTTTAATATTTTTTCAGTTTTTTCTATTTCTTCGTATCTTTTAACTTTTTGCGTTGTGGTTTTGCTCATTGGTTCGTCTGTTACTATAATTTGTTTTATATGTTTATATGTAGGTAATGTTTGATTTATTTCTTTTATATCTTTCCATATTAGCTTTTCATAATTTGTTTTTTCTTCTTTTGGGAATCTTTCTTCCATTATTTCTTTATCATATACAACTTTTGCTACTAAAACTGTATCTGTTTTATTTTCTTCTCTTGAGTAAACCATGCTTTCGGCTATATAAGGTAACTTGTTTATTAGTGTTTCTAGTTCTTGTGGATATATGTTTTTACCATTTCTTAAGACTATAATATCTTTTTTTCTTCCTGTTATAAATAAAAATCCATCTTTATCTATATATCCATAATCTCCTGTTTTAAACCATCCATTTTCAAATACTTCTTTAGTTTTTTCTTCATCATTGTAGTATCCAAGCATTATATTAGGTCCCTTTGCTCCAATTTCTCCTACTCCTTCAATATCTGGGTTTAGTATTTTTATTTGAACATTGTCTAATGGATATCCTGCTGCTCCTGGTTTATGTTTTGTCTCGCTTTCAGCTACAATTACTGGTGATGTTTCTGTTAATCCATATCCTTGAATTGAATTTATTCCAAGGTTATTAAATCCAATTATTGTTTCTTTATCTAGCGCTGCTGCTCCATATAGTATTATTCTAAGTTTTCCTCCAAAATTTGCTGTTATTGGTTTAAATAGCTTGTTTCTTACATCTATATGACATTTTAAAAGTGCATTTGATATATTTATCATTGTTTTTATTAAATTTGTTTTTCCTTGATCTTGTATTGCTTTGTTGATTTTTTTATACATTGTTTCTAGTACTAAAGGTACAGCCACAAAAATTGTTACTTGATATTCTTTTAAATTTTCTTGTATGTGTCTTAGTCCATCACAAAATGCTACTGTAACTCCGCAGTAAAATCCATATAAAATTGTTATGCTACATTCAAATGTATGATGTATTGGTAAAAATGAAAGAAGTGTGTCGCTTGGTAACATTTTAAAATGTGTTTGATATCCGTACATATTATTGCAAATATTCTTCTGAGTTAACATAACTATTTTAGCTTGTGCCGTTGTTCCAGATGTAAATAGCATTACATACATCTTGTCTTCTTCTATTTCTACTTTATCAAATTTTGTGTCGTTTTTATCTAAAAGATTTCTTCCTTTTTCAATTAACTCTTCAAAATTTATCACTTCGTTGTCATTTATTTTGTCCATACAAATTAGTGTTTTTAAATTTACAGTTTCATCATTTTTTAGTTCTTTGAAAATATCTAAATATTTTTTATCAAAGATTACTGCATCTACTTCGCTTCTTTTTATTAGTGACTTTATTTCTATTTCTGGTAGTAATTTATCCATTGGAGCTACTACCATTCCACTACATGTTACTGCTAAGTAGCTAATCACCCATTCATACCTGTTGTCTCCAATTAGAGCAATCCTTTTGATTTTTTCCTTTGAATTTAATAATGCCGTAGAAAGTGCTTTAACATCTTTTCCTACTTGCTCATACGTTTTTTCTATATATTCTGCTGGCTTTGCTTCTTTATATTTTTTATATTTATAAGCAATATTTTCTTTATATTTTTCTGTTGAATATTTTAAAACTTCCCTAAAATTGTTGAATTCAGGATTTAATTCTATTTTGATTTTATTCATGATTTTTATTTTTTATTTCCTTTCTGTATTAAATTTCATTTGATATATTATACCAAAAAAGATATTTTTTCAAGTATATTTTGCTTAATTTCTTGGCATATAATGTGATATATTTTCACGCCATTCTTTTAACAAGTTTTGGGGCATGCTCCCAATTTTATTAGATTTTGCATCGTTCTTAAACCGTTTGAGGCGACAGTTATAAATTTCTGATTTGTGTCAGCTTTATAATTTGTCGCCTAGATTTCTTTAATATAAATAATTTAGTATATTAAATTGTTTATGGTATTTATTATGTACTTTGAGTTATTTGGATTTTTTGTCCTTCTTCTATTCCACTTTTTATTTCTGTATATGCATCATTTGATACTCCCGTTTCTACAATTTCTTTTTTTGTTGTACCATCATCATTTATTATTGTAATATAGCTCTTACTACCACTTACCGTTACAGCTTCTTTTGGTACTGCAATAATGTTCTCAGCTTTTTCTAATACTATTGCAGTTTTTGCTGTCATTCCAATTAAAATTTTTGCATCATTGTTGAATTCTACTGTTACTGTGAACTTTGAACCACTAGATGAGTATTGTGCACTTGAACTTATTTTTGTTACATATCCTGTATATTCTTTACTGTCAAGAGCCCCTATTGTTATTTTTGCTTCATTTCCAATTTTTACTTTTGATAATTCATCTTCTGCAATTGTAAGTGTAGTTTGGAGTGTGTCTGTTGCTTTTATTGTTATAGTATTTTTACTTGAGCATAGTTCACCTGTTTGGGGTACATTTATTGCTGTTATTACACAATTATATGGTGCTTTTAAATATGTTCCATTTGTGTATTTTAGTATATTACTTCCCGCTTCTATATACTCATTTTTTGTAATATATATTTCCTCTAAATAGTAAGAAGTATGTAGTTCTAATTTTTCTTCACTGCTAGTTTTTACCTCTCCTGTTTTGATTATTGTATTTAAAATTGTCTTTCTTTCTGCCACACTTTGTATGCTTTCTTCTGATGTATCTGTATCTTCTGTTTGCCTTATGTTATTGTTTGAATTATTACTTGTAAAATACAAATAATTTAAAGTTATGAGTATTATTAAAAGTACTACTATTATTATAATTTTAATATCAAAAATTCTTTTCATTACTTAACTTTGTCCTTTCAGATTTTTGTTTTATGTTATTTTTCTCTGTTTACATATATTCTGTATATACGGACATTTCCGTTTTCAGCTGTAACTGAGATAATAACTTTGTTTTGGCCTACTAATAAGTTTTCATTTCCATATATTTTTACGGTTTCTGATTGTTCGTATTTCGTTGTACTAATATTTATCGATGTTACTGAATTTTCTACTGTTAAAAAATATGTTGTATTTGTAAGTGAAAAATCTGGAGTTAAATTATATCCTTCTACTAATATGTTGTTTAAGTAATTATTACTTGACCCTTTATAGTTTTCTGTATTTTCTGTGCTTATTGTTGTTGCAATACTTGATGTTTGTGTTTTAGAAAAATTTTCACTTGATGTCATTTGATTATTATTTTCTACAGTATTATTTGTATTTTCATTGCTTGGCTTTCCGTTTTGATGATTATTTGCTCCTTCTTGTGTTTTCTCTACAATTTCTATTTCTAATTTTACTTTTTGGGTATTGTCTCTTTGAATTTGATTATCATTATCTATCTTATTTTCATTGTTTATTGTATTTGTATTTATATTTAATTGATTATTTATGCTATTTGACTTATCACTTGTTGTATTGTCTTCTTCATTGTCTGTGTTTTTTATTGTTGCTTCTAATGTTATTTTATCGTTAACTTTGAATGTTTCTGGAATTATATAATATAATTCAATTTTACCTAATTCTATTTTATTTTTATTTGATGTTATAGTAACGGTATTATCATTTTCTTCTTTTTGTATGTTATTTTCAATATTACTATTTATTTCGTTTTCGTCTATTTTCGTATTTGAACTTAATGAAAACTCGAAATTATCATAATAAATTTTTGATAAATCAATTGTCATTGTTATTGTATCTCTAACAGACGCTTTAGTTTCATTTACTGAGAAGAATTCATTGTTGGAATTATTAATTTGCTCATTTGCATATACAATTTTAGTGATTAACATTATTATTAAAGTTGTTGATAGCAAAAACACTATTTTAAATTTATTTTTCATTTATTTTCCTCCATTACTCATTTTTAATCCGTATGTAGAGCTTCTATTGGATTTAATTTTGCAGCTCTGTATGCCGGAAATATTCCAAATATTATTCCAATAAAAGCACTTGAACTGAATGCTAACACTATTATTGATAATTTTGCTGTAAATGTATATCCAAAATTTTGTGCTAAGTTTCCAATTCCTAATCCAATTCCAAGTCCTAGAATTCCTCCTATTAGACTTAAGACTAATGATTCTATTAAGAATTGCATTAGTATATCTCTTCTTTTGGCTCCTAGCGATTTTCTAATTCCTATTTCCTTTGTTCTTTCTGTTACTGAGACTAACATAACATTCATTACACCTATTCCACCTACAATTAGTGAAATGCTTGCAATTCCTCCTAGTAGTAGTGACATAGTGTTATTAACGTCTTCCATTGTGTCTAATACTGAATCTTGTGATGATACACTATAATAATCACTTGAAATTTCTAATGTACTTCTTAAATAGTTTTCAACTAGTAGAGTTGTTCTTGATATTTTATTTTCATCTTCTACTTTTACATATAAATTATTTATTGATGTGTCTGTTCCCAAATATTTTGCAGTTGTTAAAGGTATTATCAACATACTATCTATATTATTTCCCATTGATGTGCCTTGTTCTTCTAGCATTCCTATTACAGTATAGTTGTCTCCATTTACTTTAATGGTTTCACCTATTGGATCTGATAGGCTAAATAACGTTGTTGCTAAATCAGACCCTATTATGCATACTTTACTGGAATTTTCAATGTCTATTACAGATATTGTTCTGCCTTCTGATAAATTGGTATTTGTTACTTCTAGGTAATTGTTGTTAGTAGCAATTATACTTGCTTTGCTAGAAGTCGCCGTCCCCCTACTTACTGTCGCTGAAACGTTTTTATATGGTGCTATAGCTTTTATATTATTTATTGCTGAAAGCTCGGAAATTTTATTATATTCTAAAGATGTATCACTTGAATTTATGCTTACTGTTAAGATATCTGTTCCAAGTGATTGAACTTTACTTTTTACTTGTGATGATGCTCCATTTCCAATTCCAACCAAAATAATTACTGATGCAATTCCTATAATAAGTCCTAGCATTGTAAGTGCAGATCTTAATTTGTTGCTTGAGATGTTTTTTAATGATGTTTTTATTATTTCAATGATTTTCATTAAATTTTCCACTTTTCCTTTCTTTTTATTTTAAAATTTGAAATCAGTTAGTCTTTCTTTTATACCTTGTTTTCTTAGTAGTTGACATTAAATTCGCTTAGTTTTCCGTCTGCTATTTTTACTATTCTTTTTGCCTTTTTAGCTACATTTATATCATGTGTTATTAGTATTATTGTCTGACCTTGTTGATTTAATTTTTTTAATTCTTCTATAATTTCTATACTTGTTTTTGAGTCTAATGCTCCTGTTGGTTCATCTGCTAAGATAATGTCTGGCTTACATGATAATGCTCTTGCTATTGCAACTCTTTGTTGCTGTCCTCCCGAAAGTTGCTTTGGTAAGTGTGTTTCTCTACCCTTTAATCCTACTTTATCTAAATATTCATATGCTATTGCTTTTGCTTCTTTATTTCTTTTCCCTTGGTATATTAGTGGTACTTCTACGTTTTCATAAGCGTTTAATTTTTGAAGTAAGTTGAAATTTTGAAATACAAAACCTATCTTTTGGTTTCGTATTTGTGCAAGTTCGTTATCTTTTAATATTCCTACATTTTTGTTTTCCAAGAGATATTCTCCACTATCTGGTACATCTAATAGTCCTAAAATATTCATAAGAGTTGATTTTCCAGAGCCAGATGGTCCTATTATTGATACAAATTCTCCTTTTTCTACTTTAAAATTTATATTGTTTAGGGCTTTTATTTCCTCATCACCCATATAAAAGCTTTTATTTATATTTTTTAATTCTATCATTTTTTCTCTCTTTCTAATTTTTTCAAATTATATTTAGACATTTTAGTTAGTTGGTCTTTGCATTCCACTTGGAACTTCTCCTCCTATAGAACTACTCATTTCACTTGGCATTCCCATCATTCCTTGCATTCCACTTTGTGTGCTTGTTGAACTTGTTGTTTTTGAAAAGCTTCTTGTGTTTGTAGATGTTGTTTCAATCATTTGTACAGTTTCCGTTCCTGTTAAGCCTGATTTTATTTGAACATACGAATCATTTGATATTCCTGTTTCTACTGTTACGTTTTCTGTTGTGCCGTCATCTTTAACTACAATTACATATTTGCTATTACCACTAGTTTGAATTGCTGCTATTGGAACTGCTATACAATCTTTTGCTTCTTCTAGTATTATGCTACAAGATGCTGACATTCCGATTTTTACATTTCCATCATTCTCGAATTCTATTGTCGCAGTAAAAGTACTTCCGCTTGTTGAATATGTTCCTATTGCGTCAATTTTTGAGATTGTGCCTGTATATGTTTTATTTTCTACAGCATTTACGGTTATTGTTACACTTTGTCCTACTGATACGCTATTTATTTCACTTTCATTTATACTTAATGTCATATTTAATTTTGCTATGTTTTTTATTTGTACATAATTACTTGAAGTACATTTACTTTCTGTTTCAGGAACCGAGTAAGTGTCTATTATACAATCATAAGGGGCTGTTAAATATGTTCCATCTGAATACTCTAAAATGTTTTCTCCTTCTTTTAAAGTGTCGTCCTCTTCTACGCACATTGATTCAAAATATTTAGTTGTTGTTAATGAAATTTTTTCTGTTTCTGAAGTCACGATTTGTCCAGAACCTGTTAATGTTTTTTGTATTGTTTGTGTGCTGGCCTGTTTTTGTACTATTGCTGTATTTAATGTGCTTTCTTTTGTTTTATTACTATTTATTATGATTACTGCTATTATCGCAATTACAATAAGTAGTAATATACTACCCATTATTATATATTTTTTTATTTTTTTATTTTTTTTCATATTATAAAAACCTCCATTTTATTTTAAAATAATTAAAGTTGTTAATCATATTTTGTGATTTCTTATTATGGTTTTATGTTTAGCAACTTTAATTCTAGTTATAGTGCCTATAAAGACTGTTTTGTTTATGTGTTACTTGTGCTATTTGTTCCATCAGTTTGTGATGGTGCTATTTGATTTTCCATTTTTTCTGGCATTTCTCCTGGTGTAAAGTTGCCCATTTGAGATTGTCCTCCTGGTCCTTTTCCATCAAATTGGTTATAATTTTTGTTTCCGAATATTAGAAAACATCCCGCAGTGATAATAGCTCCTATTAAAGCACCAATTATTAACATCAAAATTTTATCTTTCATTTTTTTCCCTCCTTATTTTGATTAAGTATATATTACCTGTATTTTCTTAAAATTAGCTTAAATAAAAAAAATAATGCTTTTTAAGCATTATTTTAATTTTATTTCTATAATAGTTCCTTTGGGCTTATTATGTTTTGCAGTAATTGTTCCTCCATGTTCTTCTACTACTATTGAATTTGCTATTGATAGTCCTAATCCGCTTCCTCCCGTTTGTCTTGATCTTGCCTTGTCCTCTCTATAAAACCTTTCAAATACGTGATTTATTGCCTCATCACTTATTCCGATTCCCGTATCTGCAATGTCAAGAACTAATTTTCCATCTTTTTCTTCTGTTGAAATGATAATACTATCACCTTTTTCCGTATATTTCATACTATTATCCAAAACTATAACGAGTACTTCATGAATTTTGTTTTGATCTATTTCGATTTCCCTATTATAATTCAATTTTAGTTCTAGTTTTTTCCCTTGTATTTCCGTCATATCCTTAAATGGTTCTACTACTTTTTCTATTAAGTCGTCTACCTTTACTTTTGTTTTATTTAACTTGCACTTTGCAGAGTCTGATCTTGCTAATTCCATTAAATCTTTTACTAATTTAGATAATCTTCTAGTTTCATTTAATGTTATAGTTATATCTTCTGATTTTTCAATTATTTTGCTCTGTGGTTCTTCTAGTAACAGTTCTTGTTTTGCTTGAATTATTGTTAATGGCGTACGTAGTTCGTGAGAAGCATTTTGAACAAATTCAGTTTGTTTTTTCCATGATTCTATTATTGGTTTTAGTGTTTTTTTAGATAATATATAACTTGCTATAATTGAGATTGCTATACTTGCCGATATTGAAATTATAAGTGTTTTGGAAAAGTTTTTAAGTATTGATTCTTCTGCATCTACATTTATCAGTGCTTGTACATATATGGTTTCATTATTATTTTGTATTTCATAATTTATAGCTCTATAATTATACATTTCTTCAATTTGGATTTTGTATATTTTATCTAAATAATTTGAATCAAATTTTATAGTATTAAATGTATCTGCCAACTGCCCTTGCATTTTGATTGTTCCATCACTATTTCTTATTAAATATACTATTCTTGGATTTATTATCAGATTTTCATTTTGTTTCATATTTGTTGGTTTATTTGAGTTTGATTTACCACTTTCAATATTTAGTTTTATTTCGTTATTATTATCATTACCTTCTTTTGATGCGTTTTCCATTTTTGATAATATTCCAATTATATTTCTTTTATTTGTAAGCTCTTGATCTGATGATTTGTAAATTGAGCTTTCTACTTTGCTATATAATATTATTCCTAGTATTGAGAATATTAGAGTAAATGTTATTAAATTTAGAAGCATATTTTTTATTAGTTGTTGTTTTATTAATTGTTGTTCCGTCATTTTTATTTTTCTATCTTTTTAGTAACCGTGTACATGTTTTATTCAGATAGCATATAACCTCCTCCCCTTACTGTTTTTATATATTTGTCATAATTGTATTTTTTAAGTTCTTTTCTTATTGCACTTGCATATACTTCAACAACGTTTGTTGAAGTTTCTGAATCGAATCCCCATATTTTATCGAAAATTTGCTCTTTGGTTATTATTTTGTTTTTATAATTTATTAAATATTCTAACATATCAAACTGCTTTCCTTGTAATATTATTTCACTTTCATTTATGGTTGCCTTTCTCGTTTCTAAGTTTAATTTTAATTCTTTAAAACTAATTTCCCCTTTATAAAATGTTCTGTTGTTTCTACGTACCATTGCATTTATTCTTGCTAGCAATTCGGCTTTTTCAAATGGCTTTACTAAATAATCGTCTGCTCCTACATCAAATCCTTTTATTTTATCGTCTAAAGAGTCTTTTGCTGTGAGTATCAATACAGGTGTATAAATTTTTTCTTTTCTTAATTCTTCTAATACTTGGTATCCATTTTTTATAGGCATCATTATATCCAGAATTATTACATCATAGATATTTTGCTCTCCGTATAATTCGCCTTCCTCTCCGTCAAATGCTTGTTCAACTTCATAATTTTTTTCTATGCATTGCTTTATTGTATCTGATAAAATTTTATCATCTTCTACTATTAAAATTTTCATATTTTCTCCTATTGTTAAAGATTGTTTAATGTTTTTATTATAATTTACTTATATTAAATTTTGCTTAAATTTTATCATACCATTTGTGCTTTTACAATAATGTTAACCTTTATTTTATTGATTTTATAAATGGACTTACAACATTTTGACAAAGTTCGCCATTTTTATTGATTTTTTTTATATTTAATAATATAATTCATTTAGATATTTTATATTACTAGAGGAGGATTAAAAGCATGCTAGAACAGACCTTGTTTGAATTAACTAGTCCACAAAAGAATATTTATATGAGAGAGCAATTTTATAATGGTACTCCTATTAACAATTTATCTTTTACCTTCTATATGAAGAAAGACTTTGATGCTGATATTTGTGTTAAAGTTTTAAATAAAATTGTTGAAGAAAATGATGGCTTAAGGGTAAAAATCAAGTCAACAGAAAATGGTGTCTTCCAATATGTAGAAGATTTTATTTATGAAGATTTCCCTATTAAGATTTGTAAAGACAAGTCTATTGATGATTTAAAAATTGAAATGCAGGATGATGCAAAAATTCCATTTATATTTCAAAATAGTAAACTTTATAAGTTTGTAATATATAAGTTAAATAATGATGAAACAGCCATATATATAAAGATTCATCATATTATTGGTGATGCATGGGTCACAAAAATCTTATTTAGGCAATTTAATGAATATTATAAATTATTTGCAAACAATTTAGATGTGAATGTCTCTCATCCATCTTATTTAAATTTTCTTGATAATGAAAAAAAATACCTATCTAGTAATAGCTTTGAAAAAGATAAACTTTTTTGGGAAAAGTATTCAGATAATCTTCCTGAGGCAATTCCTTTTAAAGAGATTTGTGTAAAAAAGACTACACAGTCTAAAAGATATACTCAGTCTATAGATTTTAGCGATGAAATAAATTCTTACTGCAAAAGTCATTCGTTTACCCCATATAATTTTTTTATTGCAGTTTATTCTATTTATCTATTAAAAGTTCAATCTAAAACTGACTTTACAATTGGAACACCTTTGCTTAATAGAAAGAACGTTATTTATAAGGATACTGTTGGTATGTTTGTTTCAACTGTTCCTTTAAAAATCCATGTTTCTAATGATGATAATATTATAGATTTTATTAGTTCTCTTTCACTTAAGCTTATTGGAATTTTGAGACATGAGAGATACCCTTATACTGAAATTTTAAATTATGTGCATTCTCAGGATACATCAAATTCAAATTTGTTTGATACTATTATTTCTTATCAAAATATTAGACCTGATTTAGAAAATGTAGATTATGAATTTGAGCATTTTTGGAATTTCTCGGCTTCTCAACAAACTAGCCTAGAACTTCATATAACAGATTATAATGGAGAGGGGAAATATTTTTTATCTTTGGATTATAATGAGGCCTTTTGTAACGAGAACGAAATTCAACTTGTTTTTAAT
Source organism: uncultured Clostridium sp. (assembly GCA_964507565.1). Classification (GTDB taxonomy): domain Bacteria; phylum Bacillota; class Clostridia; order TANB77; family CAG-508; genus CAG-793. The sequence goes on from CAZDPV010000003.1 coordinate 12,845, forward strand.
AGATTGTCTAATATTATGAAAGAAATTCTTTCAGGTTCTTTTTCTAATATTAGTGATATTGATATTATGGATGAATCAGAAAAAAATCTTGTTTTAAATAAATTTAATAGTTTAACAACTTATTCTCCAAATAAGCCTTTAATTACTCTTTTTGATGAACAGGTACGCAAACATCCAAGTAATATTGCTCTAAAGTTTGAAAATACAGAGCTCACTTATAAAGAGCTAGATAACAGAATTAATACTTTTGCAAGTTACATGAGGGATTTTGGCATTTCAGGTAACGTTCCCGTTTGTATCTTGGTTGAGAGAAGCTTGGATATGGTTATTTCTATGCTTGCAACTTTGAGAGTCGGAGCTTATTATGTTACTATTGATCCTTTTTGGCCTAATGATAGAGTTAATTATATTATTCATAATAGTAGCAGTAAGTTTTTGATTACTCATAGAAAGTACGCTGAATTTCACAAAACGGAATCTTGTATTTTTATTGATGATATAGATTATTCTAAAAAATGTTTGCCTGTAAAGTCTAATATTAAAATGACTGATTTTGCTTACGTTATTTATACTTCCGGCTCAACAGGAAAACCTAAAGGAACAATGATGACTAACATCAACATAAATAATTTGCTAAATTCCACTTATAAAAATTTTGTACCTACTGATAAGGATGTATGGACGTTGTTTCACACTTATACTTTTGATTTTTCAGCTTGGGAAATTTATGGTTCTTTAACTCATGGTGGAAAATTAGTAATTGTTCCAAAAGAAATTACAGTAAACCCTTCGAAAATGCTTGATTTGGTCATTGATGAGAAAGTTACTATTTTGAATCAAACCCCTGCATATTTTTATAAGGTTTTAGATGCAATGAAGCTTTCAAATAAAAAAATCATTGATTTAAGACTTGTGATTTTAGGTGGAGAAGCTGTATTTGCTGAGCCTTTAAAATATTGGAAAGAACGTTATCCTGATATTCCAATTTATAATGGTTATGGTCCAACTGAAACTACTATTTTTGCTATAATGGGAGAAATTACTGATTCTGATATAAAAAACAACAATATTCTTATTGGTCGTCCTCTTGATAATTATTATATAACCATTGTTAATAAATTTGGAGAAGCTCTTGGTATTGGCTGTGAAGGTGAAATATGTATTACAAGTAAGAGTGTTTGTAGTGGCTATTTTAACAATGAAGAAATGACTAAACAGAAATTTATAAAAACATCTTTGGGTACTCTTTATAAATCTGGTGATGTTGGATATTTCGATCAGGACGGAAGAATTAAATATATAGGTAGAAATGATAATCAAGTTAAGATTAGAGGCTTTAGAGTTGAGCTTGAAGAAATTGAGAAAGAACTGCTAAAGTGCCAAGATGTTTCTAAGGCAGTGGTTTTCCCTATTGAAAATAACAATTATACAAAATCTTTAATTGGTTTTATTGAAACTCAGAGAGCGGATTATACAAATTCTGTTTTAGATCAGATTAGAAAAAACTTGACATCTTATATGATTCCAAAATTGTATCAGGTTTCAGTAATGCCTATAAATGATAATGGAAAAATTGATAGAAAAAAATTACTTGAAAACGTCAAATCTATTAAAAAAGATATTGTGTTACCTAAGACTGATTTAGAAAAGAAGATTTATAATATTATTTGTGCACAAAAAAATGTGTCTAATCTTTCAATTAAAGATGACTTTTTTCAAGATATTGGACTTGATTCTTTGGATGTTATGCAACTTGCTACTACTTTATCAGAATACAATGTCGAAATTCAGAGAATAAATAATAATTCAACAATTGAATCTTTAGCTGATGCAATTGCTAATAATAAAAAAGATGTTGCTTATATTAGCGAACTTTATAATATTCAAGTGACAAATAAAAAATTTAGGTTTGATTTATCAAGTGTATTTTTGACTGGGTCAACTGGATTCCTTGGAATACATATTTTACGTGAACTAATTGATAATCCTAAAGTCAAAAAAATTTATTGCCTTATTAGATATAAGGATACTACCAATCCTATTGATAGATTGAGAAATTCTTTGAAGTTGTATTTTAGTGACTATTCTAATTCTTGGATGGATAAAGTAATTGCAATTGCTGGAAACTTTGAAGATGAATTTTTGGGATTAGATAAAAATTACTATTTTGAAATTTGTAATCAGATAACCACAGTAATTCATTGTGGTGCAAATGTTAAACATTTTGGTAATTATAATTCGTTTTATAAAACAAATGTTATTGGTACTGAAAATATTATAAAATTAGCTTATGATTCGAATGCTAAATTGGCTCATATTTCCACTCTTTCTGTTGGTGGTTTTTCCGATGTTTCTGAAAAGAAAGTACTAACAGAAAAGGAAATAAATATCAATCAATCATTTAATAATCATGTTTATATGATTACAAAATATGAAGCAGAATGTAAGGTTTTAGATGCGATTAGTAAAGGGTGGGTTAATGCTAAAATATTTAGGCTTGGAAACATTATGCCTAGATTCAGTGATGGACACTTTCAAAAGAACAGATATGATAATGGTTTTTTAGCTAGAATTAAGACAATACTAGATACGAAATCTATTCCAAGTAGTTATTCTAAGCTAAAATTTGATTTAAGCCCTGTCGATTTATGTGCTAAATCCATAGTTAAGTTGCTAAATATATCTGCATCTAATACTATTTATCATATTTTTAATAATAATATGATTTCAGTCAAAAAATTATTTAAAAAGTACAAATTAGCTAGTGTAAGTGTAGAAGATGAGATTACTAAGATTAAGAATTTAAAAAGTCCTTATTCTGCTCATTTGCTTAATGATTTATTAAATCCTTCTAAAGTTGAAACTCCCGCAAGTAATATGCTTACTTTATTTAAATTAAATAAAGCTGGGTTTAGATGGAACAGAGTTAATGATAAATACCTAGATAAAATTTTTAATATCTTAAAAGATTAAAATTGCTATTTTTTCTTTTAATTGGAGGAATTTATGAAAAATATTAAATTACGAATTTATTTAAAACTAATTAGCATAGAGGTTGTAATAATTCTTACTATGAGATTCTTGGTTCCAATTCTTTCCAACTACCCTCCTTATTCTGAGGATGTTGGTTTTCAAATGAAGATTGAATCATTATCCCATAATCAGCAGTATTTACTGCTTGGAATTATTGCAATCTTGTTACAAGTACTGTTTATTCACTTGTTTTTCTCGGATATCTTTAAATATTTAAAGAAGGATAAAAAAGATGTTTCAACTGCTGAAACTGAGAAGATTAGAAAAATTTGTTTTAAAATTCCAAATAAACTTTTACTTGTACAAACATTATTGCTTTGTTTAATGCTTACATTATTATTTTCTATGGTTAAGATAAGTATTGTTTTATGTTTGAAATTTTTATTGATTTACTGTTCATTTTTTACTGCGTCTTGGGTTATTTCAATGGCTTTAATACAGGGCGACTTAAATAAAATTATAGAGTCAACTTATAGAATTAATCAAAACATTACAATGCCTCAAAAGGAAACAAAATTTTATATAAGCTTAATAAAAAATCTTATGCCTTTGTTTATTTTTATAATGATTACTGTTTCTTTATTAGGATATTCAAAAGTTGCTGAGCAGGATGGTGAGAGTAGATATTATTTTTATAAACAAGAAATGTCATCCTTAGATTTAAATAATTTAAGTATCTCCGAATTAAAGGAAAAATTAGATACTGTTTCTCTTAGAGATGCTTCGAATTATTATTTTATACTCACTGACGATTCAACCTATTATTCAAAGCCTAATGGAAATGTTACACAGTTTTTCTTAGAGTATGCGAAAAACTTTATTGGTAAGACAGATGGGAGACTTTATGAGTATTTTGGTGTTGAGGAAGAAGCTTATGGAAAATATGTTACTTTATCAAATGGTAAAGTGGCTTTAGTTGGCTTTAAATATTCTACTATGAATCTGTCTTCAGTTTCATTTTATGCTCTTACATCTATTGTATGTACTGCAATTTATATTATTATATTATTTATATTTACTAAAAATATCAGTAAGAATATTTCTCAAGTTTCAGACAAACTTTCTCAAATTGCTGCCGGGAAGGATGTTGAAAGAGAATATGTCTTACCTGTATTTTCAAATGATGAAATTGGTGCTTTAACTTTTTCTTTTAATCAGATTCAACAACTTACTAAGAGTGATATTGCCAAAATTAGAAACAGTCAAAATATGCTGATGGAACGTGAAAGACTTGCTACTCTTGGACAGATGGTCGGAGGTATTGCTCATAATTTAAAAACCCCTATTATGTCTATTGCAGGAGCCATGGAGGGAATGCAGGATTTAGTAACTGAATATAACAAATCGATAGATGATCCTGATGTTACAAAAGAAGATCATCATGCAATCGCTCATGATATGTGTGATTGGATCTCTAAAGTAAATTCCTATGATTCTTATATGTCTGATATTATTACAGCCGTTAAAGGACAGGCTGTTAATATGAATGATAATAGCTCAAATGGATTTTCTATTGATGAATTATTAAAACGTGTAGATATTTTGATGAAGCATGAATTAAAGAGTGCGTGTATTACCCTTAATGTTAATTGCAATATAACACCATCTACATTTATTGATGGAAATGTTAACAACCTCGTTCAAGTTGTTAATAATCTTATCTCTAATGCAATTCAATCTTATAATGATGTACCAAATAATAAAATAGACTTGACTATTTCGTCAAAAGATAATAATATATTGATATCCGTTAGTGATTATGGATCTGGAATTCCTATTGCAGTTCAAAAAAGACTGTTTAATTCCATGATTACTACAAAAGGACATAATGGTACTGGCTTAGGTTTATTTATGTCATATTCTACTATAAAAGGAAATTTTGAGGGAGACATGAATTTTACATCTGAAGTTGGTAAAGGAACTACGTTTAACGTTATATTGCCACAAAAGAAGGAAAATAATTAAATATAGTATTATTTAAATAATTTTTATTTAGAAGAAAGTTGGTAATTATGAGAAAATATATGCAGGACTCTGAGACCTCTCCATATAAAATAATGGCAGTCGATGATGATACCGGAATACTTGATTCGCTAAAGGTTGTGTTAAGACGTTCTGGCTATGAGTTGACTTGCTTCTCTAATCCTTTGGATGCTATTTCTGCTTTAAAAAAAGAGCATTATGATTTATTACTCTTAGATTTTATAATGGATGAATTGCATGGTGACCAAGTTGTTGAAGAAATTAGAAAATTTGATAAGGATTTATATATTTTGTTATTAACTGGTCATAAAGATTTGGCTCCGCCTTTACAAACATTAAAGCAATTAGATATTCAAGGATATTGTGAAAAAAGTAATAATTTTGATCAATTACTTTTGCTTATTCAATCTGGTTTAAAATCCGTTGATCAAATGCATTTGATTTCAAAAATAAATGAGGAATTGAAGGATAAAAACGAGGAACTTGAAAAGGCATATTTAGATACTATTGGTATTTTGAGATATACTGTTGAGGCAAAAGATCCTTATACAAGGGGACATTCTGACAGAGTGTCTGAATATTCTATATTGATTGGTCGTAAAATGGGATTAGATGATTCCACTTTGCATATTTTGAAAATTGGTGGTTTATTTCATGATATTGGTAAAATTGGAATTCCTGATAGTATTTTATTGAAGGATTCTAAGTTAAGTACTGACGAGTATTCTCAAATAAAAAATCATCCATCGATTGGGGCTCATATTCTTGGGAATACCGAGATATTTGCTGACATACTTCCTATTATTAAATATCATCATGAGAGGTATGATGGTCATGGTTATCCAAGTCAATTATCTGGAGATAGTATTCCATTAGTTGCTAGAATTTCTGCTGTTGCAGATACTTTCGATGCAATGACTTCAAAAAGAACTTATAGAAATGCATTACCTTTGGATGTCGTTTCAGCTGAGATAGAAAAATGTTCTGGTACACAATTTGACCCAGAAGTTGCTAATGTATTTTTAGATATTTTAAAAAATGATTATGCTTCTATAGAAAAAATTCAAGCAAAATATAAATAAGAAATTCTTTTATCTTTATAAAAATCCCCTATTCTTATTAAAAAATAATAAGGATAAGGGATTTAGTATTATTTAATTTGTTTTTTATTCTATTCCTAGATATTCATTATAAGTTACTTCTTTATCTATCAATCCAGATTTTTTTATTTCTATTACTCTATTTGCAACAGATTGCATTAGCTGATGGTCATGTGATGTAAAAATCATGTTTCCTTGGTATCTTTCCATTCCCTCATTTAATGCTGTTATAGATTCCATGTCTAAATGGTTAGTTGGCTCATCCATTATTAGAAAATTTGCACCTGAAAGCATTAGTTTTGATAATACACAGCGAACTTTTTCTCCTCCTGAAAGAACATTTACTGATTTTAGTGCCTCTTCACCTGAAAAAAGCATTCTTCCTAAAAAGCTTCTCACATAAGTTTCGTCTGGGTCTTTTGAATATCCTCTTAACCAATCTGTTATACTTTCTGTCCCACTAAATAAATAGTTGTTGTCTTTTGGAAAATAATTATTTGTTATTGTTGTTCCCCATTTGATTTCGCCTGAATCTGGCTCCATTTCTCCCGAAATTATTTTGAATAATATGGTTATTGCATTTTCATTTTCAGCTAGAACTGCAATTTTATCTTTGTCTTTTACCTTAAATGAGATGTCTTCTAATATTTTTTCTCCATTTATTGTTTTATTTAGATTTTTAACTTCTAATATTTCGTTTCCTGGAAGCCTGTCTGGTTTAAAATCGATGTATGGATATTTTCTGTTTGATGGTTTTATTTCATCTAATTCTATTTTTTCAAGTGATTTTTTTCTTGATGTTGCTTGTTTTGATTTTGATGCATTTGCACTAAATCTCGCAATAAAGTCTTGTAGTTCTTTTATTTTTTCTTCTTTCTTTTTATTTTGCTCTCTCATTTGCTTTTGAAGTAGTTGGCTAGATTCATACCAGAAATCATAATTTCCTGGGTATACTTTTATCTCTCCATAGTCTACGTCGCAAATATGTGTACATACTTTATTTAAAAAGTATCTATCATGTGATACAACTATTACTGTATTTTCAAAATTTATCAAGAATTCTTCCAACCAAGAAATTGTTTTTAAGTCTAAATCATTTGTAGGCTCATCTAATAATAAAATATCTGGATTTCCAAACAGTGCTTGTGCTAATAAAACTTTAACTTTATCCTTGGCTTCCAATTCGCTCATTAATTTATAATGCTTTTCTGGTGAGATTCCTAAATCGTTTAGTAGACTTTCTGCATCTGATTCTGCATTCCATCCGTCTAGTTCAGCAAATCTTTCTTCTAGTTTTGCAGCTTTCATACCATCTTCTTCATTAAAATCCGGTTTTGCATATATTTTATCTTTTTCACTCTTTATTTTATATAATTCTTTATTTCCCATTACGACGGTGTCTATTACTGAATATTCTTCATATGCAAAATGGTTTTGTTGTAGTACTGATATTCTTTCTGTTTTGTCCTTGCTTACATCTCCTTTACTAGGTTCTAACTCTCCAGAAAGTACCTTTAAAAAGGTGGATTTTCCTGCACCATTTGCGCCTATAATGCCATAGCAACATCCTTTGTTGAATTTTATATTTACGTCTTCATATAAGCTTCTTTTTCCGAATCTTACTGATACTCCTGTAACTGTTAACATTTAATTCCTCCTAATTTTATTTATTTTGAAAATTTTTCTTTTAAGCTTTCTTTTGCAGCTGTACCAAGGCTTAATGCCATTTGTGTTATCATCTTTTTATCTTTTTCGTCTACATTTTTGTATGTTTTTAATATTACTCCTATATTTTTGAATATTGCTCCTGAAATTTCTCTTAAGGTTGTGGCATTGGTAGATTCTATGACTTTGTATAAAATATCAATACTTTCCTTTCGTTGCTCCGGTGTGGTTTCTTTTAACCAGTTTCTTACGGTTTGATTTATAAATTCACTTCCATTTGTTACTTCTTCAAGTTGAATAATCTTCGTTCCTAATACTTGCCAAGAATAAATATCATGTTGCATTATTCCTTTTTCGATACTTTGCACTACTTTGTATTTTTCTTCATGTTCTAGCAATCTTCCTATTATGGATGATTGCGGTATGTAGGTGTGAATTTTTTCTAATATTCTTTTATATTCTTCTGTTTCTGTTACTGTGTTGTCAAATCCGGGGCCATCATGGTTTGTTACATCTATTATTCTGTCTTGGATTTTTTTCCCTGAAAAAACTGCCGAATAAACTGCAACATTTCCTCCTTTTGAGTGTCCTCCTATATGTATTTTTGCATCATATTTACTTGCAATTTCTTTTAGATATTTTACTCCTTCTAGTTGTGCTGGGATATTATGCATAAAGCTAAGATTGAAATCTTCTTTCCATCCTACTAAGGTGTTGTCTGTTCCACAAAATGATACATATATTGTTCCATCTGGTAAATGTAATGTTATTGCTGAAAACTGTTTTTCTGCTTCAGCATCTGTATTTGCATAATAATCCGTTACAACTATCTCTTTAAATCTTTCACTTTTATAAAGATTCTCTGACAATGGCTTATCACCTTCAATATTAAACTTTTCTACAGGAAATGTATTAAACCTCTCCATTATTTTTTCGATTGTTTCACCTGATTTAAAATCTATTTGGTGGAATGGCAAATATGAAAATCTTGATAAAATCATATTATCTATTTCATTTAATGGTGATTTATCAAATTCTAAATCCCCTCTCCATTCTATATAATCGTTAATATTTGGCATTTGTCTTTCTCCTTTTATTACATTGTCAAGTCTTTTACATTATATTTTTACTTTTATACGTTATAGTATACCATATTATTTTGAAAAATTCTAGTGTTCCCTACATTTACTGTTTTTTTAATATTCATATACTTTAGCTTATAAAAAATTGTTTTGTCTTAAATACAAATAGCTTAGAAAATCTAAGCTATTTTTTATTTTATTTACTTACTTTTTCAGCAAATTCGTTGTTTACTATTTTGTCATAAGGTGCTTGTGTTTTTAATTCTCCTGCTTCCGTCATTATTGTCTGTAATTTATTAAAGGCTTCTTGTTTTAATACTGGGGTTTCATTCCAAGCATCTATTTCTTTATATGATTTTACAGACTTTTCTAGTGAATCTATACTTGTATCTGGGAAGAAACTTTGTATTGCTTCTGCTACCTCTCTTGCTGTGTGATTCCTTACCCATTTCTGTCCTTCATATGTTGCTTTTGTAAAACTTTCAATTGTCTCTTTATTATTTAATATATAGCTTTTTTTAGCGCAATATGCTGTATATGGAACTTCTCCCGAAGCTTCTCCTACTGATGCTACAATATATCCTTTTCCAGCATCTTGCGTCATTGACGCTGTTGGTTCAAATAAAGTTACATATTCTGCGGTTCCCCCTGTAAATGCTCCTGCCATTAAATCAAATTTTATACTGTCATCTAGTCTTAAATCGGTTTCTGTATTTATTCCATTATGTCTAAGAACATACTGTAAAGTCATATATGGAACCCCGCCTTTTCTTCCTGGTATTACGGTTTTTCCTTTTAAATCTGTCCATTTAAAATTACTTGTTGGATTTTTGCTTACTAAAAATGAACCATCTCTTTTTGTCAATTGTGCAAATACCTGAACATAGTCTTCTTTGCCTTCATTATAAACATATATTGAGGCTTCTGGTCCACATAGCCCTATGTCGCTTTGCCCTGATAGTAATGATGTCATTACATTGTCTGCTCCTTGCCCTGTTGTAATATCAAGTTCTAGACCTTCATCTTTGAAGAATCCTTGTGAAATTGCAGCATATTGTGGTGCATAGAATACGGATCTTGTTACTTCGTTTAACTTTATTGATTTTAGCTTTTTTTCTTCACTTGATTCTGATTTTTTGTGTGAGATTAATACACATGTTACAACTACTGCTATCATCATAATAATACATGCAATAGATATTAATGTTTTTTTCATTTTAATCCTCCTAAATTATTAATCTTTATTTTAAGATTTTTTTTTCTATTATTTCTATACTTTCGTACATTATTGCAGCAACAGCAGCTAATATTATTACACTTGTCATTACTAGGTCTAGTTTAAATACTTGCCCACCATACACTATTAAATATCCTAATCCACCTTTTGATACTAAGAATTCTCCTGTTATGACTCCTACTAGAGATAATCCGATATTTACTTTTAGTGTATTAAACAGTGTCGCAATATTTGCTGGCATTACTATTTTTGTTAGTACTTGCCATTTATTTGCTTTAAATGTTTTTGCCATTTTTATTTTTTCTTTATCAGTTCCAATTAGACCATTTAAGATGTCTAAGATTGTAACTATTAGTGAAATTGCCAATGCCATTACTATTATTGCGGGCATTCCTGAACCAACCCATATTATAATTACGGGTCCTAGTGCTATTTTAGGTAAACTATTTAGTACAACTAAGAATGGTTCTGATACTTTTGAAATAAATGGTGACCACCATAGTATTATTGCAATTATTATGCCTAAGATAGTTCCTAAGGAAAATCCTGTTAATGTTTCTATTAAAGTTATTTTTAGGTGTTTTAATAGATCATTAGAAGATAAGTTTATAAAAGTTTTTAGTATTCTGGATGGTTGACTTGTTATGAAACTATCTATTTTTCCTGTTCTAGCTAAAATTTCCCATAGTGCTAAAAATATTACTACTATTGATATTTGCGTTATAATTATTGTTACCTTGGTACTTTTTATTTTTTTTAAGTATTTTTTTCTATCTTCTGATATTTCTTCTTTTTTCTTTTTTTCCTTAGTTTTTTCTTTTTTCCCCTCTTTTATTTCATGTATTTTTTTGATTTGCTGCTTTGTCATATTGCTCCAACTCCTTCCACATTAAGTTAAAGTACTTGCTAAACTTTGAATCTTCTCTACAATTTAGTGGTGTTCTATTTGCCATATCAAATTCTATTTTGTATATGTTTTTTACGGTTGCTGGTCTTTGGCTTAAAACTACTACTCTATCAGACATACTTATTGCTTCAGAAATGTCATGTGTAACCATTATAGCTGTTATATTTTCGCTTTTTAGTATTTTGTATATGTCTTCTGTAACCATTAGTCTTGTTTGATAGTCTAATGCTGAAAATGCTTCATCTAATAGCAGTATTGTTGGTCTTACCGCTAATGTTCTTATTAGAGCAACCCTTTGTCTCATGCCTCCTGATAATTGCATTGGATATTTATCTTTAAATTCATATAATCCATATTTTTTTAATAATTCTATGGCATATTCTTTATTTTCTTTGGCATCTGTTTTTTGTATTTCAAGTCCTAAAAGTACATTTTTATATATGGTTCTCCATTCTAACAGATTATCTTTTTGAAGCATATATCCTAATTTTCCTTTTATGTAGACTTTTCCTTCTGTTTTGCTTTCTAATCCCGATATTATTGATAAAAGAGTTGATTTTCCACATCCACTTGGTCCTATTATACTTACAAATTCTCCTTGCTTTACGTCAAAGTTTATATCTTTTAGTGCTTCTATTTCTCCATTTTTTGCTTGATATCTTTTATATACTTGTTTTACTTCTAATACTTTGTTTTCATCTTTTGAAACTACTTTGTTTGCATTTTCTTCCATATTTTGCCTCCAATGTTAATTATCATATTGTATTTTATGTTGCCTATTTGTTTTTTGACATTGATTTTTATTTATTCATAGAAAAAAATGTTATGGAAATTTATAATATGATTTTCCTAAAAAAAATAATACTAGAGGATTCTATAATCTTTTCTAGTATTATTTTTTTATTCTTTTTTGTTTTTTTCAATTATTTTTGTAACTATTATTAAATAAGCTAATGATATAAATAGTCCTGCTATCACATCACTTGCGTAGTGTACCCCTAAATATATTCTACTAATACCTATTAGCAGTATGAGTATTCCTAATAATATACAAAGGGCATTTCTTAGAGCTATATTTTTTACATTTTTATATATGAAATAGATTATTAAGCCGTAAAATGCTGTATTTACCATTGAGTGACCTGATGGAAAACTATAGCCTGTTTCATTTATTAACCTATATCCTTCTGGCCTTGGTCGTTGAACTGTGTTTTTTAAAACTATGTTTAAAATAGTAATATTTATTAGATTTCCTGTTATGCATATTCCTATTTTTTTATTTTTTAATATAACAATCGATATTAAGCTTATAGTTATTAACACTGGAGCTCCTCCAAGTGTCGTTATAAATTTCATTATTGCTGTAAGAAATGGATTTCTTAAATACATTATGAATATGCTGTATGCAATTGTATCACATTTCATTAGTTCTGTTGCAAATATATCTTCTATAAGTCCTATAACAATTACTATACTTATAGACAAAATTATCCATTCTATATTTTCTTTTATAAACTTTGGTATATTATCTTTTATTTTATTTTTTTGTTTCATATTTTTCCTTTTATATATCAACATATTAAATTTAATACGTTTTACTCCATATTACTTTTTTTAAAAACCGCTATATCTTTTGATATAACGGTTTTACTTGGTGCACCACCGTGGGTCGAACCCCGGACCTTCTGATTAAGAGCAACCCTATCTTGATCTTGTGCAACCTAGCATTTTTACTTATTATACCTTACTTTTACAATAATATCAATAATTTATCATAAAAAAACAAAATTTATAAATTGCAATATTAAGTGTCGCACTTTTTCACATTTTAAACATACATATTTTATAATGCTAATTTTACCATTTCTAAACTTGATTTAAATCCAAATATTGGTCTTAATAAATTGTGGATCTATGTCAAGTTTTTGGACACAAAAGCGTGTAATAGTGAGGGATTTTAATTGAAAAAGTATAATAATCAAAGCAATGTAGTTGGTAATTTAATAAAAGATTATAGAGAAAGAAACAATTTCACAAAAGGCGAAATTTCAAGGAAATTGCAATTACACGGTGTGAATTTAGATATAACAGAAATCCACAGAATAGAAACAGGAAGAATGATTGTAAAAGATTTTGAGATAATAGCATTTTGTAGAGTATTAGATATTAGTTATGAAGATTTAAAAAGTTTAATTGAATAATTTATATTGATAAATAGAAATATACTATTCAATTAAATTTAAAAAACATAATTTATATATCTTTTATTTTAGTACACTTATAGACATCAATATATAGCAGTATCTCATTATTTTCGCTTTTTATTTTAAGCTTACCATTTTCAACTGCAATTACTTCATATTTTCTAATTTGATATATTACAATATCATACATATATAGCTCGTTATTTATTCTCATACATATCACTTTCTAGTATATATTATACAATATTTTATTTGTCTAATTTTATAGAAACTTAACATATAAATAAAAAATTGACAAAAAATAATGTTACTTTTTATAGAAACTAATATATTAGAATATAAATTTATTTATTTCGCAGTATTAGTATTATTTCTTACAGTATTGTCTACTTTTAATTCTGTTGCATCTTCTACTAGTTTTGTTTGTTCAACTTCCACACTTGTAAGCACATTTTTTAGAACGATACCATTTACACTTCTAGTTGTTGGATTTGTAACTGCAAATATTCCACAACCTTCATCTACTATTTTGTACATACCGTTTCCAATGTCACACACTACAACTATATATTCTTTTCCTGTTTCCATTGTATATGAATATTCAGATGAATATCTCATGTATTCCTCATTTTTTTCAGATTCTGTTAACGTATCAATTCCAAGTCTTTCAATATCTGTTTCATCTAAAGATTCTTCTAATTTTGATATTTTTATGTCTCCACCTGATATATATATCTTATTGTTAATTGGCTGAATAGGGTCTCCATATAAATTATCTGTAATTTGTATTGTTATAGGAGTACATGGATTGTATGGATTATTATAGTACTGTGTAGTTGGTAAGAACTCTGCATCTCCTATATTGTCAACTCTTATTTTTACAATATGTCTATTTATACCTTTTAAAAGATTAGATGGAATAGTTGGATCTTCACTGTAACTTGCTTCAGACCTTATTTCATCAAATATTTTTTTATTATTTGCAACACTTTCTATCTGTTGAGTAGGACTTTCTAATTTAGCTATTTGAGGGGGTCTATTTGCAAATGTTATAGCTGTTACTGCTATTGTCGTTACTGCAACAACTGATAATCCAGTTATTATTAAAAATTTCTTTTTCATATCTTTATTCTCCTTTCATATTAGTAGTTATATTTTTGAACTAATACATTATTGAAATCGCTTGTCAATCCTCTTACTTGTGGAGTATATCCATACATTATTGTATTTGGATTGTCATATACATCTTTACCGCCATAAACATGGCACATTTCATGTAATATTATTGTTGATCTTAAATCATTAATCAATGGGTCAAGTCCTGCATCATTAATATATATTTTTCCATATAACCATTCTATTGAATCTAATTCACTTAAATATGCTATATTTTCAGAGCCATTTGTTTTCGCTTTATACAATTCAGTATAAGCGTATGTAGAGGATGATGAATCATAGTATTGATAGAAATCCATTTTAGATTGACTTTTTACAGTAGTTCTATTTAAAACGATTGGATTCCATAATCCACTAGGATATCTTAACTTGCTTACTGCTTGTGGAATTGTTGCTGTATATTGGCAACTTGAATCGATCCAATAAGCAATGTCTTTACCAGAACTTAATCTTCCATTCCATGATATTCTTTCGGCTGCTTGAACTTTTGTACTTAAAAATAAACATGCTACTATCATCAATAATGATACTATAACTATTCTTTTTTTCATTTTTAACATTTTTTACCTCCTTTTATACACATATAACAAATTATTTTCTCCTCCTATAATATTTAGATTTTATAATAGGTTTTCCTATAACCTTGTGTACCAATATTTTATGATTATTTCTGTATTTCAAGTTTTTGATTGGTTAATACATTCTTATATGTTTCAGCATCAAATATGTCGTATCCATTTTCACTTATTTTATATAGATTATTATTTACTTGCTTTATAATTATTATATATTCATTCCCTATTGTTAAATCATAATCGTATGATGTTTCATAATCAATATATTTCAATTTATCTTCAGAAGATAAATTATTTATTCCAAGATTTTTTAATTGTTCTTCACTAGCACTATTTTGTAATTTTGCAATTTGTATTTTACCTCCTGTTAGATATGCCTTTATTTTGCCTGACAAATTTTTACCATATAAATTGTCTAAAATTTGCATTTCTACTGGAGTATAAGCTCTGTATGGATCCTTAAAATTTTGCTGTTCAGGTATCATTTCAGCATCATTTACAGATAAGATTTTCACTCTTACTACTGATGATGTTTTGTTTATCAAATTTGATGGAATACTTGGATTTACAGCCCAACTTGCTTCTCCACATTCTATTTTTTTATATACTTCTTTTGCAACAGTAATACTTGTAGGTACTTCTTCAATGATGTTTTTATCCTCTTCAACAATAACATTATTCGAACTATTTATTTCTGTATTTGTGTAAATTTCGTCATTGCCATTTGTAAGATTTTCATTATTTGCTTCAGCAATAGCAAGTTCATTTTTAAATTTGTTGTTATTGTTTTTCATAGTAGGAATTGCTACAATTCCTAAAACAATTACTGCACATGATGGCAATAAAGCATATTGCATAGCTTTAAGGTATGATTTTCTTCTATTCTTACTTTTCTTGACATTCTGAATGATTTTTTTGTAGTTTTTGCCTTTGTCAAATTTTTCCTCCATTATCAATTTTACTTCTTCACTAAGCACTTTGCATCTTCTCCATTCTTAAATATATTTTTTAACTCTTTTTGAGTTCTATACAAATGGTTTTTTATATTTGATTCACTAATTTTTAAACCATTTGAGATTTCTTTAATAGAAACTTCCAAGACATAGAATAAATAAAATATTTTTGAAGTTATTTCTCCCTTGTTTCTAATAAATTTCCATGTCTGTTCGATATTATCTTTTGTAATCAGATCTTCCTCTATGTTAAAATTTTTATCTTCAAAACTTTCTATTTCTATATCATTTATGCTTATATTTTTTACTTCTCTATTGATAGTCCCTGAATAATGTCTTTTAATTTTATTGCTTGCAATTCCAATTACATATGCTTCAACATTATCCAAATCTATGCTTTTTTTCTTAATTATTCTTTCATATAATTCCGTATATATTTCTTGTATTATATCATTTACATCATCTAAATCTTTACATTGACAAATAGTAAATTTTAACACTTTTTTATATGTGTCATTGTAAAATTTTTCAAATGAATTTATTGTAATTTGAGTACTCATCTTTTACCCCTTTCATTAAGAAGTGTAATTATTTTCAAAAAAAGTTTCATTTTTTTTGTTTTTTTACTATTATGTGTTCAACTATTGGAAAAAATTTGTTATAAATCCAATAATATGGCTTATTATATACTTTATCTATTTCTCCTATAAATCTTATACAGCCTTTTTCTCCACAAAATCCTTCTTTAAATCTATATAATCCATTTTCTTTCGTCTTATTAAAAACTCCTCCAAAATCATATTTGTTGCATTTATTGCTAATTGCCCATTCTATCATTGTTTGTTGCATCAAATAATTAGGCATTAAATTTCTTTTTTCATTAGAACTGGCACTATAAATGATAAAATTAAGTGACGCACTTAGAAATAAAAAAAAGACACATAATAAATACATATGTTATAATGTGATTAACAAGAAAACATTATAAGGAGTAAATATTTTGTGTCCAAAAGAATTATAACATAGAAAACAAACAAAAGAAAGAGTTTAAATATAAACATTTAAATTTATAAATTGCAATATCTAACTCCGTATGGTTTAAGACATTCTTTTACAACTTTCTTATCTGAAAGAGGAATGAGAGATATTGTCTTAATGAAACTTATGGGACACGCAGATTTCTCTACGACACAAAAATATTATATATTTATAACTGATGAAAGAAAGAAACAAGAATATGAACAAGCATGGAGAATAGGAAATAATTCAACAGAAAATAATAATAATGATATAGTTGATAGTTCTGAACATGAAAGATTAATGAAAAAATTTGAAGAATTACAAAAAATGTGGTTAAAAACTCTTGTTGCATCTACCATATTGCAAAAAAATAATACCCATTAGGTATTATTAAAATGGTGCACCACCGGGGAATCGAACCCCGAACCTCCAGATTAAGAGTCTGTTGCTCTGCCAATTGAGCTAGTGGTGCTTGTTAAATTTTACAACTAAATAAAGTTGGCGCATTTTACAATTTTGTATTACAAAACATACATATAAAAAAATGCTAAACTCCTTGATATAATAACAAAAGATAGCAAAAGAGTTTTTTTCAAGTCATAGTGATTAAGAGTCAGCTGCTCTACCAACTGAGCTAGTGATGCATTTGTTGTGTCAATTTTAATTAACTTAATAATCATCAATCTTAACACAAACAATTATACAACTGTTTTGCATATCTGTCAATGATTTTAGGACATTTTCCATCTCAAAATTATTGAATTTTACTTTTTATTTACAGTTCTATATTTATATTTTTATTTTGATTTAGTTTTAACTTTTTGTATTTTACATTACATTCATCAAATAACTTTCTGGATGCTATGTTGTTTTCCGAATTTGCATATTTATCTGATGAAAATATTACTTCCTTTATTCCTGATTGAATAATTAATTTTGCACATTCATTGCATGGAAATAGATCTACATATATTTTAGCATTTTCTAAATCTTTTCTGCTTCCTCTATAATTTAAAATTGCATTTAACTCTGCATGACATACATATGGATATTTGGTGTTTAGTTCTTCTCCTTCTCTTGCCCATGGAAATTCATCATCATTAAATCCATTTGGTGCTCCATTGTAACCTATTGATAATATTCTATTGTCGTTTCCTACTATACAAGCTCCAACCTGAGTAGATGGATCTTTACTTCTCATTGCGGATAATTTCGCTATTGCCATAAAATATTCGTCCCATGTTATATAATCTTCTCTTTTTTTATTTTTATTCATGCTTTTTCTCCTTTAAATTTTTCATTCATATTATGTGTTTCTTTTTATTATTGTTGGTAATGCATTATATGTATCTTTTGATATCAAGGTTTTAGATATTATAATTCCATTTTTAAGCAATGTTTTGTAACTTTCACTTGTGCATCCATCTTCTCCATTTTGCGTAATTATTTTTTTTCCTTTTTCTATTGAATTATCTTCTGTATATTTTGTCTCTTTTTCTATTATATTTGTAACTGCCGAATCTATTATAACTGTATAATCACCTTCTTGTTTTATTCCCATAATATCAACGGTTACTACTCCATCCCCAACTTTTGATACTATCTTTATTGGATACTTTCTATTGTTTTTAAATTTTAAATCTACACTACCCCATGATACTGTTGCATCTCTACTTGCCGGAACATACGATGTTAAAAAACAATGATTATGTCTTTCTGTTATTTCCAAATTTGTTAGCACTGCTGAATTATATAGTGTTGATGATAATTGGCATATCCCTCCACCAACATCTAGTACAATTTTACCTCCTGCGTATGCTTTTGCTTCTTTGAATCCTGCTTCTATCGTTCTTTGTCCTACTGCTTTGTTGTATGAAAATTCTTCTCCCGGATTTATTATTGTACCGTTTAATTTTTGTGAAGCTAATACTAAATTATTATTTCTATTTACATTGCTTGCATCATAATTTGTTGTATATGTTGCTAGTTTATTTGCAAATGCATTTTCTCCTAAGTCTGCAACGGTTGTTCCTGCCTTAGTAATTTTTAATGGAATTTCATATTCTTCTTTATCTTCCTTTAAAATCTCTTTTGCTTTCTCTTCTGTTACTGCTAATTCTATTCCATTTTCCTCTGCATGAATCTCTAACGGTTCCTTACTTATGTATGCATTTTTCGGTTCCTTTTTTATTTCTGTTGCTATTTTTTTTATATCTACTTCTGCGGGTATTGTTTCCTTTGTTGGTATTTCTATTTCATTATTTGTATCTGTTAGATTTCTAATTTTATCTATTATCAGTTTCTTTAATTCATCTTTTTTTATTTCTACTCCTTTAGTCCCTTTTATTATTATTAGCTTGTTTTCTTCTATATAATAACTGCTTTCTTTTTTGACATCTGGTAGTTTTGATTCTACATCATTTATTGTATTTTCTATTGCCTCATCATCTATATCTATATCTAAATTTATGTCTTTTTTGATTATATTTCTTAATAAAATTGAATAATTATTGGTTATTATATTTCCTTTCCTTCCAATTGAATATGCTTTTTCTATAGATTTATTTATATTAGAATTAACATTTATTTGATCATATGAAATAGTCGCTTCATATTCTCCATGTTTAAGTTTTATTTCTGATATTTTTTTTTCTCTATATAGTTTTGTTATTTGTTCATTTGCCTCATTTTCCGTTTTTCCTGATACGTCAATTCCCTGTATAAATATTTTATTATATATTTTATCATTTCCCATATTTATTAAGCTAAAAACAATTGAAAATCCACAAAGGAATAAAATAATTGATATTATTAGTATTATTTTTTTATCATTAGTTAAATGACAAATATTTCTTTCTCTTCTTTTTGGAGATACTTTCATATTGAAAATTTCCTTCCTCTTTTATTTATTTGTTTTTATTGTTTCTATATTATCATATTGAAACTTATTTTACAATTATACTAGACTTTTTTTATTTATTTTTATATAATATGCACATAAGGAGTGATATTATGATTGGTAGTATGATTGCAAAAATAAGAAAAGATAAGAATGTTTCTAAAACAGATTTAGCTGGTGTTACTAATATAAATATTGGACATTTAACACATATTGAAAAAGAGGAAAGAAATCCTAGCCATAAAACATTAAAAGTTATTTGTAATGCTCTTAAAGTTCCTTCTCAGCCTTTGATGTATACTTACGATATAGACTTAACTGAAGAACAAACTGGTTATAATGCTGTTAATCACATTATATATGATTCGGTCCCTGTCTTTGATTCTATTATTGGCTTTCAAAAATGTCCTATTGACATTGGTCCAGCTTCTTTTGTATTGAGAATTCACGATAATTCCATGTCTCCTAAGTTAAAAGAGAATGATTTAGCTTATGTTCAAATAAATGCTCCTCTTAATAATAAGGATTTAGGTATATTTGAATATAATGGTTATTTAATAGTTAGAAAATTTATTGTTCGAAAAAAAGATTTGGTACTTAGAGCTGAGGATAATTCCATTCCGGATATAATTATTACAAAAGACTCTGATTTTTACATAGTTGGAAAAATCCTCGGAACCGTTGAAAAATAAGTGATAATTTGTAATATTTTAGAACAAAATATTACAAATTTTACATTTATAATACATTTTGTTAATTTGCTTGAATTTTTTCAATATTATGTCTATAATATAATAAGTAATAATTATAGGAGAAAATTATGGAATTAATTAAGAATATTTTTTTTAATACAGATAAATTGATACAAAATAGCGTTGTTAAAATATCTTATACAGGTAAGTTCTTTCAAGAGAATGCCAATAAAGTGTTTATTCATTATGGTTTTGGTCCAAATTGGGATGAATTAGCGGAAATTGAAATGAATAAAACAGAACTTGGTTTTCAAGCAGAGATAAAATTAACAAATTCTGATTCTTTAAATTTATGTTTTAAAAATGATAATAATGCATGGGATAATAACGATTATAAAAACTATTCATTTAATGTTGAATCTGCACCTGTGGCTTTAGCAATCGTTCAAGATTCTGCAATTGAGTATCCTAGAAAACTCAGAAAAACATATCTATTGAGCAAGAAAATTAAACTTGCTATATATAAAATAATTAAGTATTTTCCAAAACTTGTTTCCGGTAATTACAAAAAGAAACAGTCTTCAGAAAATTAGTTTTGTTCCTTTCTTAAATTTTTCAAAAACGTAAAAGGTTATCTTTTTACGTTTTTTTGTTATGTTTATTTTTATGTTTTTTGTATATAATATTATTGTTTATAATTAATTTTTATTGAAAATATGTTGTTTTTTATTTATTTGATAATTTTTTTGTTGTTTTTGTGAATTTTTAATGAAAACTTATTGACAAAATATATTTATTGTAGTAGAATAGGGGATGTGTTCAACTTATACACAATTACTCAGAAATGAGTCATTAGCTCAGTTGGTAGAGCACTTGACTTTTAATCAAGTTGTCCGGGGTTCGATTCCCCGATGGCTCACCATTATTTTAGGATTTAAGCAATACTTAAATCCTAAACATTTATCTGGCCCCGTGGTCAAGCGGTTAAGACATCGCCCTTTCACGGCGGAGTCATGGGTTCGATTCCCGTCGGGGTCACCAATGCCACTTTAGCTCAGCTGGTAGAGCAACTGATCTGTAATCAGTAGGTCGTCCGTTCAAATCGGACAAGTGGCTCCATTATTAAAGGTCGATGATTTTAGTTTAGCTATTGTTATTGGCTTTTATTTTTTTGTAAATTTTACATGATTATAAAAATTAAGGAGGTTTTATTTTGAATAATTTAAAGGTCGCAATTGTTACTGGTGGATCCCGTGGAATAGGAGCTTCTATAGTAAAAAAATTGGCTTCAAATAATTTTATTGTTATTTTAAATTATAATAAGTCAAAAAAATCTGCTGAAGAAATTGCAAAATCAAGTCCTAATGTTTATACTTTTAAAGCTGATGTTTCTAATTCTACTGAATGTGATTCTCTTATTAACTACACTATTGATAAATTTGGTTCTATTGATTTATTAGTAAACAATGCTGGAGTTGATTTGATTAAAACAGTAGATGACATTTCCGATTCTGAATTTGATCATATAATGAAAACAAATATATATTCTGCATTTTACTTGTCTAGAGCTGTTTCAAAAATTATGATAACGCAAAAAGAAGGTTCAATAATAAATATTTCTTCTATTTGGGGATTAGTTGGAGCTTCTTGTGAATCCGCTTATTCCATATCTAAAGCTGGTCTGGATGCTTTAACAAAATCTTTAGCAAAGGAACTCGGACCTTCTAATATTAGAGTAAATAGTATCGCTCCTGGTATTATAGATACTTCAATGAATTCTTTTCTATCTGAAGAAGATAAAAATGAAATTATTTCAGATATTCCACTTATGAGAATTGGAAATGTTGATGATGTTTCTGATTGCGTTTTATTTTTAGCAAATAGTTCTTATATTTCTGGTCAGGTTTTAAAGGTTGATGGTGGCTGGAACATAATTTAAAAAAGTTGGAGATACTTCTCCAACTTTTTTATTTATTTAAAGCTTCTACTACTTCATTTACATCTATTCCATGTACCATGCAGGCTTCTTCAAGTGTTTCTGCTTGTGATGCTGGGCAACCAATACAATGCATTCCTGCATCAAGTAATATATCAACTTTTTCTGGTGCAACTTCTATTATCTCACCAATTTTTGTATCTTTATTAAATTTCATTTCTTCCTCCTTTTATATTTAATTTCATCCCTATAATATTTTACTTTCATAAGAATTTTTTAAATGTTTAACCTTATTATTTCTTAGATTTTGCATTTATATAAATATTTTAGCATATTTTTTTAAAAAAGTATAGACAAATTTAAAATTATGTTATATAATGCCAAATATTGGAAGAGGTGATTTTTATTTTTACTCTTTTAGACTTATTTTTTATTGTTTTAATTTTAAATCTTTTAATTTCCCTATATTATATTTATTTTTTAATTAACAATATATTTTTTCATAATTTACAAGGTTCTAAATTAAAACTAAAATTAAAAAAGGAGGTGTCTTAGTTAAAATTAAAGATTATTTTAGTATGTACTTTTACTTTGATTGTTCTTAGTTTTATACTTTTTCTATTTAAGCCTATTCTTTTTACATGTGATATTCTTACAATCCACAGTAATTTAAAATTTTTTAATGTTTTAATTGATTCTCCTTTTTATTGGAGAATTGTAAAATTACTTTTTATCTTTTCGCTTGTTACTTCAAATATTATTATTTTTAATTTTATTTTTTCTTTATTTATTCACACTAATCAAAATAAAAAAAATAATATAATAGCCCCTAATTTTGGATTGTGTATTGGTAAAGATCTGCATAATAACAACGTTTATATACCTGAAAGTAGTTTGTATCAAAATATTTTAGTTACTGGTTGTATTGGTTCTGGTAAAACATCATCTGCTTTGTATCCGTTTACATTTCAACTTATGAAATATGAATCTTCTAATTGTATTAAAAAACTTGGTTTTTTGATATTAGATGTTAAAGGTAATTATTCTAACAAGGTTTTAGAATTTGCACATAGTTGTAATC
The DNA here is from genome assembly GCA_964507565.1 of uncultured Clostridium sp. Classification (GTDB taxonomy): domain Bacteria; phylum Bacillota; class Clostridia; order TANB77; family CAG-508; genus CAG-793. The sequence goes on from CAZDPV010000003.1 coordinate 36,388, forward strand.
GTGAATCTGACGTAATTGTTATTGAAATAAATGGATTTTACAAGTATAATCCACTTGATAAGCCTGACATAAAAGCGTCTGTACTAGCTAATCGATTAAAAAACATTTTGCTGTTATTTTCCCCAAATAATTCTGAATCTTACTGGATTGATAAAGCTGAACAAATACTTGAAGCTTGCATAAATTTTTGTAGACTATATAACAATTACTATGTTTCCTTTGATGAAATTCATAAACTTGTTACAAATTATGAATACTTTTCTCAAAAAGTATCTACTATAAGAAAAATATTTCTGTCTGGAAATTTGTCCGACGCTGAAATTTACAATCTACATAGTTCTATTTCCTTTTTAGAAAATGATTATTTCTGTTTGGATTCTAGAAACTTTAATTTGTTAAAGTCTGAAATTACTAGAATTACTAATTGTTTTGTATCTGATTATGAAGTAAAAAAAACATTTTGCCCATCAAAAATCAATGAGAATTTCTTTGGTTTTGATGAAGCAATTAGGGATGGAAAAATAGTTGTACTTAATATGAACATTGCTCAATATAAAAACTTATCTAAAATAATCTCTGCATATTTAAAACTTGATTTTCAAACTGATGTATTAAAAAGGCTTTCTAACTCTCCTACTTTTGTTAGACCTATGGTTTTTATTTCAGATGAATATCAAGAATATGTAACCTCTTCCGATGCTGATTTTTTTTCACAAAGTAGAGAGGCTAAATGTATAAATATTATCTCTACTCAAAGTTATACATCCATTTTGAATTCTTTAAATAGTCAGTACTCTGCTAAAGTTATTATACAAAATTTAGTTAATAAATTATGGTTCCGTACTGATGATATTTTTACCATTGAAGATATTCAAAAGCAAATTGGGAAGGAAGAAAAATCAAAGATTTCTAAAACCTTTTCTGAAAATTCAAAGCAGAGTAATTATGATTGTTTTTTCAAGAATTTTATATCAGTGGATTCAAATTTATCTGAAAGTATAAATTCTTATTCCCAATTTGATTATATTTTTGATTATAAATTTTTTACGCAAGATTTAGATACATTTTCCTGTGTTGCATTCTTATCAACTGGAAAGAGTATTATTAAACCACAAAAGTTAAATATGTTACCTTATTTTTTAAAGGAGGATTTTTATGAAAATAAAAAAAAGTAATTTTTTTTATATCTATTTTATTTTATTGATCATATTGTTTTGGATTTCTATTGATACAATTTCTTTTGGAGGTACTCCTAAAATAGTAAACAAACTTTCTAGTGCTTTTGAGAATATTGAAAATTGGTTTATTAAATTATCTACTCCTGCAGCTGCTGTAGCAGTTGGCGTGGGCGTATTTATGAAAAAATTTAGTTTTGGAGATGAGGAAAGAATTAGAAGTGCAAAAAAAATAATAAGAGGCTCTCTTATAGCATATGCTTTACTTCTTGCTCTTGATTTAGTACTTTCCGCAATAAAGTCTCTCATTAATTAAGGAGGATAATTGGAACAGTCAGATATTGTTAATATTATCATAGAAACTATAAATACTATCTTTAATAATTTATTTTCTTCCATTGATAATAATATTTATTCTAATTTAGATAAAATAACTTTTATTGATTCCGACATAATGTCTAATACATTCTTTATGAAGCTTCTAGGCTCTAATGGCAAAAACGGTATCTTGTATTTAACTGATGCTATTCTAGTTGGAATTTCAGTGTTTTACTGTATTAAATATTTTTATTCTAATATGGTTGAGTGCAATATTGAAAAGCCCAGTCAATTTGTTTTTAAAATTTTAATATTTGGAATTGCTATAAATTTTTCATATTTTTTATTAGAACAATTATTAAATATTAGTTATTTAATTTCTTCCTCTATTCAGTCAATTGGAAAAGAAATTATTGGATATGATATAAACTTTTCAGAATTAATTATTTATTTGAATAAAAAAATAGATATTGCTAATTCAAGTTTAAATTTGTTTTCTTATGATGGGATAATAAAAAGTATTATTAGTGTTGGTTTACTTAATTTGTTATTTTCTTATTCTATCAGATATATTTTATTACAGGTTTTTTTCTTACTTTCTCCTTTTGCTCTTCTTAGTTTAATAAACTTTTCAACATCTTGGTTTTTTAAAGCTTGGAGCAAATGCCTATTTTCACTACTTATAGTTCAAATTTTTATTCCTATCATTATTATTGTAATTTTTTGTATTGATGATAATAATAAAATACTTTTGATTAGTGGTATCTTTGTTTTAACAAGGATAAATGATTACATTAGAGACATCTTTGGTGGAATTGGTCTAAACGCAGTCGGAAATTTTAACAGTATGGTTTCAACTTTAAAGAAATAAAGAATAAAGTATGTATAAGTAAAGGAGCCTCAATGAAATACATTTTTCCACAAAATTTTAATTTCAAAAATAAACTGCTTGGAGTAATTGATTATCCAACTGCTATTTTTAATATTATCTTTTTATTCTTTATATATTCTTTTTTTAATTTAATTTTGCATAATCTTACCTTAAAAATATTTCTTATTATTCTATTTTACTTTCCAATATTATTGTTTAGTATTGTTGGTTTTAACAATGAGAATATTCTATATATTATTTTTTATATATTAAAGTTTTTAATTAAACCTAAAATTTATTTGTACAAATAAATTTATTCTTATATCATTCTTAAATTATAATTTTATTAGTGTAAAATATTTGTGTAAGAAATATGTAAAATAACTATAAACAAATTTCATTTTTATTGTAAATTTCGATAAATAATGATATAATCCACAATATGGAGGTAAATATTTATGAAAATTGAACAAGGAGATATCTCTTTAATTTTATCGCAAACTAATGTTCCTGATGTTTTTTTTACTGAATACTTATCTCAAGCTAATGGTGACTTCGTAAAAGTTTATCTTTATTTGTTTTTCTTATCTAAATATAATAAAGATGTTAAGATAAATGATTTATCAAAAAAGCTAGAGTTACCCTTAAAAATTATTCAAGATGCTATAAAATATTGGGAAGATATCGGACTACTAATTCGCAAAAATCAAGGATTTACTGTTGCTAATTTGCAAGAGATTGAAATTAACAAGATTTATAAACCTAAAATTACTGTTTCTGCAGATGATATGCAAAAAGTATCTGATAATAAATATAGAGCAAAGGCAATAGATACCATAAATAATGAATTTTTTCAAGGAGTTATGTCTCCATCTTGGTATGGTGACATTGATTTATGGTTTAAAAAATATAGTTTTGATGAAGAAGTTATGATTGCATTATTTAGATATTGTTTTAATAAATCTGCTTTGCATAGAGCGTATATTTCTACCGTTGCAGAAGCATGGCATAAAAACAAGATTAAAACATTCAGTGATTTGGATTTATATTATCAAAAAGAGGAAAAGCTGAATATTTTATCAAATTCAATAAAGAAGAAGTTAAGATTGTCTCGTAATATTTCTGTATATGAGGAGGCTTATGTTGAAAAATGGAATATTACTTATGGTTATAATATTGATATAATTGAAGTCGCATTAAAGAAAACTACATCAAAATATAACCCAAGTTTTGAATACATTGATAAATTATTAACTGATTGGCATGAAAGAGGTTTAAAATCTGTTTCTGATATAGAGAATTATATTGAAAATCAAAAGAATAAAAATAAAATTAAAAATGAAAATCAAGTAACTTCTTCAAAGTCAAATTTTGATCAAAGAAAATATGAAGATTTGAATAAATTTTATAGTAATATGTAATTGTACTGTGAGGTGATTTTTTGAATAATGATACATTAAAATCTCTTTTGATTAAATACGATCAAAAAAGGTTAAAAGCCTTGGAAGATGCAAGGCAAAAAAAACTAGAAATTTATAGAAGAGTACCACAATTTGAAAAAATTGATAATGATATTTCTTCTTTATCAATAAAAGCGATACAAGCCACTTTGACATCAAAAGATAAGTCTCAAATAGATGAATTAAAAAAGCAAATCTCAATTCTTAAGGAAAACCGTATAAAAGTTTTAGAATCTTCAGGATATTCTTTGAATGATTTAACTCCTAAATTCGAGTGTAAAAAATGTAATGATACAGGATATATAAATACTTCTAATGGTTCTACTCTTTGTAATTGTATAAAACAGAATTTATATAATATAGAATACAATAATTCAAATATTTATGATTTAAAAAATCAGAATTTTAATAATTTTAGATTAGATTATTATTCTGATGAGATGAATGTTGATAAATTTAAAAGCAAGCTTTCGCCAAAGGAAAATATTCTTTCTATCAAAAAAATGTCTATGGATTTCATAAATAATTTTGATAGTACTAAGGAAAGCAATTTGCTTTTTTGCGGTAATACTGGATTAGGTAAAACATTTTTATCTTCTTGTATAGCAAATGAACTTATAAGTAGGGGTAAAACCGTTCTTTATCAAACTGCACCAATAATGTTGGATAATATCATTGATTATAAGTTTGGTAAAACAACAAATAACATAATTAAATCTATTTATTCTGTTGATTTACTAATTATTGATGATTTAGGAACAGAATCTAAGAATAGTCTTAAAGTTACTGAATTATTTAATATTTTAAATTCTAGACTTTTGAATCAAGATAATAAAATTACAAAAACAATTATTTCTACAAATTTATCTTTGCAAGAGTTATATAATACTTATGAAGAAAGAATTGTTTCTAGAATAATAGGAAATTATAATGCTTGTTATTTCTTCGGAGATGACATTAGAATAAAGAAAAAAGTTGGTATTAAATAGCCAACTTTTTCTTTTTAATCTTATTCCTTAGACTCTTCATAATCTTCTGTTTCTTCTGATATAGTCTCAATACTTACAACTTTTCCTCCATCATTTGTTCTCATGAGAGTAACTCCTTGTGTATTTCTTCCAAGAACACTAACTTCTTTTGTTCCAATTCTTATTACTGTTCCTTTATCTGTAATCATCATTACATCTTCTTCATCTTTTGCTATTCTTATTCCAATAATATCTCCAGTTTTTGGTGTGATTTTGTATGTTATTACACCTTTTCCACCTCTAACTTGTACTCTATATTCATCTAATTCAGTTCTTTTTCCAAAACCGTTTTCAGTTATTGCTAAAAGTGTATCTTTACTATTTTCGATTATTGGTTCCATTCCAATTACACAATCATCTTTTTCAAGTCTAATTCCTATAACACCTTGTGCAGTTCTTCCAACAGGTCTTACATCTTTTTCACTAAATGTTATACACATACCCTTTTTAGTAACAAGAACAACATTGTCTTCACCATTTGTAAGTCTTACGTCTATTAGTTCATCATCTTCTTTTAATGTTATTGCTATTAACCCTGTTTTCTTTCCTGAGTCATATTCTTGTAATTCAGTCTTTTTAATTAGTCCTTCTCTTGTTGACATTAGCAAGTATTTATCATTTTCAAATTGCTGTATTGGTATAACTGCTGTAATCTTTTCTCCTGCATCTAATGATAATAGATTTACTATTGCTGTTCCTTTAGCGGTTCTTCCTGCTTCTGGTATTTCAAATCCTCTTAGTTTATATAATTTCCCTTTATTACTAAAGAATAATAAAATATCATGCGTTGAAGCGCTAAATATTTGTTTTACAAAGTCATCCTCTCTTGTCGTTATTCCGGTAATTCCTTTTCCACCTCTTCTTTGACTCTTATATGTGTCTAAAGGCATTCTCTTTACATATCCAAAATGTGTTAATGCAATTATTGATTGTTCTTCTTTTATTAAGTCCTCATCATTGAATTCGCCTTCTGCCGCAACAATTCTTGTTTTTCTTTCGTCTCCATATTTTTCTTTCATTTCAAGGCATTCTTCTTTTATTATATCATAAACTAATTTTTCGCTTCCCAAGATTTCTCTAAGATGTGCTATTAGTTCCATAAGTTGTTTATATTCTTCTTCTATTTTTTCTCTTTGTAACCCTGATAATGTTTTTAATCTCATATCCAAAATAGCTTGTGCTTGAATATCATCTAATCCAAATCTTTGCATTAGCTTTTCTTTTGGATCATCATATGAACCTCTTATTATTTTTATTACTTCGTCAATATTATCAATTGCTATACGTAAGCCTTCTAATATATGTGCTCTTGCAAGTGCCTTGTCTAAGTCAAATTGTGTTCTTCTTACAATTACTGTCTTTCTATGTTCTATGTAATAGTCTAAACACTGTCTTAATGTTAATATTTTTGGTTCGTTATTTACCAAAGCAAGCATAATAATACCAAATGATGATTGCATTTGCGTATTTTTATATAATTGATTTAAGATTACTTGTGGATTAGCATCCCTCTTTAATTCAATTACTACTCTAACTTTTTCTTCTCTATCAGATTCATCCCTTACTTCTGATATTCCTTCTATTCTTTTATCTCTTACTAATTGATTTATATCTATTATAAGTTTTGCTTTATTTACTTGATAAGGTAATGAAGAAACTATTATTCTTTGTCTGTTTCCTGACATCTCTTCTATTTCAGCATCTGCTCTTAAAAGGATCTTTCCCCTTCCTGTTGAATATGCTTCTTTAATTCCTTCTCTACCTAATATCATAGCTCCTGTAGGAAAGTCTGGTCCCTTAATTATTTTAAATAAGTCATCATCTGAAAGTTCTCCATTAACTTCGTTTGTTTCTACTATCTTTACAACAGCATTTAAAACTTCAGTTAAATTATGTGGAGGAATATTAGTTGCCATTCCTACGGCTATTCCTGATGAACCATTTACTAATAAAGCTGGTAATTTTGCAGGTAGAACAGTTGGCTCTTGTCTTATTCCATCAAAGTTCGGCATAAAATCTACTGTGTTTTTTTCAATGTCCGTAAGCATTGTCTCTGCAATTTTTGACATTCTTGCTTCTGTGTAACGATATGCAGCAGCACCATCACCATCAATTGAGCCAAAGTTTCCATGTCCATCTATTAAAGGATATCTTAGTGAGAAATCTTGTGCAAGTCTTACCATTGCATCATATACAGATGAATCTCCATGTGGATGATATCTACCTAAAACATCACCAACGGTTGTTGCAGATTTTCTATATGGTTTTTCTGTTGTTAAACCATCTTCATACATGGTATATAAAATTCTTCTATGTACCGGTTTTAGTCCATCTCTTACATCTGGAAGAGCACGTTGAACGATAACACTCATCGCATAATCTATGTATGCCGTTTTCATTTCTTCTTCTATATCTCTATTTATAATTTTTCCTTCTTTGAAGCCTTCTTCTTCGTTATTTTTGTTGTCCATTATATACCTCTTTTCTTGCTATTTTTACTGTCTTTATTATACTAAAACAAGTCAAAAAAAGCAAGGAATTTTTAACTTTTTATTGGTTTTTGTTGCTTTTTATCTAATATTTTAGGCTCCCTACCTATTTGTAAAAAAATACTTTTAAAAACTTTTAACCTACTAATTTTTCAGCAAGAGCAAGTTCTTCTTCACTCATGTTAAAATTTTTTCCTTTGTTTTTTATTATTAAGTGCAGATTTTCTATTTTTCTCACCTCTTTTATTGTGTTTTCAATTGGAAGTATCGTTGGAAGTGTTTCTTTTATCTTTTCATACTCTTTCTCCATCCCATCAAAGTCTTTTTCTTTGTAGTATCCTTTCCAATTATTTGAATATTTACCTAACTTTTCTAGTGCACTTAGTTGATTATTGAAATTGTTTTCTATATTCGAATCAATTGTACTCATAATTACATTTTTACCCTTTTTTATTATTTGCCCTATTGATGTTGGAATTAAATCAAATTGCATTGCTTTGTTTATTGCAAAGTCTAATACATTAGAAATACTATCAATCATTCCTCCGTTTTTTATTGCAGTATGTGCCTGATTTATATTGTCAAACTTTCCCGTTACAATTCCTAGTGCACTTTTTCCTAATTCGCTTGCTGATTGTATAGCTTGTTTTACTCCTGCTTGAAATCCATTTTTAAGAATTGCGTCTTTTATATCAATTACTTGTCCTTCTATTAAATTTGGTAGTAATGCTCTTATTCCTGTATTTAAACCTACATTTATTATTTTTCCCATGGTTGATTCTAAAAAGGAATTTTGTTCTTTTCCAATGTTCATTCTATTTTCTACATTAAGTGTATTTGCTAAATTATTTTCTAGCTCCACTTTTATTCTCCTTTCGATCTAATATTTGTTTTCTTATTTTATCTAAATCTTGTTGAATTTCTTTTATTTTATTTGAATTTTTATTTATTGCTAAATCGTAATAATCATTCAATTTTATTTTACCTAATATTATATATCTTTTAAATATATTTTTTAAAACTTCATCATCTACAGATTTATCAGTGCATTTATTAAAAACTATATTAAATGTATCTTCTTGAATACCCCATTCTTTAGTGTATATCTCTAATAATTTTTGTGCTTTTTTTATCTCTAATATATTAGCTCCTGATATAAATATAGATTGATTTGCCATTTCTATCAATTCTCTTGTGTAATCTAAGAAACATTCTGATGATGTATCGATTATTATTAAATCATATTCCTTTTTTATTTTATTTATTAAACTTTTGATTTTCGTTGGGTTTATTTGATATTTAGAATCGAATATCAAATTTATTCCAGAGATTAAATCGACATTGTATTTTGTCTTTATTATAAAATCAAAAATATTCATGTCTTCCTGATTTAAATTATTATTTTTCATGTTTTTTTGAATTTTTTTCGAATATTCTTTCACACCTAATAATGTATGTAAACTATTATTTAACACATCAAAATCAATTATTATAATTTTTTGATTTTTTATGTTATTTGCAAATGTAATTGAAAAAATACTTTTCCCTATTCCATTAGGTCCTAATATTGTTAATATTTTTCCTTCGTGTGACTCTTCTTTAAAAAAATTATTTATAGGAATTGTTTTTTTATTATATATATTATTTATTTTATTTTCTATTTTATTTTCTGATTTATTATTTGATTTATTTTCTATTTTATTTTTTGATTTATTATTTATTTTAATTTCTGATTTATTGTTTATTTTATTTTCTGATTTATTATTTATTTTAATTTTTTTAGATTTATTTATTTTTACTTTATTGTTTTTTTCATTTATTATTTTTATTATTTCTTCCGTTTCTATTTTTTCATATATTTTGTATACTTGTATTTTTATTTCTTTATTTTTTGATAATAATATTATTTTTATTTTATTATTTATTTTTTTTATCTTATTAACTAATTCTTCTGTTTTAATATCTCCTGGTAATGTATCTTCAATTATTATAAAATCAATATTTTTATTATATTCTAGGAATTCAATTACTCCTTCTTTATATTGAATATCATTGCATTGTACATTTATATTTTTTTCCTTTAATTCTTTATTTATTTTTATATTTCCTATTGCTGTTATAACTGAACTAATTTTCCTCACCTCCTATTATTTTTTTTTCAAAATCAGCACTTTCTATTTTTGTTAAAATATGTTCTTTTCCTACGAACATTATACATTCTCCTCTCTTTAATGAATTTATTTCAATTTTTTCTTTACTTGTTATATTTGAATATTTTTCTAATATTTTAATATTTTCTTCTTCTAAATAAAAAAACGTCTTTATTTCTGAATTGTTCAAAATACTTTTTCCATAAGTTCCATCTTCTAAGCTAAATAAATCAGATACATCTTGAGTAATTGCAACTGCACTTCCTCCATATTTTCTAATTGTTTTAAATATTTTATAAATAAAACTTGCTACTTCCTTATTGGAAGTTACTCCTATAAGTTGCCATATCTCATCTAAATATATTGATTTTTTTATATTTCTATTTTTTTTAATTTTATCCCAAAATAAGTCTGTAAAAATGTACATTCCATATTTAATGTTTTCCTCACCTAAATCATATATGTCTCCTATTATAAATTTATTATTTAATTTTACATTCGTGTAATTGTTAAAGAATTTCATTGAACCTTTAACAAATGGTAGTAATTTTATTTTCATTTTTCCATCTAAGATATTATATAAGTCTTCTAATAATGGCATGTCTTCAGTACTTTTAAATTTATTATTTTTGTATAATGATGAATCTTCAAATGTTATTCCTTTATTTTTGTATATTTTTATTATTTTTTCTTCTATTATTGCTTTTTCTTCTTCTTCTAGTTTTCCAAAAATTAAATTAAAGAATCCAATTATTTTATTTATTTTTGTTGCCAAATATCCTTTTTGATTATCTTCTAAGCTTTCCTCTCTTATATCAAATACATTTATGAAAGTGTTTGAATTTGGACCTATTTTTATTATCGTTCCATTTAATTCTTTTCCTATGTTTGTGTATTCTCTGTCTGGATCAATAACAAATTGCTCAATTCCATATAATGCATACCTTAAAATCATTAATTTTGTAAAAAACGATTTTCCAGATCCTGATGTTCCAAATATGCACATATTTGAATTTTTATATTTTTCTTTGTTATATTTATCTATAAATACTAATGAATCATTATAATTATTTATTCCAATAAATATTCCCGTATCATCAAATATCGATGATGATATAAATGGATATGTTGCTGGGATTGAACTTGTTAGAATATTTCTTTTTGCAACATTTTTTATATCAATATTATTTTGCATTAGTGGTAAACATGTTTTATATGATTGTTCTTGTCTAAAAAAAGCTCTTTTAGGAGTTAATCCTTGACTTCTTAGTAATCCTTCTATTTTATTTATCTTATCTTCTATTTCTTTTTTATCTTTTGAAAATGTTGTTATATATGTATATACATAATACAGTTCTTCATTATTTATTTGTATTTCTTTTCTAATATATTTAGCATCATTATATGTAAAAGCTGCAATTTCAATATCCTGTCTATTTTGATCTTTTCTTTGCAAATCAACTCCAACATTTCCTATATTATAGGTTAAGTCTTTTATAATTTTGTATGTATCTTGCTTCTCATAATATATCGATATATAAAGATTTTCATTTGTTTCTATGATATTTTTAAAAATTAAATCATTTTGTTCTCTAATATAGTTTACTACAATTAAAGATGAGTACAAAATTCCATCAATTTCTATATATCTTGGATTATTTAAGTCAATATAACTTGGACTTAAATAATCCGCTTTACTAAAAATTCCTCCTACATAACTATTATCTATGCAAATCACCTCTTACGTTTATTCTTTAAAATTTTTTTGAATTTAAAAATGAGAATAATATCTCTATCAATTCTTCTTTGGTATATTCAGATACAACATTTCCACATCTTGATAATTGTTCTTTTAATTTTAAATAATTATCTTGTAAATTTTGTATTTTAATATTTTCATTGTTTTCATCTGTGGAGTTTTTTATTATGATATAATAATTTTTACATGAAGATTTTTTTATTTTATTTAAATTCCTGATGTATTCTATATATTTTTCTTTTATTTCTGTATATAAATTATTTTCATTTAATCTTTTAATTTGGTTAGTTAAATCTTCTTTTTTGCTTTGAATTAAAATTTGTAGATTAAAGTTGCAACTCTTAAAAATATTTTTATAAGAATTCAAAATTGCCTCTTTTTCTAAATCTGATTTTAGATTATAGTTTATTGGGCTTACCGATAATATTTTAATATAGGAGGAATCTTTTAATTTTATTATTCCCTTATCTAAAATCATTTCTATTGGCAACCAATTTTGAACAGAATGTATTTGTTCAAATTTCATTTTCTCTCCTTTCTATTTTCTATAATACACTAGTTTCCATAAAATGTCAACAAAAATCGTTCGTCAAAATTCGACAAAATCAGCAATATCAATATATTGCTGATTTTAAATACTATTTTATTTTATTAAGTTTCTTATTTAATATAATATATTATTATTATATTAAACATCAAGATTCTTTACAAATTTTGCATTCTTTTCTATAAATTCTCTTCTTGGCTCTATTTCATCTCCCATTAAAATTGTGAATATTTCATCTGCTTTTATAGCATCATCCATTGTAACTTTTACGAAAATTCTATTTTCTGGATCCATTGTTGTTTCCCAAAGTTGTTCTGGATTCATTTCTCCAAGACCTTTGTATCTTTGTATTGAAACATTATCTCTTCCCGTTTCATTTAATGCATTATCTAGTTGTTCATCTGAATAACAGTAAATATCTTTTATTCCTTTTTTTGATACTTTATATAGTGGTGGTTGTGCTAAAAATACATGTCCCTGTTCTATTAAAGGTCTCATATATCTAAAGAAGAACGTGAGTAATAATGTTCTAATATGTGCTCCATCAACATCGGCATCTGCCATTATTACAATTTTACCATATCTTATCTTATTTACATCAAAGTCTGCACCAATTCCGGCTCCAATTGCTTGTATAACCGGTTTTAGTTTATCATTGTTATATATTTTGTCTGCTCTTGATTTTTCAACATTTAGCATTTTTCCCCATAAAGGCAGAATTGCCTGATTTCTTCTGTTTCTTCCTTGCTTTGCACTTCCTCCAGCTGAGTCTCCCTCGACAATATAGACTTCACATTCATCTGCATTTTTACTACTACAATCTGCTAACTTTCCTGGAAGTGTTGTTACATCTAGTGAGTTCTTTTTACGAACTAATTCTCTTGCTTTTCTTGCTGCTTCTCTCGCTCTAGATGCACTTACGCATTTTTCCAAAATAGATTTTGCAACTGCTGGATTTTCTTCAAGATATGCTTCAAGTGCGTCAACCACCATTGCTTGTACAATTCCAGCTACATTACTATTTCCAAGTTTTGTTTTAGTTTGTCCCTCAAACTGAGGTTCCTTAACCTTTACGGAAATAACAGCTGTAAGGCCCTCTCTTATATCTTCACCTTGAAGATTTGTATCCTTTTCTTTTATTATATTATGTGATCTTGCATAGTCATTAAATACCTTTGTTAATCCTCTTTTAAATCCTTCTAAATGAGTTCCACCTTCTATTGTATTTATATTATTTACAAATGAATATATATTTTCATTATATGCAGTAGTATATTGCAATCCTATTTCTACTGGAACTTCCCCATCCTTTTTTTCTATGTATATTGGATCAGGATTTATTTTTTCTTTATTTTTGTTTAAATATTCTACAAATGAGCGTAATCCTCCTTCATAGCAAAACTCTGCCTTTTTAGGAGTTTCTCCTCTTAAGTCTTCTATACTTATATATAATCCTTTTGTTAAAAATGCCATTTCTCTAAATCTATCTTCTAATATTTCATAACTATAGTCTGTTGTTTCAAAAATAGTACTGTCTGCCATAAATCTAACTTTTGTGCCTGTTTTTTTAGAGTCTCCTATTCTTGTAAGTTTCTCTGATGTTTTTCCTCTTTCAAATTTCATTTGAAAGACTCCCCCATCTCTTTGAATAGTAACTTCTGTCCATTCAGATAAAGCATTTACAACTGAAGCACCAACTCCATGTAATCCTCCTGAAACCTTATAACCACTATCTCCACCAAATTTTCCTCCTGCATGAAGGACAGTATATACAGTTTCTGCAGCTGAAATATGTGTTTTTGGATGTATGTCTACCGGAATACCTCTTCCATTGTCTTCTACTGATATTACATTTCCTTTTTCTATTTTAATTTCAATATGATCACAATATCCAGCAAGTGCTTCATCTACACAGTTATCTACTATTTCATATACTAAATGATGTAATCCTCTTGCAGAAACACTTCCTATATACATTCCTGGTCTTTTTCTAACAGCTTCCAATCCTTCTAGAACTTGAATTTGATTTGCTCCATAAGCATGATTATATTTTTCCATTCTCTTCCCTCCAGTTTATATTGTTTATGTATTTATAGTTTATTTTTATTTTTAATATTTGTCAAGCCTTTTAATTAAAGTATTTTTTATTTGTATTTTTTCGTTTGTATATTAAATTCTTTTTATTTTGCTTTTATTTAATTTTTTTATTAAAAATGTGTAATTATATTATTTAATTTTATTTTTTATTTATTTTTGATTTTAATTGTTTTTTTATGTTTCACAGAATTTATTTTTTTTATTTTTTATAAAAATTATTTTATTTTTTATTTTTTTTATCATTTTTTCATAAAAATTTATTATTTTTTTAATATTTTCGCCTATTTTTTTATTTTTTTAATAATTATTTATATTAAAAATTTGATGTTTCACAATTTTATTTTGTTTTTTTTCAAAATTTATTTATTAAATATTATTTTTTACTTTTTTATATGTTTCACAGTTTTATATTTTTTTTATTTTCATAAGTTTTAATAATTTTTATTATTTTTTTATGGAATTTAATTATTTTTTAATTATTTTTTAATTATTTTTTTATTTTTTTATTGTTTTTTTCTTATTTTTTATTATTTATTTTTATTTTAATATAAATGTTTCACAATGTTATTTATTATTTATTTATTTTATTTATTATTTATTTATTATTTATTTATTATTTATTTTATTTATTATTTATTTATTTATTTTATTTATTATTTATTTTATTATTTTCCCTGATTCTATTTTATAGGAAATACTGTTTTGTATTTTTATATTTTTTGTACAGGTAATTATAACTTGTATTTCTCCTATATTTTTTAAGAAATTTGAGATTCTTTTCTCATCTAATTCTGACATAAAATCATCTAACAATAATATTGGATATTCTCCTATTTCATCATAAATTACCTGAAGTTCAGCTAATTTAAGAGATAATATCGCAGTCCTATTTTGTCCTTGTGATCCATATATATTTACTTCTTCATTATTTATAAATATTTTAAAATCATCTCTATGTATTCCTGATGTAGTATATCCTTTTATTTTGTCTAATTTTCTATTTTTTAATAATTTCTTAATATACTCTTTTTTGTCTTTACAATCTGATACATATTCAATTTTAATTTTTTCATTTGCTATTTCAGAGTGTATTTTTTCTATTTTGCTTTTTATTTTTTCAATATATTCTTGTCTATATTGATATATTTTATATCCATAGTCTGCTAGCTTTTCATCCCATATATCTAACATTTTCTCTTCTATCTTAAATTGTTTTAAATAATTGTTCCTTTGTTCTAATGTTTTTATATATAAGTTTACTATATTTACATAGTTCGTTCTAAGTTGTCCTATCATCATATCTAAAAATTTTCTTCTAATTGCTGGACCTTCTTTTAGTAAATTTATATCATCAGGAGTAAATATTACTAAATTTATATTTCCTAATAATTCACTCAGTTTCTTTATTTTTATTCCGTTTAAACTAATTATTTTTTTATCAGATAAATTTATTTTAATATTTCCTTTTCTGTCTTTTTTTTCATATTCTATTTCTATATTTGAAAAATTCTCTCCTTTTTTTATCATTTCCTTTTCTTTGTTTGTCCTAAATGATTTTCCAAAAGCACATAAAAATATTGATTCTAATATATTTGTTTTTCCTTGTGCATTATCTCCATAAAAAATGTTTATATTTTTTTCTAACTTTATTTCTTGATTTTCATAATTTCTAAAATTTTTTATTTTTATATTATTTAAAAACATTTTATCTCCAATTTTTATCCACATTCTATGCATAGAATGTGGATAACTCTTTGTCTTTTTATTCACTTTTTAATCTTATTGGTAAAATCATATATTTGTAGTCGCCTTCTTCTTCCACGCTTCTTACTATACATGGTGAAATACTAGTTCCAAAATCTATAAATACTTCTTCATCATCTATACTTCTAAATACATCTAAGAAATATTTTGGGTTAAATCCTGCTTCTAAGCTTTTTCCTTCTGTTGTTACATATAATTCTTCTTTTGCGTCACCTGTTTGGTTCGTACAAGATATTGTGATTTTTCCTACATCAACACTAACTTTAACTGGATATTTCTTTTCTTTTTCTATACTAGATGATGATATTAAGCTTATTCTTTCAAAGCAATCTGAAATAATACTTCTATTTACTCTAATTCTTGTTTCCCATTTTTCTGGAATTACACTTGAATAGTTTAAAAATTCTCCATCTAATAATCTTGTTACAATTTTGCAATTTTCTATTTCAAATAATGCTTGATTTTTTGAAATTCCTATTGTAACTATATCAAAAGAATCTAATAATATTTTATTTATCTCTGTTAATGTTCTTCCAGGTATTACTGCTGTAAAATCATTAGTCTTTTTTTGTAGAAATTTATTTTTCCATGCTAATCTAAATCCATCAACTGCCACAACATTTAATTTATTATTTTTTACTTCAAATAGACATCCTGTAAATATTGGTCTATTTTCTTCTGTACTTATAGAAAATATTGTTTTTCTTATCATATCTTTAAGTGTATTTTGCTCTATTTCTATAGAATTTTCAACATTTATTTCTGGAAGTTCTGGAAATTCTTCAGGATTCATAGTTGCTAGTTTATATAAAGATCCTTCACATTCTATAACAAAAAGTCCTTTATCGTTTACTTCTATTTTTATTTCTGTATTAGGCAATTTTCTAATTATTTCACTAAACATTATGGCATTTACAACTGTTGCTCCTTGTTCTGTTACATTACAATCTTTTATTATATATTCTATTCCTAATTCTAAATCATAACAAGTAAGTTTAATTTCATTTTCATTAGTTTGTATTAAAATACCTTCTAGTATAGGCATTGTTGTTCTTATAGCAACAGCTTTTGTTACGGAGTTAATAGCTTTTAACATTTTTTCTTTATCACATGCAAATTTCATTTTTTTAAATCCTTTCTTTTATATATTATATAATAAATATATTTAGTAGTAGTAGTAATAGGTGCTGTGGATTATGTGGAAAACACATATAATCCTTTTTATCCCTACGGAAATCGGTGTGGATAACTCTGTGGAAAACTTTTAAAGTTATCCACACAATTCAAGAACTTATCCACATTTATTGTTATCCACATGTTATCAACAGGTTATCCACACAATAGCTGTGGATAACCAACACGCCTATTCCGTAAGAAGAGATAGCTCTTATATAATCAAACGTTCATTCTCCAAACATAGATTTTATCTTAAGTCTATTTTAGTCGAATACATAAACTAATTGTCAGATAATAATATTTTTTTCACACTTTCCACAATAAGCTTGGTATTTGAATTTGTCTTTATTTCAGTTTCTATTTTATTACAAGCATGCATTACTGTAGTATGATCTCTTTTACCAAAATCATTTCCTATTTGAGGTAATGACATTTGAGCAACATTTCTACATAAGTACATAGCTATTTGCCTAGGGAACGTTACATCATTTGATCTTTTAGCTCCTCTTAAATCTTGAGGTTCAACACTAAAATATTTTCCAACGACATCTTGAATATATTCTGATGAAATTACTTTATCTTGATGTGCGACGATATCATTTATAGCTTTTTCTGTCATTTCCATTGTTATTGGACTGTTTGTAAGGGATGCTTTTGCAATAAGTTTGTTTAAAGTTCCTTCTAATTCTCTGATATTCGAATCTACTCTAGTTGCTATTGCGGATAATATATCATCATCAATTATTATATTGTCCAATTGTGTTTTCTTTCTTAATATTGCAAGTCTTGTTTCATAATCTGGATTAGAAATATCCGCAATTAGGCCCCACTCAAATCTTGATTTAAGTCTATCTTCTAACAGTTCAATATCTTTTGGTGGCTTATCACTTGAAAGAACTATTTGTTTTCCACATTCATACAAAGTGTTAAACGTATGAAAAAATTCTTCTTGTGTGCTTTTTTTGTTAGCTATAAACTGAATGTCATCAATTAGTAGCACATCTATACTTCTGTATTTATCTCTAAATTTTTCTGTTGCTTGATCTTTTAATGCATTGATTAGTTGATTTGTAAATGTTTCTGAAGTTACATATAATATTTTAGAATTTGAATTATTCATTAAAATCTGATTACCAATTGAATGCATTAGGTGAGTTTTTCCTAAACCAACTCCCCCATATATAAAAAACGGATTATATTTTGAACCAGGGGTTTCAGCAACTCCCATGGCAGCTGCTTGTGCAAATTTATTATTATTCCCTACTACAAAAGTATTAAAAGTGTATTTTGGATTTAATCCAGAATTTAACAATAGTTTGTTATTTGTTGACTGGGTATTATTTAGTAACATATCTGAATCTTCAGATTCAAGTTTAATAAAAACTTTACATTTTTTGTTGGTGATAAAATTAAATGTATTTGTTAATAAATCAATGTACCTTGATTCCACTGTATCCCTTTGAAAAGAGTTTGTAGCAAAAAGAACAATTATATTTTCATTGATACTTTTTAATTCTAATGGTTGAATCCATGTTTCATATGTTATTACTGTTGTTTCTTCTCTTAGAAGTTCCTTTGCTCTTGTCCAGAGATCTTTTATGTTTTCAGCAGACATTATAAGTACGACCTTTCTATAAAAATAAAAAAGCTATTTAATTTTTGGGCTAAAAATAGCAATTAAATAACATTTTCTTTAGTATCTCGTAATTTTTATATATAATATCAAAAAATGCAACAATTAGTCAAGCGTATATTAAAAATAAATTCAGTTTTTTTAATGAAAATCTATTGACATAATTAGACTAGCTGGTATATAATATAAACTACGATTAAATAAAAGCAATAGAAAGGGTGGAGGTGCTATTATGAAAAGAACATATCAACCAAAAAAAAGACAAACGCAAAAAGTTCATGGATTTTTAAAAAGAATGTCAACAAAACAAGGTAGAAATGTAATAAAAGCTAGACGTGCAAAAGGTAGAGCAAAGCTTAGTGCATAATATTTGGGTCACCATAAAGTGACCTTTTTTAAGGTATTTATATGAAAAAAATTAAAACGCTAAAAATGAATTATGAATTTAAAAATGCTTTTTCAAAGGGAAAGTACTATATTGGAAAACAAATTATAGTTTATATTATGAAAAATAATCTGGATTATAATAGAATTGGAATTGCAATTAGTACTAAATTATGTAATGCTGTTAAAAGAAACAAAATCAAAAGAGTTGTTAGAGCAGTATATCAAAGTGAAAAAAACTTAAATTTAAATGGCTATGATATTGTTTTCACTTGGAATAAAAAGTCAAAAGTAGAAGACTTAAATTTCAATATTGTTTTAGAAGATATGAAATATATTTTTTTAAAATCAGGATTAAAGAGATGAAAAGAATATTTATAGCTTTATTAAACTTTTATCAAAAAAGAATTTCTCCTTTTTTTAATTCTTTAGGTGTACATTGTAAATATTATCCTACATGCTCAGAATATATGAAACAGGCCATATTAAAATATGGATGTTTTAAAGGAATTTGTTTAGGAATAATTAGATTACTAAAATGTAATCCTTTTTCTAAAGGGGGATATGATCCATTAAAATAGTGAGAGGAGACAATAATATATGGGAGCTATAGCTAATGTATTTGGCTATGTACTAAATTATTTATATAATTTAGTACAAAATTATGGTTTGGCAATCATCTTGTTTTCAGTTTTACTTAAATTAATTATGTTGCCATTCTCTATAAAACAACAAAAAACAATGAAAAAGTCTGCAAAAGTTCAAAATGAAATGAACAAACTACAGGTAAAATATAAGAACAATCCTGAAAAATTAAATCAGGAAGTTATGGCCTTATATAAAAGAGAAAAGGTTAGTCCTTTTTCTGGATGTTTAAGTTCCATATTACAGTTAATTATTTTTGTGTCCGTATTTTATTTAGTAAGTAGACCCTTAACATTTATGAAAAAAATAGATGCAAACATAATAAATAATTATACTGAGGAGCTTACACAATCAGGAGACAATAGCAATTACAAGGAAATTAAAATTATTGAAAATAAAGCTTCTGAAGATGAAAATGTTTATATAAATATGAGTTTCTTAGGACTTGACCTAAGTAAGGTTCCTATGAACAATATTAAAGATATTAAAACATTTATAATTCCAATTTTATATGTTATTACTACATTCTTTAATATTAAGATTTCAACGAGTATGACAAAGAATAAAAAGAAGAAAGATACAAAGGAAATTGGAGATGGAAAAGAAGACCAAGATAAAGAGGAAAATGTAAATGATCAAATGGAAAGCATGCAACAAATGACTAATAGCATGAATTACATGATGCCTATTATGTCTATAGGAATTGCTATAATTGCACCATTAGGACTTTCTCTATATTGGTTAGTAAGTAATATATTGCAATTGACTGAAAGATTAATTTTAAATTATATTAGTGATAAAAAAGAAAAAGAGGAGGCAAAATAATGTCTAAATCTATTATATGTGAGGGAAGGACTTCTACAGAGGCAATCGAAAATGGATTGAATTTATTAAAATGTAAAAGAGAAGATGTTGAAGTAAAAGTATTAGAAAACGAAGATAAAAAGGCATTCTTTAGCATATTATCACCAAGGGTAGTTAAAGTTGAGTTAATATTAAAAAAAGAAATTGTTGATGAACATAAAGTTAAACACGATTATGAAGTATCAAAAGAAGATATAGATAAATGTAAAGAAAATATTGAAAAGTTTTTAGAAGAATTTAAACAAGAAATTAAAGATATTGAAGTTAATATAAATGAAGATAGCGAATTTCTAAGAATACAAATAAATGGAGAAGGCGCAAACAAGCTTATAGGATATAGAGGAGAGGTAATAAATGCATTACAAAGTATACTTTCAGCTATTGGAAATAAGAATACAGAAAAAAGAGTAAGAATTACGGTAGATATAAATGAATATAGAGAAAAAAGAGAGAAAACTCTAATTGAATTAGCAGAAAAACTTGAAAAAACCGTCTCAAAAACAGAAAAAAAAGTTACATTAGAGCCTATGCCTGCTTATGAAAGAAAGATAATTCATACGGCACTGCAAAATAGTGAAACAGTTACAACATATAGTATTGGAGAAGAGCCTCATAGAAAGATAGTAATAGAAAAAAAGTAAAAAATTTAATATTTTATCGAAGTCAAAGTTCGAGATTTAGTTTTATAACGATCTAACTTTGACTTTTATTGTACGAAAATAAGTATATTTATTATCATAAGATATAACCTGCAATAATAAGAATATATATACAGAAAAACGATTAAAATACGAAATAATAAAGAATAACTAATAAGATAACATACTCTATGTTTAAAAACACAAAAGCCTTAAAATCGAATTTAAAGAAAATTAGAATAAGAAGAAAGGAAAAAGTTATTAAATGGATGATACAATTGTAGCAATATCTACAGCCACGGGTAATGGAGGAATTGGAATTATTAGAATGTCTGGAGAAAATTGTTTTAAAATACTTAATAAAATATTTGTTCCTAAAAGTAAAGACAATCAAGTTAAAGGTTATTCAATTAAATATGGAAATATATTTAATATAGAAAAAGAAGAAGTGGTTGATGAGGTACTCGTTTCATATTTTATAGCTCCAAAAAGCTATACAAGAGAAAATATGTGTGAAATAAATACACATGGAGGAATGATTGTAGAAAAGAAAATTCTTGAATTATGTACTAAAAATGGTGCAATACTGGCAACCCCAGGAGAATTTACAAAAAGAGCCTTTTTAAATGGAAGAATTGACTTATCTCAAGCAGAGGCCATTGCAAATTTAATAAACTCAAAAACTGAAAAAGAGGCAAAAGAATCGATAAATCAACTAGAAGGTGCTTTATCAAATAAAATAGGGGAAATTGAACAAAAATTACTAGATATAATGGTTTCTATTGAAGTTACAATTGACTATCCCGAGTATGATATTGATGAAGTTGCTAATATTGATGAACTAAATGATCTAATGAATGTTAAATGTCAGCTAGAAAAACTTTTTAAAAGCTTCAATCAGGGGAAAATCATAAGAGATGGGATTAAAACTGTAATTTTAGGAAAGCCCAATGTAGGGAAATCCTCACTTTTGAATGCAATTCTTAAAGAAGATAGAGCAATAGTTAGCAGTATTGAAGGAACAACAAGAGACACTATTGAAGAATTTGTTAATATAAATGGAATATTACTTAAACTTATTGATACAGCGGGAATTAGGAAAGCAGACAATGAAATTGAAAAAATAGGAGTAGATAGAAGTTTAAAACTATCTAGTGAGGCAGATTTAATAATCGCTATATTTGATATTTCTAACAATCTGGACAGTGAAGACGAGAGAATATTGAAAATTATTAAAGATAAGACAGCAATTGTTGCATTAAATAAGGTTGATATAAATAGAGAAAATCAGGATTTAGAAAGCAAAATCGCTAAAATCAAAAAGCCAATTATAAAGATATCAGCATTAGAAAGTAATGGACTTGAGGAATTATATAAAAATATAGAAAGAATGTTTGAAATAAGCGAAATTAAAAGTGAAAATACAGTACTAATAACAGAAGAGAGGCATAAAAACCAAATAGATAAGGCAATAAAAGATGTTGAAAAAAGCATAGATACAATAAAAAATAATGTACCTGTAGATATAAGCACTATATATATAAAACAGGCATTAGAAGATTTAGGAGAAATTACAGGAAAGAACGTTTCAGAGGATGTTATAAATGAGATATTTAAGAAATTTTGCCTAGGAAAATAAACTTAAAACCGTCATAGACGAAAATACAGTTAAATCAAACACTTTGAACGTTTTATACTGTTCGTTTTTGAGGTGTTTAGTGAAATTTTATAAAAATAAATAAAATTGGAGGTTCCAGTTTCACATAAAACTGAATAATGGATACAACGCATGTGGCACAGGACTTACAAAGCATATATATAAGAAAGAAGGAATTTTAAAATGAGTTATTTTGCAGGAAAATATGATGTTGCAGTAATTGGAGCTGGACATGCTGGATGTGAAGCAGGATTAGCAAGTGCAAGAATGGGAATGAAAACTCTAATGTTTTCTATTAGCTTAGAGGCAGTGGCTAACATGCCTTGTAATCCACATATAGGTGGAAGCTCAAAAGGACATATTGTTAGAGAGATAGATTGTTTAGGAGGAGAAATGGGAAAAAATATTGATAAGACCTATCTACAACTAAAAATGCTTAATACTTCTAAGGGACCAGCAGTATATTCTTTAAGAGCTCAGGCAGATAGGAAGAAGTATCAGGCAGAAATGAAACATACTCTAGAAAAACAGGACAATTTGTTTCTAAAACAGGCTGAAATAGTTAATATTGTTGTAGAAAATGACAAAGTAAAGTCTATCGAAACAAATGTAGGAGCTATTTATGATGTAGATGCAATTATTTTAGCAACAGGAACATATTTAAAGGGAATGATTCATATTGGAGAAGTCTCATATTCAAGCGGACCAGATGGGGTATCAGCTGCTAATAAGTTGTCAGATGTTTTAAAAAGTCTTAATATAAAGATAAATAGATTTAAGACTGGAACTCCTGCTAGAGTAAACAAAAGAAGTCTTGATTTTTCTAAAATGGAAATTCAAAATGGAGATGATTCTATTGAACCATTTTCAATGAATGACGATTTTAATAAATGTGAAAACCAAATGCCTTGTTATTTAACGTATACAAATGAAAAGACACATGAGATTATCAGAAATAACTTAAATAGATCGCCTTTATATTCTGGAAGAATACATGGTACAGGTCCAAGATACTGTCCTTCTATAGAAGACAAGGTTGTAAGATTTGCAGATAAAACTAGGCATCAATTGTTTATTGAACCAATAGGCAGAAATACTGATGAAATGTATGTTCAGGGGATGAGCTCATCTTTGCCTGAGGAGGTACAAATAGAGATGTATAGAACTGTTGCAGGAATGGAGCACGTTGAATTTACTAGACCTGCTTATGCAATAGAATATGACTGTATTGACCCTCAAGAACTTATGCTTTCTCTCGAACATAAGAGAATATCTGGAATGTTTTTTGCAGGTCAAATAAATGGAACTTCTGGATATGAAGAGGCAGCTTCACAAGGCCTAATTGCTGGAATAAATGCAGCATTAAAATTGAAAAATAAAAAACCACTAATACTGGATAGATCTGATGCATATATAGGAGTTTTAATTGATGATATTGTAACAAAAGGAACCAATGAGCCATATAGAATGATGACATCAAGAGCGGAATATAGGTTACTTTTAAGACAAGATAATGCTGATTTGAGATTAACCGAAATTGGGCATAATATAGGTTTAATTTCAAATGATAGATATAATAAATTTTTAAATAAAAAAGATAATATAAAAAAAGAAGTAGAAAGACTCAAAAATACAGTAGTAAAGCCAACTACGGAAGTTAATGAATTACTTAAAAACTTCAATTCTAGTACATTATCCACAGGTGCAAGGATGTCGGATTTATTAAAAAGAACAGAATTGAACTACAATATTTTAGGATTAATTGATAAAAATAGACCAGAATTAACAGATATGGAGAAAAAAGAGGTAGAAATACAGGTTAAATATGAAGGATATATAAAAATGGAGGAAGAACAAGTTGAAAAATTCAAGAAGTTAGAAAACAAAAAAATACCTGAAGGAATAGATTTTTCGAATATTGAGGGATTAAGACTAGAGGCAAGACAAAAATTAAATAAAGTTAAACCAATGTCTGTTGGTCAAGCATCAAGAATATCAGGGGTTTCACCGGCAGATATATCAGTTTTGCTAATATATTTGGAGACTAAAAGAAATTAGGAGGGTGTAAAATGGAATTAAAAGATATTTTAGATTTAACGGAAAACCAAAATAATGAGTTTAATAAATATATGGAGCTGTTATTAGAGTGGAATCAAAAAATAAATTTAACAGCTATTACTGAAGAAAATGATATAAAAATTAAGCATTTTGTAGATTCAATTAGTATTGCTAAATATTTTGAAAAAGGTGATAAAGTTATAGATGTAGGAACTGGAGCTGGATTTCCTGGAATTCCCTTAAAAATAGTTAATGATTCACTAGATATTACACTTATGGATTCACTTAATAAAAGAATAATGTTTTTACAAGAGGTCATTAAACAATTAAGTCTTACAAAGATAAACGCAATTCATGGAAGAGCAGAAGAACTAGGAAGATGCGATGAATTCAGAGAAAAATTTGATATCGCAACATCAAGAGCAGTTGCAAATTTAAGTACATTACTTGAATATATGATGCCTTTTGTAAAAGTAGGAGGAAAATGTATTTGCATGAAAGGACCAAATGTTCAAGAAGAAATACGAAATTCGAATAATGCTATAACTGAATTGGGAGGGAAATTAGAGAAAATTGATAACTTTATATTACCTAATTCAGATATTGAGAGAAATATTATAATTATTAAAAAAATAAAAAAAATAAATAATAAATATCCTAGAAAGCCTGGTACACCTTCAAAAGAACCACTTTAGATATAAAATAATAGAGTAAAATGTTATTGACATATTACTCTTTTTTTTGTATTATATACGAGTAGAATGGAGGAAGAGAAGTGGGTAAAGTAATATCAATAGCGAATCAAAAAGGTGGAGTTGGAAAAACTACAACAGCTATAAATATGGCTGCTATGTTAGCTAAAAAAAATAAAAAGGTGTTGTTAATAGATGCAGATCCTCAAGGAAATGCTACAAGTGGATTGGGGGTAGATAAGAATTGTGAATTTTCAACATATGACATACTAATTAATGATGTTGAAATATCTAATACTGTACAAAAGGTTAACATAAAAAACCTAGATCTCTGCCCTACGAACATGAGTTTGGCAGGAGCTGAAGTAGAACTTGTAGGTGCAGTCGGAAGAGAGTATAGACTAAAAGATAAAATAGATAAATCAAAGGAGAGTTATGACTTTATTTTTATTGATTGTCCTCCATCATTAGGACTTATTACTATAAATGCATTAACAGCATCAGATAGTGTTCTAATACCTGTACAATGCGAATATTTCGCACTAGAGGGAGTTGGAGAACTATTGAAAACAGTGGATTTAGTTAGAAAATACTATAATAGAAATTTAACAATTGAGGGTGCGGTACTTACTATGTATGATTCTAGAACAAAGCTATCTAATCAAGTAGTTAAGGAAGTAAGTAAATTCTTTGAAAATAGGGTATTTGATACTGTCATTCCAAGAAATGTTAGACTTAGTGAGGCACCAAGCTTTGGAATGCCTATTATTAACTATGATTCTAGATCAAAAGGTGCAAAGAGTTATGATAAATTAGTAAAAGAATTTTTAAAGAATAATAAGAAATAGCTTGAAATAGACTAAAAATAGTTATAGAATATGATATATGGAGGTAGATAAAATGGCTAAAAATTCAGGATTAGGAAGAGGATTAGATGCTTTATTTTCGGATAGTAAAGTTCTAAAAGATATGAAAGAAGATAATAACAAAGGAGAAATCGTTAGGAATATTAAGATAATTGAAATAGAACCAAATAAATCACAAGCAAGAAAGACATTTCAAGAAGAGTCTATTGATGAACTTGCAACGTCAATAAAAAACTATGGAGTATTACAGCCAATAATTGTTGAAAATAAAGGTAAATACTATAGAATAATTGCTGGTGAAAGAAGATGGAGAGCTGCAAAAAAAGCAGGATTAACTGAAATTCCATGTCTTGTTAGGGATGAGGATGAGCAGAGAAACAAAGAAATATCACTAATAGAGAATATACAAAGGGAAAACCTAAATCCAATAGAAAAGGCTTTAGGATACAGAGAATTGATAGATAATTATAATCTAAAACAACAAGATTTAGCTGATAAAATAGGAATTAGTAGAACATATGTTACTAACACATTAAGAATTCTAAACCTTGATAAAAGAGTTATAAAATTAGCTTTAGAAGGAAAACTATCAGAAGGACATTGTAAGTCTCTACTTACTATTACTGATCCAGATAAACAATATGCCACAGCTTTAAAAATTATAGAAAATGGTGGAACTGTTAGAGATGTAGAAAGAATTGTTAAGAATACTACTCAATTACCTAAAGAGGATAGAAGATATGAAGCTGTATACAGAGAAGTAGAAGATAGTTTTAGAAATTTTTTCGGTGCAAAAGTTAAACTAGATGCTGGAATTAGAAGTGGAAAAATAATCATTCAATATAGTACGAATGATGAACTTGAAAGGTTGTTAGAACTTATTAGAAAGGAAAATTAGTGAACATAATAAATATAATTGAGATAATGATAATGTGTATATCTTTTATAATATCTTTGATCAGCTTATTCTATACTTTAAAAACAAAGAAAAGGTATGAAAAGGTAGTAATGCAACTGGGAAATGGAGAAGATATAACTAATATATTAAGCAAATATATTAAGCAAGTTTCGGGTATTAATGAAAAAGATGAACAAATAATAGAATATTGCAACAGATTAAATAATGAAACTTCTACCGCTATTAAAAAAATAGGACTAATTAAATATGATTCATATAGTGATACTAAAAATGATTTAAGTTTTGCTTTAGCATTATTAGATAGAAATAACGATGGAATTGTAATAAATAGTATATATGGAGTTGATGATTCTCATATTTATGCTAAACCTATTACAAAAGGAACATCAAAGTCAAGATTATCATCAGAGGAAGAACAGGCTATAAGTAAAGCTATAAGTAGTAAGTAAAATCCACAAAGATTAAAAATAAATCCAAATAAGGATTTATTTTTTTTCTAGAATCAAAAATAAGGCATTTTTAATAATAAATAATATTATTAGATGTATAAATCCTAAAAATCATAATAATCTAAAATAATATAAAATAAAAACATCTATTAAATATAAAAAAATATTTTTAAATAAAATACAAAAAATATAAAGAGAAAATAAATTTTTTAATATTATAGATTATTAATTCTAAAAAGTCTGTCATAAAGAAAAGGGGATTATAAATAAATAATTAAATAAATAAAATAAATAATTAGAATAAATAAATAATAAAATAAATAATAAAATAAATAATAATAAATAATAAATAAATAATAAAATAAATAATAAAATAAATAATAAAATAAATAATAATAAATAATAAATAAATAA
>CAZDPV010000004.1:0-6795 GCA_964507565.1 uncultured Clostridium sp.
TACACTATATATTATAGTACAAAACGATTTTAAAATCAACAGTTAAAAAAACTTTATTAGTATCCAAATTATAAAGGTGAGGTTTTTAAGTCTAATATTTTTATCATTTCTTAAGATATATATAATTCTTCTCATATAGTCTAGTTTTCTTATTCCACAATCCACTTAGTACCTCCTTTATAAATATTTCTAATAGATTATATATTTATAATTCCACCAGTACTATGATAACTGTTTCTAAAATAAAAAAGGCGCAAATGCTTGTTACACTTGCGTTTTATTGGAGGCGCCTATCAGAGTCGGACTGATGATCAGGCTTTTGCAGAGCCGTGCCTTACCACTTGGCTAAGGCGCCATTTATTGGAGCGGAAGACGAGAATCGAACTCGCACTTTAACCTTGGGAAGGTTACATTCTACCACTAAACTACTCCCGCGATTTCCGCTACTATTGGTCTAGAAATTGTATATTTCTAAATAAAAATGACTTCTGATTTTTTGAAGCCATTAGCTATGTTTTTTGGAGCGGGAAGCGGGGCTCAAACCCGTGACCTTTGCCTTGGCAAGGCAACGCTCTATCAACTGAGCTACTCCCGCATATAATTGCCAAAATCAGTAGCAATTATTATCTTACCAAAAATATTTAATATTGTCAATAGCTTTTGCATTATTTTAGTTATCCTTATTTAAGTTTTTATTCCTTTTCTATGCAAGATTTATTATTTTCCCATACATTTCCAAATAATCTAATATTGTTTTCTTTCTAACTTCGTTTGATACTATTATATTTATCTCTTCTATTATTTGTTCATCTTTTTTTATTGTTATTGTTCCAATTCTTGTGCCTTTCTCTACTGGAGAATTTAAGTATGATAATGAATTTATTTCCGCAACAATTTCCGTATCTGTTGCCATACATTTTATTGGAATTTCACCCATTTCTAATTCTATTTTATTATTAGCTTTTTCTATATATATTCTATTTTGGTTGATTTGTTGCCACATTTCAAACTCTTCTTGTGCCAAACTTTCGATATCTTCTATCCTATATCTTTTATATGCATATTCAATCAATTTTATGCTATCTTTTGCCCTGTCATTTCTTGTATCTGCTCCTAAAACAACAATTATTAAATCCATATTATCTCTTTTTACAGCTGTTACTAGGCATCTTCCTGCATTATTTGTAAATCCCGTCTTTACACCATATACACCATCTATATTACTGCACAATAGCTCATTTGTATTTTTTAATTCTTTTGAACTATCGTTTATTGTAATTGTAGTATACTGTGTTTTTACAATTTCAGAAAATTTACTATTTTTCAATGCGTAGTCTGTTAATTTAGCAAGTTCATATGCAGTAGTATAATGATCAGAATCGTCTAGTCCATGTGGAGTTACAAAGTGCGTATCTTTTAAATTTAATTCTTTTACCTTTTCATTCATTAAATTTGCAAACTCTTCTGTGCTTCCTGCAATATATTTTGCAAGTGCAACAGCACAATCATTTCCTGACCTCATCAGTAATCCATATAGTAAGTCATTTACCGTTATTTTATCATCTTTTTTTAGTCCTAGTCTTGAACCCCCTGTTCCTGCTGATTTTGAATCAATAGTTACTGTTTCATTTAAGTTTTCGCAGTTTTCTAGAACAATTATTGCTGTCATTATTTTTGTTGTTGATGCCATCGCTGTTTGCTTATTTTCATCTTTTCCATAAATCGAAAGCCCCGAATTTCTGTCATAAATTACATATCTTCTTGAGTTGATTTGTGGTTTTATGTCTTTTACACTATTTTGTGTTTCTATTACTTGGTTTTCTTTTTTTATATTTTCTATTTCATTTTGTACCGCTATATTATCGTTTTCATCTTCATCATCAGCTAATGATATAGTTGATAAATGTCCTATTATAAATAGACAAATTAGTATTATTATTATTTTTTTGTTTGTTTTTATGTTTTTATTTTTAAATTTACTTATCTTTCTTTTCATAAAAAAATCACCTAACAATATATATGTTGTTAAGTGGTTTTTATGCTTATTTATATTCCTATATTTAAGCTATATGTCTTAATTGCGTTTTGTGATCCGTTTTCTTTATCCTCATTACCGTTAAAGTTTCCTAATATTCTAACATTATTAAAATTTATTTGTGATGGAGTTTTATTATCATCATAGTATTTATCAAATAATAATGTGATTTTTCTAACTTCTCCTGGTAATATAATTACATTTGTATTTGTCGTATTTAGTGCTGTTCTTAATTGGCTTCCAACATTTAATGTAATTTGGTCTCCTCCTAGATTATCTGAAATAAGTAGATAATTTTCTGTTCTATTTCTTATTTCCAGAGTATATTCTTCTTTAGCATAGCTCATATTTTTATATAGTACTTTTACTTTCATGTAATCATCTTCAGTTGATTTTTCTATTTCGTTTTTTCCTATATACCCTTGATTGGATATTTTCAATTCATTATTATCATCATGGATTACTATTTTTTCTTGATATACATTGTACCCTTTGCTTGTTCCTGTTGCTGTGATATCATCTAGTATTTTCATATTGTAAATATATATATTGTCTGTATTTGAATAATTTTGCAAATTATATATTTTGCTTGTTGTAAAAATCTCATCAATATATTCTTTAAATTGATTTACATCATTATTGTATAAATATTCTTTGCACCCATCTGTTAACATTGAAAAAGCTGATGCATAATCTTTTATATTGCAGTAATTAAAGTATTTATCAATTTGATTATTGGCTGTTTGCTTTATTTTAGTAGGAACTGTTTCTCCTTCATCTAAAATTGGATTATCTGGATTATATGTATTACTTAGTTTTATCTCCTTGGGCTTATTTTTTAAATACATATTTACTAAAAAAACCCCAAGCCAAACTATGAATATTATTAGAATTATTTTTCCATACTTTTTAAAGAAATTTCTTATTGCAAGCATTACTTTTGCATTTATATTCATTAATTAATCCCTTTCTTTTACATTTTTTCTATCTTTATTCTACTTGAAATGATATATAGTAGTTGTATAAATCTGTTTCTTGCACTACAATCTGTTGTTGAAATGAATTTGAAGTATTCAGTCCATCTATTATATTAACTGTAATAATATATAGCTCACCTTCTCTATCCATGCTTCCATATTTTATTACTATATTTTGAGGATATTTATTTTTTGCATATTTTTCATATTCTTGCTCTGTTTTAAAATAGTTATTTTTAAATTTTTCAAATAGCATATTGTACGCATCATTATATTCTTGACTTTGTATCTTTGTAAAGTATTGTCCAATATAAGTTTTTATTCTTGATGCTTCTGGTAAATTTCCAACTTTTTCATTTCTTGCCGATTCAATATTATCATTATAATTTTCGTTTTTAGCAATATTTTGAGCGTTTGTGTTTGTATTTGGAATCGTTCCCGAGCTTGGTTTTTTTACATTTATTACAAAGGTTAACCCTATTGCAAGTATAATTAACAATAAAATGATTATTAAAATAATTTTTATTTTTTTGTCCATACTATTCCCCTCTTTTTTCAAAAGTATCTACTTGTTTAGCTTCAGGTAATTCTTGTTTCATATATGTTTCTATGTTATCTACTATTGAACCGTCGCTATATTTCATATATACTTGAACATCGTTTTGGTTTGCAGTTCCTATATTCTGGTTAATTGATACAGATTGTCCAACTGCAACTGATGGATTTATTCCCGTTATAACTATTTGCATATCTAGTACACTATTTTCATCAATACTATATAATTGATCAGCATATTTTGATTTTAATTCGTCCATTTTCGATGTATCTATTTTTTCCAATTTTATTGTTACGGTATTACCACTTACAGAAATTACTTTTCCATTTCCAGGTGCAATTACTGACTTTCCACTGGAATTGTTTATTGTTATTCCAAATTTATCAATATCTTTTTTTAGATTATTTTTATCTAAATTATCTGGCATTATCCAATTTAGTACTTGTGTCATTGGATCTTTTAGTTCATCTTCTTTAAAATATTCCAATATAACCATTAGTTCTTTTAAATTTCTATATGCTTGTTCTCCTTCTTGAGTATCAACATTTTCTAAAATTGCAAATGCTGAGTATGCATTTTTATATGAGTTTTTATTATTGCTATCATAAAAAGTTACAGGTTCTTTTTGAGCTTTTCCATCTGCTATATCTTGTGCTGTTTTTCTTGAACCATCATATCTATAGTATTCTCCTGTAAAATCATAAGTGCTATCATTGCCTTTAAATAAAGCAACTATTGCAGAATTTGGTCCTGTTGCTTCCGGTTCACAAAGTTGGTAATATACTCCACTTGATGATGACATTGTTGCGTTTAGCACTATTCCATCAACCCCATGTAATGCATTAGTTTCATCTTCAGGCTGATATTTAATTCTTTTTGTTGCCTTTCCAGCTCTTCCGTATGTATATTCTATATCATTATAATACCAATGTTTTGTTACTGAAGTAATTCTAGGCCAATACAGTATTTGACTATTCTTACCTTCATCTATTATTTTAATCATTTCTTTTAATTGTTCTTTTGACATTCCACTTAAAGAACTGCTATCTATAATTGATTGCTCTGAACTCTCGTCTCTTTCTTTTGCATACGTATGGGGATTCATTTTTTTTCTTTTTTCTGTGTGTGTTGGATTATCATCAGCTTGTGAATTTGATGATCCCGATGATGAACTTGATGAAGACGTATTTGTTGTGTTATTTCTTCCTGAGTTTGAAGATGATACCGAATTGTTGCTTGAAGGTGTTGTAAAACGATTGTCTAAATCATCTGATAATCTTCTTGAACTAGAATGCATCTCAGATACTGATCTACTTGATGAATTACTTGTCTGGCTACTACTTACTATGTTTCCATGACTATCTACTTCTACATCATATTCTGTATAGTCGTCTTCAGCTTTTTTGGGATTTTTATCTCCATCCATTAACATTTTTATGTATGTTAAATCTATTTTTCCATCTTCCTTATTTTCATTTACATATTTATAGAATTCTTCTATTTCTTCATCTGTCATTGAATCCAAATATCCGCTAGGTAATTCCCATTTAGAGTATAAATAGATTTTTTCGATTTCAGTCTGTTCTATGGTGACGTTATCTTTAGTATATGATACTGTGTAAACCGTATTTACTTCTTGCATATCTATATTAACTTTTGTATTAAAACATTGTGCCGTTGCTAAGTCGTATGTTAAATCTGGCATCATAGTTGATAAGTGTAAAGCTAAAAATAGTTCTAAAGGTTTACCATATCTAGAGCTCCAATTTGCCATATTAAAATAGTAATATGAAGATGATAATATTCCGCCTTTTCCCATTTGAATTCTTAATAGCTTTTTATCTTTATCTATTGCAACTGTCTTTTTTATAGCATTATATAAATCGCTATCTGATGCGTTAGCTTCTTTTGAGTTTATCGTTACGTTTATCATTCCTTTTGAATAGTCTTCTGTTGTTCCTGATGCAAATAGTGACTTAAAAAATCCTGAGATACTCCACGCGCTTAGCGTATATATCGCTTCATTTTGAACCATATATGCTTTTAGATAATCTTTTCTCCCGTTTGTTCTTAAATTTACAATTTTTCCATTTTCTAGTCCTATATTTTTAGTTGTATCATCACTTTGCTCATATTCAACATTTCCAAATCCGTAGCCTTCTACGTCATATCCCATATCTTGTAAATATTGTAATATTCCTACCTCATCTTCTTTTGAAATTTTAGCAGAAATATCATCTCCTGTAAACCATCCTGATGCTTTAGATATTAGATTATTTGAAAATTGTTTTAGCTTTCCTAGTATTAAACCTGGCATAGTCAGAAATAATGATATTATTCCAATTAGAAATAAAATGGAGAAGATAATACCCGCAATCATTAATACCACTTTTAGATGTTTTCTTATAAACGTTAATATATTTCTTCCAAAGTTTCCTGATTGTTTTTTGTTTTGCTTTAGCTGTTCTTCGTTATCTGCTGTTGTTTGTACTGTACTGTCTTCTTTCATTTTATTTCGCCTCCATTCTTCTTATAAATACTTTATTTTTTACGGATTGCTTCCTCCTTTTGGGTTGTTTTGATTAAAACGATTTTTTATATTTCCAGTGAATTTTTTTACTTGATTAACTGCTCTATCTGTTATGTATTCTTTGGGGATTCTTGATTGTGTTCCGTCTAATGAATCTTGTATTAGTATATCTATTTTTTCTCTAGCTGAATCGTTTGATTCTCCCTGATCTTTTAAAACTTTATCTTCATTTTTTAAACTCTGATATAGAGCTAATCCCTCAGTATCATTTTGATCTGGCATGCTAATTCCATCCATCCAGTTTTGTATTTGTGTCATTGCAGTTGTATTATCTAGTCCATGTTTTGTTTGATAATCATCAATTTCGTTTGCAACTTGACAGTGTCTTCTATCTTCGTCTTTCTTGTTATCACGTTTGGTTGAATTGCCTTCAATCGAATCTGCTAATGTTCCTCCCGCATTCATTCCAATAAATCCAGTATCAAGTTTTCCAGTTGATAGTCCTAGTCCAAATCCTGCGGCTCTTGCTCCTAAACTTAAGTTCGTTTTAGCGAGCCATTTTAGTCCACCACCTACTTTTCCTAATACATTATTTCCTGAACTTCCACTTCCACCTCCGTTTCCGCTTCCGTTTCCACCTCCGTTTCTGCTTCCATTTCCGCTTCCGCTTCCGTTTCCACTTCCACCTCCGTTTCCG
>CAZDPV010000004.1:6895-56835 GCA_964507565.1 uncultured Clostridium sp.
TTCCGTTTCCACTTCCACCTCCGTTTCCGCTTCCACTTCCACCTCCGTTTCCGTTTCCGCTTCCGTTTCCACCTCCGTTTCCTCCTGGTGTTTCCTTAGTCATTGGTCTTCTCTTATAATTTTGTGGAGATGTATCTTTCTTTTTATCTTTACCTTTTCCAAATAAAGATTGTCCTTTTCCAATAAGAGTTCCAACAATTGCTGCCTCTGCAATCGTTTTGCCCATGCTCTCTGATCTAAATCCGAAAATACTTTTTACTATTTCTTCTGCTTGGTACATAAACATCATTGTGTAAATTGCTAAAAATACACCCATTAGGCTTACAGATCCAGTTCCATTGTTTTCTATTAGTTTAAGTACTCCTTGCACCAAAGATAAATAAATTATACATTGAAATGGTTGTATAAGTATATTATAAATAAATTCTTTAAGCCATGTATTAAGTGCTTGTGATTTTCCATCTCCCATCTTGTCTATTGAGTATGTAATTGTTATCAATGGAGATATTATAATTAAGAATGCGATAGTTATCATACGTTTTATATAGGATATAAAAAATATAAATGACATTCCAACCCACATTAAGTATGCTATCGAGTTAGCAAAACCTTCTATAAATCCCGAAAATATGTTTTCCAATAGTTTACTTTCTAGTCCTATTGGCTCATTTGTACTAGTTGGTGTAATCATTGTTACTAGTGTATTGCTTATATTTATCGTAAAAATCATTATATAATGTAAAATAAATAATAATGTTAAACTTGTTAACCAATCAAAAAGCATAGTTTTATATTTTGCTTTGTCCTCTGCTATAGTTGAGAGTGCCATTCTTATACCAACATATACTAATATTATCGCTAATATTATTGCTGATAAGTTTCTTATTGAAACATACCAAATTGCTACATTGCTTCTTATTGCATTTATTGCTGTTTCATTAGGTGCATTTGCGTCTACTTTTTCAAAAAAGTTAATACTTGTTATTGATAATTTATTAAATAATACATTAAATACTGTTACAGATTGTCTTTCACCTGATACAACATTCAATATTACCTGTATTACTTGTCCTAATATCGCGGGCAACATTTTTACTCCAATGAAAAATACTCCTGCAATTCCATCTAATGATTTAAGAATTGCATCCTTGATTCCATAGGTACTTCCGCCCAATTTTTCTATGGCTGAACGATAAATAGCTGAGGCTCCACCCAAATTTGGACTTGTATCGTCTTGCAATCTTCTCTGAATTTCTTCTCTTAAAGTATTTATATCGTCTTCACTTAGGTTATGTTCTTTGATATAATCTTCAATATATTTGTCACCATTGTTTGTTCCATTTTGAAAATCATCATTAGCAATCGCAATATATCCACTTTTGTCTTTAATGTTACCTAAAAAATCATCAACATCTACAGTTG
Source organism: uncultured Clostridium sp. (assembly GCA_964507565.1). Lineage (GTDB taxonomy): Bacteria > Bacillota > Clostridia > TANB77 > CAG-508 > CAG-793. Next base: position 8,318 of record CAZDPV010000004.1, read on the forward strand.
CATTTGAGTTAATACAGTAACTAAATATTAGTATAATAATTAGTAATATTGATATTATTCTTTTTATGAATTTTTGCACCGTTTTTCCCCTCTCTACTCTTTTTTCAGTCCTCTTATAAATTTGCTTTCCTTGACTATTTCTATTTTTATATCATCTTCTGCTTTTATATTTAGCTTATGTAAGTCTCCTATTTTTTTTGTAAGAGCATCATATCTATGATCTATTCCTTGGTCCTTTATTGCATCAGAAAATGCTTTTCCAAATTCTGCATTTCCAAAGTCAAACTGTGTCTGACCATTTGATGTCGCTTCATTTTTAGCATTTATAAATCTGTTATTTATTTCAACTCTCATTGCATTCTTTATTTTTCTTGCCTGTGTTTTTCCATATTGTTTTTCTAAGTCAAGTTGTTGCGAGATTGAATCTATTGCTAAATTTGCAGAGCCTTGTATATTAAATTCATCTATTTTTGTTATGCCGTTTTTAGCAAGTGTACTGTTAGTTAACATCGCAAGATTTTCTTCATCCCCGAATACTGTTACAAGCTCTACATTCTTTTTATATTTTTCCATTTGTTGTTGAGATTTTGTGCCAAATGTTCTTTTAAATTCGTCTTCTATTGCATCTTCCTGCATTGTTGCTTCATTTAGATATTTTACGGTTTTATTCAATTTCTTACCTGTTTTTGTTTCTTCTTTTACAGTTCCATATAATCCTAATGTTGCTTTTTGTTTAATTCCTTCTGTTCCCTTATATTTCTTACCTTTTTTATCCTTTTGATTTGCTAAAGTATAAAGTCCCTTTATACCTTCTAAGGTTGTATAAATTCCAAGTGTTGGATTTACAACAGCTCCCGGTATTCCAAATCCTATCTTTAGTACATTCCCTCCTACATCTTTTACAAACTTAAATGGTGCTGTAAATGATTTTTTTATATGTGCAGTTTCTTTTTTCAATTGTTTTTTTGCCACTTTTCCAGTTGAGCCTTTTTTTCTAGACATTACTGCAAGGCTTAATAAGACACTGTCTTTTTTAGTAATTTTTTTGTATCCTTTATTTGCAGTCTCTTCTATTCCGTCTAAAATATGATTTCCAAAATTAGATACCTTATCTCTTGTTTTTATAAAGTGCTGCTCATTTTGTGTATTAGATCCACCTCCATTTGTTGCAAGTTTTTTCATTTCACTTTCGTCAATTTTATCTGTAACCTTATTATACGTGTTTTTTCCTAATTTGACAAGTTTCTTACCAGTGTACACACCAATATCTTTTCCCATTCCCAAGAAATTTTTAGTTGATTCGTATGCTATTACAAATTCTCCAAATTGTTTTTTTGGATCTTGCATATGCTCGGCATTTTGCCCAGCCATCTTGGATTTGCCAAAGTTAAATATATTCATTACTATTTTATCTGCTTTTATAATAAAATTGATGAATATTAGTGCAAATATATATCCAGAGAAAGTTGTTGTTGATAAGTTTATTGCTATACTCATTAGTGCAGTATATGTTAAGGCATGTACTGATTGCATTAAAACATTTAGTGTAAATTCATTTAGCCATTTTGTAACAATACTTCCTTTTTTCTTTCTTTTGGCGCTGTCTATTGCATATTTTGCTCCTATAAGTGGTGCAACCATCAGTAGTATCATAATTGTAAAATATCTTTTTAGATATATCCACAAAAATTTCAAGAAATATATAAATAATACTACATATATTATTGTCGCTGGAATTCCTACTGAAAATCTTAAATCTTTAGCTCTTGTTGCAATTGTTTCATATATAGTAGTTTCTGGTTGTCCATATCTTGAGAATGTTTTTACTAATGTTTCATTTATTTGTATTATAAAGTAAATTATATAGTGAATGAAAAATACTATTGTTATAGCAATAAGCCATCCATAAATCATTTGTTTATATTTTGCTTTGTCAGATGCTACAGTCGAAATTGCCAATCTTACTCCTGTATATATTATTAGAATTGCAAGTATTACCAATGTTAAATTTCTTAAAGATACATACCAAATTGCTATTGTCTTTCTGATTGTCATTACTGAACTATTTTCTGTAACATCTCCTGTTTTGAATACATTTACATCTAAAAGAGGAATTTTATTATATATTAAATCTTCTATAGTATACATATGTTTTTCATCTGTTCCATTATTTGTCTCAGCTTTTGAAATATTAGGAATAAGCATAATTATAATTAACAATATTATTGTGATTGATATTTTATTTATTTTTTTTGTCATAATTATACCTACTCCTTTCATTTTTATTTTTACACAGTTGTTGTGTTTTTTCCATTCAATGCATCAAATACATTTGTAAGTATTCCTTGCAGTGCTTCTATTATTGATACTGTTACTACTTTTATTCCATTAAACATAACTCCAATAACATAATTCATAGCTTCTCCTATTTGGTTTATCAGCATTTGAAAGCTGTGAATTCCCGCATTTGTTACGTCTGTGGGCATACCACTATAATTGAATTGTAAATCATCTAGATTTACCTCCGTTGCCGTTATTGTTCCTGCTGGAATATCAGACACATCTACTCCACCTGGTAAACTTCCAAAATTAACTCCATCTATTGAAATTAGAGATGCTGCTTTTGTAAATGTACATCCAGACCATCCTGTCATTGTAAAAGAACTATTTATTCCTCTTACTGCTAGTCCTTTATTCCACATATCAACTACTTGTCCATTTCCTAGATATACAGCAACGTGCGGTCCATTTGGAGCTATTAGAATGTCTCCTCTTTTTGCATTTTGAACTGAAGTTTCTGCAAAATGAACAGTATCCTTTACTCCTGATGGAGTTACAAATCCTCCTCCTCCTTCATTATAGCCCCTATGTGCTGGTACAAAGTCCAATCCTATAGATCTATTTATTGCAAAACTTACCCATCCAACGCAATCAAAATAATAAGTACTTTGTGGATCTGATGCCATATAAGTTTCTCCCCTCCTGTTTGCATCATATACACAACGTCCTGCATTAGAAGAGCAAAAGCTTTCTCCCCAACTAGCTATCTGGTTCCTTGCATTGTCTAAGGTTACTTCTATATTAGAATTTGACTCTTCTGCTTTTGCAGTACTAGTTGCGTTTGAACATGTAGAAATACATAATATCATTAGCATTATTGATATTACTTTTATTGGTATATTTTTCATAAATTATGTATTCCTCCATTCTTTTTTATTTCATTGTACTTTTATTGATGTATTGTCATAGTAAATAATATTGTTTTCTACCTTATTTATATTATAATTTTCATTTCCTTCTATAATTTTTGTTATTTGCTTTATAGATGCATCTATTTTAAATATACCTTTTGACTTTATACCATAAACAAATGTTGTATCATTTATATTATATATTGAACTTATTTTTTGATTATTTATTTCAAAATCCATATTTGTCTTATCTCTTGAATAGAACTTACAACTATCACTTTTTAGATATACAATATAGCTATTTGTTTTAAGAGTTTCCACCATATCGTATGGATTTCTATTTCTAAAATCGATATTAACTCTTTCAATTTCATCTTGTTCTACTAAATTCTTATTTGTTTGTATATATACATATTTAGGAAGAGAAGATCTTTCAGTTATTGTTTTTAGTGTATCTTCATTAGTAATATTTCCTTTAAAATTACTGTATATACTTATTCCATCTTCTTTGTCAATATTGAATTTTATTTCTATTCCTTTTAGTGGATATCTTATATATGTTCTGTTGTTATCATTTTCATATTTAGAATAGTCAGCCCAAATATCTGTTAAGTTAGATATAAATTGTTTGGAATCGTTGTTTTCAATTAGTTTTGAAACCAAATTTGCAAATTTCGTTGTATCTTCTACTTTTTCATTCCTATATATTGAAATTTCATTATCACTAAAAAACGCATATAACTCTTCATTCTTGTATCCAATTATGTTTGTTTCAGACTGAAAACTATATGTTGGTTTTCCTAAAACAGCTTCAATATTACTTATATTTTCCGAAGTTTTTATTCCATTGACTACTTCTTTATTATATTGTTTAGTAAATACTATATTATAAACTTTTCCATTTATTTTTCTTATTTTATAACCTTCATTAAAATAAATATCATACTTATCTATTGTACTGTTTATTTCTCCTAAGTTTAAATTGTTACTTTTCCAGTTGTTATATATTATTGTCTGTAATACATTTGAGTTTACTTCGATATTAGATTTTTCTTCGTCCTTAGTATTACTTAATGCATACTGAGATTCTAGGTGAGAAAAATACGAAGCATCATTGTTTATAGTATAAATTGCCGTACCATTTTTATCAAAGTTCACTCTAATGATTATATTTTTAGTTTCATCTATAATTCTAAAATCTTGTTGATTCATTTTAGCTCCAAGTGAACTTATTATTCTTTCGTATTTTAATTTATTACTTACTCCTTCTTTTGTTATTGGATCTATTGAAAATGTTAATTTTATGTCTTTTTTATATCCCTCTTCTTGCGAATTTTTCATTGAAATATATGTACATTGATAGTATTGTATTATTTCTTTTACACTATTGAAATCACTAATTGATTTTTTTTGCTTTGTAAGATTTTTTATAGTAATAATTATTAGTAATATCACTAATATCGATATGCATATAATAATTATCTTTTTCTTTTTGTCCATTTATTATTTATCCTTTCAATACATATATTTCAAATTTAATTCAAATAAATAATTGTTGTTGTTTAAAAATATTTATACTGGTAATTTTGGTTTTTGGAATTTTGGTAACTTTATGTCTTTTAGGTTTTTTCCACCTAATCCAAATATTAGTTTTATAATCTTTTCTCCATTACTTAATGCTGCTAAAAATAGAATTGCAATTATTGGAGCTATTGTTGCTAGTTCACTTGCACTATACACGAATACCACAAATATAAATAATTGGATTGGCTGTATAAATATGTTTTCAGCCAATGCTTTAAACCATACTGAAAATGATTGAGAACGATTGTCTCCTATTTTATCAACCGAATATAACATGCATACTAATGGAGATATTATTACTAAAAAGTATGTCTCTAATACCCTTTTTAGGTATATCATAAAAAATTTTATTTGATACCATGTGAGCATAAAATATATGACTGCATATAATAGCTTATCCATTCCTCTTGCGCTCATTATTTGTTCAAAAGTATTAGTCATAATTGACTTTTCCATACCTGCTATCGTTCCATCTTCCATAGTTCTTCTTATTATGCTTATTAGTAAATCATTTGCATATAACATTATTCTTATTATATAATGTAATACAAATAATAATATAAATCCTATTAACCAACTTAGTACCATACTTTTATATTTAGCAGTTGCTGATGGTTCGTTTTTTGAAATTGCAAGTGCTAGTCTAATTCCCACATAAATAAGTACTATAGCACTTCCTACTATTGCAATGTTTCTTATTGATACATACCAAATTGCTACATTGTTTTTCATCTTATTTATTATGTTTGCATTTACCCCTTCAGCTTTATTTTCAAAAAAGTTTATATCAAACAAATCATATTTTCCCATAAGCAATTCTTGAATTGTAAAGATTGAATATTTCTTATTGTTTACAGGATTCACATAATTTGTTTGTAAGTTTAATGCCATTAGTGACATTACAAAATTTAGTGCTTTTGGAAGCATTATTAGTATTTCAATTAAAGAAGTTACTACACCTTTTGAATTATTTCCACTATTATTGGCGGTATTTTTGGTTATCGTTGATGTTTGATTTGTTCCATCAGATGTTGGAACATCAGCTGTTCCTGAATCCATTAGTTGATTTAATTGCGAAGTTGTTACATCTGCTACTCCATTTACAGTTGGAACATAAATACTTATTAAACTCATTGCAATCAAAATTATTGCTATTGTTTTTTTCATTAAATCTCTCCTACTATTGTTGTTCCTGGGCCTTCTCTTTTAATTTGTTAACATTTGTTTCTATAAATTCGAATTCCTTTTTGGTTGGTTGTATTTCTATAATTGCTGTTTGTTCCCCTACTTTAAATAGTCCTTGTCCTCTTGAGCAAGTTGTTAGAAAGTCTGCTTCTCCGTCACTTAATTTAAACACTTCTTTTATGTACTGTATTTCTGATTTATCTTGTGCTAAAAACAATTTTGTATCTGAAGATGTAAGAACTGCTTGAACTTCTGATTTCTCATAAAAGTCTTGGAATCTTTGTGATACTACCGCTAAAGAAACATTTCTTTTTCTTGCACGTCTTGCCATTTTGTTTAAGAAATCTACAGCTTCTGGGAATGGTAATAACATCCATGCCTCATCTACTAGTACTCTCTTTTTGCCTGCTTTTGCTTTATCTTCACTGTTTCTTTTAACATATTTTTCCCAAATCCATGATAACAAAATTTGTTGTGCTAAAGGTCTTGCAAATCTTTCCTCTAATTCTGAAATATCAAGATTTATAAATGATGTTCCTTCTAATAAATCAAATGTTGATTCTCCGTCAAAATATGACATTTGTCCGTTATATTCTCTTACATATTGCTTCATTACTTTAACTAAATAACTATAATGCATTCTATAATCTGGATTTTCATTTTTACTTGCATTTAATAATATTCTTCTGTACCATGATCCTATTGTAGGCATTGGTTTTTTCTTTCTTCCTAAGTAATCATTTTGTAGTAACCCCTTTTGATCAATTGAATACAAACTGTTAACATCATTATTTATTCCAAGGCTAGCATATTCTTCTGCTGCAGCTTCTGCAATTATCTGTTTTGTTACTTCGTTTACATCTTCTGTTCTTGTACTTCCTCTTGCCATTGTTAGTAGAACTTGGGTTACATCCTCAATTTTATTTTCAACATTTAATGTAACTCTTTCTCTTCCTGTTATTTCATCCCTTGTTATCTCAGGTTCTATATCAAATGGGTTTATTATTGTATTTGAATTTGGAGAAATTATTACATTTAATCCTCCTAATGCATCTGCAACCACTCCATATTCACCCTCAGCATCTAGTGCTAATGTTTCAATTCCCATTAGTACTGCTGATCTTGCTATAAGTGTTTTTATTGTAACACCTTTACCAGCTCCAGACTTTCCGAATATAACCATATTGTAATTGCTTAATGTTGGGCTAAAGTTATCATATAGAATTGGAAGTCCTGTTTGTCTGTTAAATCCAATTGGTATACCATTTTCATGCCCTACGTCTGAATTTATAAATGGAAATACTGTTGCCATTGACCTACGATCAAATGTATGTTTTTTTCCTACTTTATCTTCCGCATAAGGTAAATTTGATTTGAATGCATCTTCTTGCATTGCCCAAGCTGATTTTATTCCTGTTAATGTTTTAGACATTTCAGATGATAGTAACTCTGTTTGTCTGTCTAATTCTTCCATGTTGTATGCAAATAATGTACATAAGATAGATGATTCAAATAATTTATCTAGACCGCTTGCTATTGCATCTCTTAATTCCTCTGCTTCTTGTCTTTTTTGTGCTAAAAGACTCTCACGATTTATATTTCCTCTATCTGCAGCAACAATTCTTTCTGATTCAAGTTCATTTATTGTTCTGTTTAATTCATTTTGTGATTTTGATTCACTAATAGGCGTGATAAACACTGATACATTTATGTCTCCAAAAGTATACATTCCTCTTAATAGTTCTGGAAATGTACACATTCTTGGCAATGTTGATACTATCATTGTTCTTGCGTATTTACTTGTGCTAGCTACAAGCTCTATATGATTAGTGTTTGATGCGTCTATTCCAGATGGAGCCAATAAATCTTTTAAATCTTTTCTATTTTTTTGTAAGTGCTCCGTTTCTTGCTGTGGCTTTACTTCTGAAAAGTCATTGTTTTGATTAGAATTTTTTTTCATTTTGAATTTCCCTCCTCTTTGGTTATATTCTTTTTCTTACTATTCTCTTTTTTGGTTCTGGTTTTAACTCTTCTTCAACATTTGCTTTTTCTATTTGGTTTTTGGCTTCATTATATATTCTCCCGCTTAGGTCATTTTTATATTCTGAAACCATTTCACTTGCTTTTTCTTTAACTTTTCTTGCTCTTTCTTCTCTAGTTATTTCATCAGCTTTTATTATGCTCTTAGCTGCTAACTTAGCTGCGTCTTCTTCTATTTTTCTATCAATTCTTTGTTTCTTTTCTTCTAATACATCTCTTGCTGTTGAATACAATCTATCATATTGTGCATTTAATGCATTTTTCAATGAATAATTTTCAGATGAGTCTCTATTGTATGCAACATATAGAAGTTCTGATAATTCTTCTGAATTTAGCATCTTTCCTGTAACTTCTGCAGATGTTAGTGCTCTAATTAAAGTCTGAACTCTTGTATATAATTCAGAAAACGCAATATCATCTAATTCTTCCTTTGAATATTTACTCGTGTCTCCATACTCTGCAATAAAATATGATACGACAATATATGTTTTTTGTTGTAGTATATTTTTACTTTCACTTATTTTTTTTGTATACTCTTCTATTGATTCTCCATATTCTAGTATATTTTCTTTTCTTTTTCTGTCGAATTCTAGCTTTTCTACTACTTGAATATTGTTTCTATCTTTTGCTAGTTGAATTTGTCCATTTATTTTAGCGATTTGTGCCCTTATATCATCTGTTCTATTTGTATACTCATTAAGTAGATCCTCTAAATTCAAAGTTCTTGTTTGAATATATAATTGTATTTGATATCTTAATGTGTTTAAAAGTTCAATAAATCCAGCTTCTACTGCATTTTTTTCGTCTTCAGATAATAAGTCATAGTTAATACCCTTACATTGTATTACAGCAACATATTGTTCTCTATTTTTTCTTATAATCATATTATCAATTACTTCATCAAACTCCATAAATTTGTATATCGAATCTATTGCCTTCCCATTTCTTGTTATTAACTGTGCTTGACTTTTGTTATTTTGATTTTGTGACGCTTGGATTACTACATCCTTATTGGCTTTTTTTGTTCTCATCTTTACTATTAGAAGTACTGCTACTACCCCTAGCACAAAAATCAATAAAATAATTACCGCCAATATTAAATTTAACATTTGAACTGTTTCCATTATCTTTTTTCCTCCTTTGTAGAATTATTTGTTTTAATTCCAATTATTTCAAGTGGATTTGTTATTGATGTATACTCTGGTTCTTTTCTTGGTATTGCATAGGTATATACTTTTCTATTCTTTTTAAATCTAATATATCTTAGAATAATTTCATCCAATGAATCTCCACCTACATTTTTTGCAATTTTTGTGTTACCTGCTGTTGGCATTTTTATTGTTCCAATTCCATACCCTATCAATGCTAATACAACAATAAAAACTATCCCAACATTTTTTAGTCCAAATATCGAAAAAATAAAATAAAATATAAGTCCTATAAATCCACCAACTGCTGTATATATAAGTGACTTTCCAGTAAAAATGTATAATATTCTACTTTCTCCTTTTAGTTTATTACTTGGAATATAATAACTTCCCATTTTAAAATCCTCCTTAGTTTTTTATTTTAATATTTCATTCATTACGTTTATTACAATGTTGAATATTCCAACAGCACCATATACTAATACTATTGATATTACATACCATATTAGTTTTTCTTTCATTTTTGCTTTTTCGTCTGCGCCTGACATCATGTACTTTAATCCAATTATTAGTCCAACAATTACTAATACTATGGTTGCGATTTGAACTAGTACTCTCCCTACTGGAATTAAATTTTGTACTGCCTCTTTTTGTGTAATTGTAGCTCCTGCTTGTCCTTTATCTATAAATCCATCTGCCTGATTTTTTATTGTCCCTAAATCCATACCTAAGCTAACATTAGTAGTTGCACCTAAAAAAAATATTATAAGTAATATGCCCAAAATTATAGTTAGTGTTTTTATTGTTTTTCTATCATTTTTCATTATATAAATTACCTTTCTTTTTCAAAATAATATATGTATCCATTATTACATATTTATTATATAATTTTATTCATTTTCTTTCAATAGTTTTGTTAAAAATATTTATAATGGCTGTATAGATTTATATTTATATAAATAGACAAAAAGAAGAGAAGCATTTATATTAAATAAACACTCCTTACATTTTATACAAATAATCTAGTTAATGCATAATTTCCAACTATTTTTATTATTGTAGCTACTGCGAACAATATTGCTGCCCCTATTGCATAGTTTATTAGTTCTTTTTTTGCATCTGCTTTTGCTCCAGGTGCTGCTTTCATCAGTCCAATCCCTTTATATATAAGAATTATTACTGCTGCTCCATAGCACACATAAGATATTAGTCCTATTATTTTTCCACCAACACTATTATATGTCGTATCGCTTGTATTATTATAAATATCACCTAGTCCACTAGTTTCTGATGGATTAGTTACTCCGATTGTTCCTGAGGCTCCATCTCCTTCTCCTGCTGGTCTTGCATAGACGTTATTTGATACTAACATCATTATAACTGCGACTATTATCAGCATATAGATTATAATATTAAGTTTTTTTCTTTTTTCCATTTTAAATATATTCCTTTCCTGTTATTTTAAAGTTACATATATAAATAAAAAAATATTTACTTTAAATTTCTTTCTTAATTTAGGAATTTGCAAATGCTAAGTTTAAATTTAAAAATGTTTCTATTTATTGTCTTTAAATATCTTATGGTAAATCATTTTATACTTTCAATTATTATACTATTATATTTTTTATATTTCAATCATTTTGTAAAAAATATTCGTAGGCAATTTTTTTTGCTTTGCCTACAAACGTTTTGCATTAGCTTAAAATGAAAAAAGTGGAATTTTACACTTTCCACTTTTTCATAATCATAAATAAATTAATATTTTACTATTTTTCTGTAATTACTGTGCTTACTGAACCTTTTATTAGATTTATTACTAATCCAGCTGCAAATACTAATATTGCACCTACAACATATATAACTGCACTCTTTTTAACTTCAGCTTTTCCATCTGGTGATGCTGTCATAAATTTAATTCCTAGCATTACTAATAAGATAACTGCTGCTGCATAACAAATATATGTAACAATGCCTAAAACATTTGAAACCGTGCTTGTTATTCCCGTTGATGTTGGTGCATTTGGTGTTGGAACTGATACTCCAAGTACTGTACTAGCTACACTTAGTATTGCTATTGCTATGCATAATATTGAAAATATTTTTACGATTTTCTTTGTATTCATTATAAAATCCTCCTTATTTGTACTAACTTCAATTATAGAATATAAATTAAGACTTGTCAATTATTTTTCCAAAAATTTTCTGTTTTATTTAATTTAGTATAATTTCTCGTTTTTTATCTCTTAACAAATATTTTGACTATTAACTTTAACCTCTCTATAATATTGTGCTATAAGCCTGTCCAGTTCAGTGCTTATATTATATATTGTTTGGTAATCTTTATTTTCCAAAATACTTTTGTTTAACTTTTCTCTTAATATATTTATTTCTTTTTTATTCAACATAAAACCACTCCTATTTCTCAAATTTTTCTTTATTCTTTATCTAAAATACCATATTATTACAAATATGTCAATGATTTTTGTTGAATTTTGTTCTATTTTTCGTCGACATTTTTCGACATTTTATATTTGTTTACATTATTACCGATAGAATTGCATTATCTTGGTTAAAAATTTTATCCCTCATCAAAGTTACATCTTGTAAAGTTAGATTGTTTATCGCATTTATATAATCCAGACTATTTAAACCTTTCATAGCATCCTGTAAAAACATTTTTCCAATTTCTTCTACATCATTGTATTCTGAAATGTATTCACCAAAAAATCTCTTTTTACTTCTGATAAAATCTTCTTGGGTAATATCTGAGTTTTTCAATTTGTCAACTATTATTTCATTTAATCTTTTTGGTTCTTTTGATATTCCAGATAACAATACGTGTGAATATTGATTTGAGAATTCATAGTCTATGTCAATTTCGCTCATTAGTAATCCCTCATTATACAGCTTTTCGTATGTTTTAGAGCACTTCCCTAGTATACTATTAAATATAATTCTTACCGCAACATCTTTTTTTATTTTATCTTCTTTTTCTAGTAAGTCTTTATATCCAATCATAAATAATGGCATATTTACATTCATCCTGCATTCTTCGTATTTTTTATTTATCTTGTATTCTTGGTTTGGATATATTCTTTTTATTTCTTCGATATGTTCTTTTGGTATTAGTCTTTTTTTAATTTCTGATAAAATTTCCTCTGGTTTAAAATTTCCACTAACACACATAATCATATTTGAAGGGTTATAAAATGTATTATAACATGTATATAAAGTTTCTTTCGTTATATGACTTATAGATTCTCCGGTTCCTGCTATATCAATTGTTATAGGATTGTTTTTATATAGGCATTTCATTGCATTTACATATAGTTTCCATTCTGGCTCATCATCATATCTTTGAATCTCCTGACCTATTATTCCACGCTCTTTTTCAACATTTTGATCTGTAAAATATGGATTTTGTACGTAGTCCATAAGTTCGTCTAATCCCTCATAAAAGTTGTCAGTTCCACCAAATAGATATGCCGTATGATCATTAGTTGTATATGCATTTGCATCTAAGCCAAGTGCCATTAGCTTGTATAAACTATCAACTCCACTTTTTTGTTCAAACATTTTATGCTCTAAATAATGTGCAACTCCATCTGGTACTTTTATTTCTTCTTTTGATACTGGTTCTATAAAATGATTATCAATAGAACCAAATTTTGTACCCCATATTATATATTTTTTGTTTGTATCACTTTTAGGAATTATTATTACTTTCATTCCATTTTCTAATGTTTCCGTATAAACTTTTTCTTGAATTTGCTTGTTTTCAATAACTTTCATTTATGTTCGCTATTTTATAGCTCCCTCCTTATTAAAAATATTTTTTATTACTTTATTTTTGTATCATCTTCATTGTAATATTTTAAAAATACAAAATGTTAATTTGCTTATTTTTCTAGAAAATATATTGTATTTATAGATACAGCTTTTGCTACTTTTACAACATCTTCTATTGTGATTTTTTCTATTTCATTGCAATATTGTTCTATATTTTTATTTTCCTCATATAGTTCTTGATCAAAGTAGAATGCTATTGTATCTTCTTCTGATTCTTTTATTAATTTCATACTTGATATTACTAATCGTTTTGCTGATTCTAGCTCTTTTTGTGTTATTTCTCCATTTTTAATTGCTTCTAATTGTTGTTTTATGATATTTAACGTTTTGTCGAAATTATTTAGTTCAATTCCTGTTTTTATTATAATAGCATTTTTCCTTCTTAAATAGCTTGAACTTGCTGAGTATGCTAAACCTGCTTTTTCTCTTACATTTTGGAATAGTTTTGAATTAGCCCCTCCTCCTAGTATAACATTGTACATTGTAACTGCGAATTTATTTTCTTCTGGTGTTTTTAGTCCTACCATAAGTTTTCCTTGATTTACATCAAGTTTTTCTTTAATTATTTTTTCGTCTCCTTGCACACTTATATGTGTTATATTACTATTAAAGTTATCTGCTAGTTCTTGGTTTGATTTTTCAATATTTAATTTAATTTTTTCGTTTAATTTTTCAATTTTGTCTAAATCCATGCCAATTACTAACATTTTTATTTTACTAGTTTGTATTACTTTTTTATATTGTTCTAATAAATTGTGTTCATTTATCTTTTCTAGATCTTCTATATATCCATACTTAAAAATTCCATATGGGTCATCTTTAAACATTTCCTCTATGCATCTATTATATGCATAAGTGGCCTTGTTGTCCTTTCTTGATAATATTATTTTTTTTAGATTTTCTTTTTCTTGTTTTACATACTCTTTGTTAAATCCTCCATTTTCAATAAGCGGATTAAATATTATGTCGGTTAAAAGATTTATTCCCTCTTGCATGATATTTGTTTTTTCAGGTAAAAATTTCTCATTTACAATTTCTATATAAAATTTGAGTACACAATAATTTCCAGTTTTATCTATTCCACAATTAAAATTGGCACCATACATATTTTCAAGCTTTTTTCCCATTTCAGTTTGAGATTTTAATTTATTACTTCCTCTTCTAAGCACTGCTGGTATTAGTGCATTCATTGTAATTGTACTTTTAGTTAATGGTACCGTCAAAAATATTGCAATTTCATTTGTTTTAAAAGTTTTACTTTCTATCTTTGTAATTTCCATTTTGTTTTTGCATAAATATTTGATTATTATGCTCTCCTTTCCTTTTTAGTTATTATATCTATATTGTTAAATATTATTTATTTTACATTATTTTTCAGCTACAAAAAAGGAACGTTTATTAACGCCCCTTAATTTTTAAAACTTTCTTTTTCTTGCTGCCTCTGACTTTTTCTTTCTTTTTACGCTTGGTTTTTCATAGCATTCTCTTTTTCTAACCTCTTGAATAACGCCATTTCTTGCGCATTGTCTTTTAAATCTTTTTAAGGCATCTTCTATATTTCCATTACTAACTTTTATCTCTGACATCTTTTTTATCCCCTCCTTCCAATGCTTTCGACTATTGTATGGGACTTTGGGCATTGCCCAAACATTTCTAAATACTTTCTTATTATACATTATGTTTTATATCATTGTCAAGAGAATTTAATATAATTCTAGTAAAAATTTGTAATCTTATAAAAATTATGGTATAATTGCAAGTATTAGACGTTCTTTGAAAATTTATTTTGGCTTAAGATTTACTTTATGGAGGATTATTTATGTATTACGCTTTTTATAATTGGTTGGCTAATACCTCTTTTGTAATGCTAGCCTTACGGGATCTTGCAATTTTGTCAATTTGTTTGCTACTGTTTGTTTTTTGCATTTTAAAGTGCCCCAGAAACTTATTTACTGGAATGAGATTCCTTTTAGCGGATGGCTTATGTTTTACTGTTTTCTATCTAGCGGTAAATGTATATGATATAGACTTTTACAGTTACCCAAAATGGCTATCATGGATTGGTTTTGTTCTTCTAATTGTAGATTTCGTATTCATTTTACTTGCTTACAAAGGTGATATTTTATCTATTGCTTTAGTTATTCTGTTTCAATTTACATTTGTGTACTGCATTACTACCCTTGTGCGGGTTATATTTTCCATAGTTTTCTTTAACGTTGTTTTATCTATTGCATTAGTGCTATTTGTACTTGGTGCGTTCATATTTCTGCTTTAATGGCTTAAGTCAAACTTAAATGGCGAACCTTTAACTTAGGGTTCGCCACTTTTTATTTTGTTTTATATTTCCCTTGCTTTAACCACTAAACGCTGTTGCCCGTAATTTGTACATGTTATAAGAGTTAGTTCTCTTTTTCCGTTAGTTAATTGACTTGTGCATGATACATCAGTTGGTTCTACTACATAAGTATTGTATATTATATATTTAACTTCATTTCCGTTTAAATCTGATAGTGACACTTCATCGCCTACTTTTGAATTGCTTAGTTTTCCAAACATTTTTCCACTTTTGTAATTATGTCCCACTATGCAATAGTTTCCTATTTCATTTGGCTTTGGCCCCCAATATTTGCATAAAGAAATTTTTAATAATTCTTCAGATTCTGACGTTAATACTGGATATGTAATTCCGAGTCTGTCAAACTTAAATATTGCTTCAGATTTATATTCCTGTCCATTGCTTGTTTTTACACTACTTTCAGTTTCTTGTGGTGTATTTGGAATTTCAATTGGCACGGCCTGTGAATCGTCTGAATTATCATCTAATGCTATTACTATTGCATGCTCTTCTACAGTTGTATTGTCTGACAATGTATTCATAATTTCTTTTGATAAAGCTTCTTGGTCATTTCTATTTTTTTCAGCAAATATATAATAAATTAGAAGGGCAATAACCGTTAAAACGGATATTACATATACTATTTTATATATTTTTCTTTTTGCCTTCATTTCTTTTGTTACATATACTTTTTGTGATACCAGTATTTGATTCATTAAGCCCTCCTTTCATTTAATTGTATTTACTCTATTTACACATGTTAGCTATATTAGCATATTGTTCTAGTGTAAGATTTTCTCCTCTTTCGTTCTCGCTAATATTTAATTTTTTTAGTATTTCTACAAGTTTATTTTTATCAATAGCACTCGACAGTGAATTTATTATTGTTTTTCTTCTTTTCGTGAAATTTGTTTTAATTATTTCAAATAATAATTTCTCGTCTTGAACTTTTACTCTTGGCATTTCTAATTTTTTTAAATTAACAATACAAGATTCTACTTCAGGATTTGGTATAAAACTGGTTTTAGAAACTTGACCTATAATTTTTGCGTCAGAATAATAATTTACATAGTATGTTATAGCACCTGCATCTTTACTCCCCGGTAAAGCACAAATTCTTTCTGCTACTTCTTTTTGTATAAGTATTGTTATATCCTGTATATTTGTTTTTAATAATTGTGTTATTATAGATGTTGTTATATAATATGGCAAATTTGCAACGACCTTAGCTTTTGGTGCGATTTTGTTTATGTCTAGTTTACATATATCATCATTTATGATTTCCAAGTTATTATAGAGTTTAAACCTTTCTTCTATTATGTCTATCATTTTTTTATCTAATTCAACAGCTATTACCTTTTTTGATTTTTCTAGCAAAATTGCGGTTAACGTACCAAGTCCTGGTCCAATTTCTATTACAGTGTCTTCCTTTGTAACGTTTTGTGTAATTTTATTTAAGGCATTTTCATCAAATAAAAAATTTTGCCCAAGTTTTTTATTTGGTTGTACATTATATTTTTTAATTATAAATTTTGTTTCATCATATACATTCATTTGTCTGTCCTTTCTATATTGTTTTTAGTTTTAATGCTGTGATGATGTTGTTGCTTCCTGTAAAGTAACATTTATCACTGTTCCTTCATCTACTGAACTTCCCGATTTAGGATTTTGGGCAATTACTATTCCACTTCCAGTTGATGAAATATTAAGGTTTTTAGCCTTTAACATTATTTTAGCTTGTGCTAGAGTTACACCTTTTATGTCTGGAACAGATTGTGATACCCTTTCGGTATTTCCTTCTGTATATAATTTTACTATACCCCCACTTGTAAGCTGGGTTCCACTAATTGGCATCTGTTCTGATATTATATCATCAGCATTTCCTTTACAGCTGTATGTTAGTCCCAAATCAGATATAATTTTTTCTGCTTCTTTTAATGTTTTATTTTTTAAGTTTGGCACACTTATAAGATCTGTTGAATTTGAATCCCCTGTACTATTTGAAGGAATATCTAAATAAGGTAATACTTCTGATAATATTTGTGACACTGCGGGAGCTGCGATTGACCCTCCATAATGATTGCTTGCTTTTGGATTATACAATGTTAATAATGCAACTACTTTTGTATTTTCCACTGGAGCTATTGCTAAGAATGATGCAACATATCCGTTTTCTGGATGATTTGGATCAGGCTCTGATGTTCCGGTTTTTCCGCCTATTGAGTATCCTTTAACCTGTGCATATCTTCCTCCACCAACTTCAACTACTGACTTCATCATGTCTTTCATTTTATCTGCTGTTTCTTTAGAGATTACCTGTCTAACTTCTTTGGTATCTACTGTTGTTATTGTTCCTGTATCTGTATTTTCGATTTCTTTTACTAAGTGTGGCGTTACTAATACACCATCATTTGCAACAGCACTTACTGCAGTAATTAGTTGTATTGGACTTATTGTAAATCTTTGTCCAAATGACATTGTTGCAAGTTCAACTGGTCCAACATTTTTTTCTGCCCAAAATGAGCTTGATGCTTCTGATGGTACGTCAATTCCTGTTTTATCAAATAATCCATAGGCTTTCAAATATTTATAAAATGTAGACGCTCCTATTTTTTGTCCTAATTGGATAAGTGCTGAGTTGCATGAATTTTCTAATGCATTTCTTAATGATTCTGCTCCATGTGCTGATGTACACCTTATCTTTGTTCCTGAAACAGTTTGTGAACCTGGGCAATAAAAGTCTCCTGCCGTATCTGTTTTTACTAGATTTTCTTCTAGTGCAATTGATGCTGTAATTACTTTAAATGTTGAACCTGGTTCATATGTATCTAGTACAGCCCTATTTCTCCACATTGAATATAATTTATTATATTGTTCTGTATCTGACAGTTTGTCCCATCCATCACTTATCATAGAGTTTGGTGTATATGGATCATTTAAATTATAGTCAGGATATGTTGCCATTGCCATTATTTCACCATTATCAGGGTTTATTAGTATTACATTTCCTCCCCTTAGGCAATTATTTTCTTCTACGGCTTGTTTTAAATATTTCTCCGCTATAGCTTGTATATTTGAATCTATTGTAAGATAGATATTGCTTCCATTTTCCGGAGCTATATATTGTTCATTTTGGTCTGGTATTGCATCTTGAGTTACCGATATTGCAGTTGTAAGTTTTCCATTTGTTCCTTTAAGTACGTTTTCATATTTCATTTCTATTCCATCTAAACCTTGGTTGTCTGTTCCACAAAATCCTATTAGGTTTGATGCTAAATTGTTATAAGGATAATATCTTTTTGTGTCTTCATCGATATTGATTCCTGATGAAACCTTATTTGTTTTCATCCACGCCTTTAATTTATCCACTTTTGTTGTATCAACTTTTGAAGCTATTACTTCAACACTCTTTGAACTTGTTAATTTAGCATATACATCTTCATATTTTAGTTCAAATATATTGGCAAATGCCTGTGCTAAACTCTGTTTTAAGGTCTCTGTTTTTTCCTTATTTATAGTTCCAGATTCTTTTATAGCAATATAACTTGGATTTACAGAGATTGTATCTACTTCTGCACTTATTGCTAATGCTTTTTTATTAGCATCATATATTGTTCCTCTTTTTGCATTTATAACAGTATTAGCCGTTGATTGTTTGTATTCAAGCTCTTTTAATTCATCTCCTTTTATAAATTGAATATATCCAATTTTTCCAAATAAGACAACAAATAATACTAGTATCAATATTAAGAAAACTTTTGCTCTTTTAAATGCAAATTTAATAGTTTTTTTTATTTTTTTAAATTCCTTGTTATCTTCTATGTTTATTACTTTTTTCTTTTCCATATTTTTTCCTTTTCAGTACATTTGAATAATTTTTTTAATTATTTTGTACATTATAATTTTATCTTAATTATTGATAAAAATCAATACTTGTGTATTTATTAGTTAATTATAATATGACTAAAAAGTTGTACTTATATTATAAAGTGTCGACTGTGTAGCACTCAAATGAGGTACAAATGAGGCAATGGCTTTGTAAAAGTCATTAGCGACAACAAGGTCAAACTATATAATATATGTACAACTTAATATTGTTTGAAAGATTAGAAGTACTTTTATTCTTCAAATATTTTGTCAAATTCTTCTCCAGTTATTTTTTCTTTTTCTATTAGCACTCCTGCAACTTTGTCTAATTTATCTTTATGATTATTTAAAATGTCTTTTGCTTCTTGATAAGCTTTATCTATTATCTTTTTAATTTCTTCATCTATTAGTCCTGCTGTTTCTTCTGAATATGATTTTTCTTGAGCAAAATCTCTTCCTAAAAATACCTCGTTTTGATCTGAGCCTAGTGTTATTGTTCCAATTCTGTCACTCATACCATATTTAGTAACCATTGCTTTTGCAATTTGAGTTGCCCTTTCAATATCATTACTTGCTCCTGTTGAAATATCTCCTAATACGATTGACTCAGAGACTCTTCCACCTAATAAAGAAACAACATTTTCTAGCATTTCAGTTTTTGAAATGAATGATTTGTCTTCCGTAGGTCTATACATTGTATATCCACCTGCCATTCCTCTCGGAATAATAGATATTTCATGTACTGGGTCTTGAGTAGGTAGGAATTTGCTTACTACCGCATGACCTGCTTCATGATATGCTACTAATTTCTTTTCTTTGTCTGTTCTTACTCTTGTCTTCTTTTCAGGTCCCATTGTTACCTTTATCATTGCATCTTCGATTTCCTTTTGTCCTATTGCCGTTTTATCTTTTCTAGCAGCAAGAAGTGCTGCTTCGTTTAATAGGTTTTCTAAGTCTGCCCCAGTAAAACCTGATGTGTTCTTTGCACTAAGTGATAAATCTACATCTGGTTCAAACTTTTTCTTCTTACTGTGTACTTCTAGTATTTGTTCTCTTGCTTTAACATCTGGTGCTGGGACTACTATTTGTCTATCAAATCTTCCTGGTCTAAGAAGCGCTTTATCTAGTACATCCGGTCTGTTAGTTGCTGCTAATACTATAACGCCTTCATTAGCTGTAAATCCATCCATTTCAACAAGCATTTGATTTAGTGTTTGTTCTCTTTCATCATGTCCTCCGCCGAGTCCTGCACCTCTTTGACGTCCTACTGCATCTATTTCATCAATAAATATTATACATGGCGCATTTCTTTTTGCTTCTTCAAATAAATCCCTCACTCTTGAAGCTCCAACACCTACAAACATTTCAACAAAATCCGAGCCACTTATAAAGAAGAATGGAACTCCTGCTTCCCCTGCAACAGCCTTTGCTAATAATGTTTTTCCTGTTCCAGGTGCTCCTACAAGTAATACACCTTTTGGTATTCTTGCGCCCATATCTGTGAATTTTTTTGGATTTTTTAGAAATTCTACGATTTCTTGTAACTCTTCTTTTTCTTCATCTATTCCAGCTACATCGTTAAATGTAACTTTGTTTTTTGTATTTACATTTATCATTTTGGCTTTGCTTTTTCCAAATTGCATTGTTCCTTTTTGTGGACCTTGTGCTCCTCCCATGAATAGCATAAACATTAGTAATAATAATACAATTGATGAAATTGGTACTAATAAATTAGATACTATTAACCAAAAAGGTTCTTCTTCCATTACTACATTTATTGAATTGTTTTTCATTACATTGTTTAAGTTATCCATTAAATTTTTAACATCTGGGATGTTTACTTTTTTAATGTTTGAATCATTTTTTAGCTTAACTTTTGCAGATTCTCCGCCATATTCAATTTCTACATCTGTTACTTCTGAATTTTCGATTTTCTCTACCAATTCTGAATATGTTAATTTCTTATTTGTATTTTCAAGTACTACTGGGACTACAAATATCATTATTATTCCTATTACTAGCCATATTGCTAATGTTTTTATTCCGTTTTTCAAATTTATTCCTCCTTGATTCTTTGTATGTCACAAAATAGAGTATCACAAGTATTTTTATTATGCAATACTTTTTTGATAATTTTTTTCCTGTATGTACTGATGCCGTTGGCTTTTGCCTACGGATAGTCCTATAATGCTATAAAAAAAATTTTTTTGTTTTCTATCAAGATTTTAAGTTTTTTATTTGGAAATATATACTTTTTTCCAACTTTTCTTTTTGCTAGCAAAATTATATCATCTATATTGATTTTAGCTATATTTCTGCTATTTCCGAGCAATTCATTTACAGTATATATTACTAGATTTTGCTTTATTGCCTCATCTTGATTGTTAAAAAATTCAATGTCAAAGCTTATTTTCCCTAGGCTTTTGGTTGCATTTAACTTATATATTGCCTTTGCCTGATTTTTAATATAGTCATTATTCATTTTTATAATTTTTGAAGTTCTACTTAAAGTTCCAATAATGTTGGGGTTTATTGTTTTTATATATGGTAAAAGTTCATTTCTTATTATATTTCTTTTATATATATTTTCTTTATTTGTGCTATCTATTCTTGGATTTAGATTATTTTCTTCGCAATATTTTTCTATTTCTTCCCTTGAGCAATTTATTAGTGGCCTAATATATTTTGAATATTCTGATACTTGAATTCCTTCTAGTCCATTCATTCCTGTTCCTCTAATTATATTTAATAACATTGTTTCGGCATTATCATTCATGTTATGTGCTATTGCTATTTTATTGGCCTTTTCTTTTTGTGCTATTTCGTCAAAAAATTTGTATCTTATAATTCTTCCAGTTTCTTCGGTTCCTCTTTTTTGTTCTTTTGCTATCTGTTCGACTTTTACTCTTTTTGAGTAAAATGGAATTTGATATTTTTTACATACGTTTTCCACAAAATGTTCATCATCTGTGGAATCTTTTCTTATTAGATGGTTTATGTGTGCAACAATTATTTTAATTTTTAGTTTTTCTTTATATTTGTTTAAAAAAGAAAGTAGAGTAATAGAGTCGGGGCCTCCTGAAACTCCAACTACTATTACGTCTCCATTTTCTATAAGTTTATTCTCTTTTATCGTATTTAGAACTTTTTCTTCTAAAATATTCATTCTTATTGCCATTTTATTTTCCTCTTGCCTTTTTATTTTCACAAATTTAGAATCTGTAAATATATCAATTTTTATCCATTATATTTGTTTGCAAATTTTGTATAGCTTGGCATCCATAACAGTTCAGTTGTACCTACTGGGCCACTTCTGTTTTTTGCAATTATAATTTCTGCTATATTAGTTGCTTCTGATTGTGGATTATAGTAATCGTCCCTATATATAAACATTACCATGTCTGCATCTTGCTCTATTGATCCTGATTCACGCAAATCCTGTAGCATAGGTCTATGATCTGGTCTTGCTTCTGGAGCACGGGATAACTGTGATAATGCAATTACTGGAACTTCTATTTCTTTTGCAAGAATTTTTAAAGATCTACTTATTTCTGCTATTTCTTGCTCACGTCCTGACGCTTTTCCGCTTCCTTGTATTAACTGCAAGTAATCTATAACAATTAGTCCAATGTTCTTTTCTAGTTTTAATTTTCTACATTTTGCTCTGATTTCTGATACTGTTATTCCTGGCGTATCATCTATAAATATTCCTGCAGATTCTGATAATTCTCCAGATGCTATTGCCAATTTAGACCATTCTTCATCATCTATTTCTCCTTTTTGTACTTTAGCACTGTCAACCATTGCTTGTGCACATAGAATTCTGTTTGCGCATTGTTCTTTAGACATTTCTAAGCTAAATACTACTACAGGAGTATTATTATTTATTGCTGCATTTGTTGCAATGTTTAAAGCAAATGCTGTTTTTCCCATTGCTGGTCTTGCTGCTATTAAAACTAAGTCTGATTTGTGAAATCCTGCGGTTTTGTTATCTAGATCAATAAATCCACTTGCAACGCCTGTTATATGTTGTTTCTTGTTGTATAACTCTTGTAATTCCGCAAATGAATCTACTAATATGTCTTTAATTGCAGAATAGCCCTTTTGTGATTTTCTTTGCATAATATCAAAAATCTTCTTTTCAGCACTATCCATTATTGTTTCTATTTCTTCATTCTGACTATACCCTAAACTAATTAGGTCATTCGCAGCTTTAATTAAACTTCTTAATAAAGATTTTTCTTCAACTATTTTGACATACTTTTCAACGTTTGCCGTTGTTGGTACCTTTTCTGGCAAACTTGCTAAATATTCTAATCCACCAATGGCATCAAGCTTTCCAAGAGAAGTAAGTTCTTCTTTAACTGTAATTATATCTATTGGTTCACCTTTGGCATATATATTCATTATTGCCTGATATATAGTTCTATTATCATCTCGATAAAAATCTTCTGGTTTTAATACCTCTATTGCTGCTACTACTGCATCTTTATCCGTTAATGTACTTCCTATTACAGCTTGTTCAGCTTCTTCATCATGAGGTGGCACTTTTTGTAGTTCCATTTTTGCCTCCTTTTTATATTTCAGGTTATTCGTTATTTTGCTATTACATCAATCTTAATCTTTCCTATAACCCCTTCATAGAGTTTTAAATCTATATTAAACATTCCTATTGTTTTAATATTTTCTTTTAAATCTATTTTCTTTTTGTCTACTTCATAATTATATTGTTTTTTTAGTTGTTCTGAAATTTCTTTTGATGTAACTCCTCCAAATATTTTTCCGTTTTCTCCAGCCTGAACCTGTATTTTCAAAATTATTTTATTAAGCTTTTCTTTTAAGTCTTCTGCTTGTTTCTTTTCTTCTGCTTTTTTATGTGCATTTGCATTTTGCTTTGATTTTAAGATAGTTAAATTTGGATTATTGGCCTCTATTGCAAGTTTTTTTGGAAATAAAAAATTTCTTGCATAGCCATCATTTGCATTTATTATTTCATCCTTTTTTCCTACCCCTTTCACATTTTCTAATAGTATTACTTTCATCTTGTATCACAATCCTTTCTTTTATAATATTAAAGTTCTTTATAATATCTAATAAAGAACTTTATTTTTTAGTTTTCAGTCTCAAAGAAATATTCATTTATTCTGTTTATTAGCTCTTGCTTTGCTTCTTCTAAAGTCATTCCTTCTAGTTGCGCTCCAGCTAATGTAATATGTCCTCCTCCGCCTAGTTTTTCTAATATTATCTGGACATTTATATCTCCTATTGATCTTCCACTAATGTATATTTTTTCTCCTATTTTTCCTAAAACAAATGATGCAGTTATTCCCCCTATTGTGAGTAATTCATCTGCAGCCTTTGCAGCAATAATATTAGCATTTTCATCATCTTTTTCGTATATAGATATTGCTATATTATCATTCATTATCTCTGATTTTGATACAATATCTGCTATTGTTTGGTAAGTTTCTAAATCACTTTGGAACCATTTTTTAACTTTTATTATATCTACTCCACATTTACGTAAATATGCTGCAGCTTCAAACGTTCTTACCCCTGTTTTAAATGTAAAATCTTTTGTATCTAGCATTATTCCAGCATATAAAGCTTCTATTTCTAGATTTGTCATCATTAGGTTTGACTGTGAATATTCTAATATTTCTGTTACCAATTCTGAAGCTGATGAAGCATATACTTCATGGAATGTTAGAATTGCATTTTCAATATAGTCCGTACTTCTTCTATGATGGTCTATTACAACTATTCTTGGAATTTCATCTAATAATTCTGGAACTTCAACATAATTTTTCTTATTTGTGTCTACAATAATAAGTAATGTATTTGGTTTTATTCTTTCTAGAGCCTCTTGCTTTGTTATAAAGCATTCAGCATATTCTTCAGATTTTTTTGCTGTTTCTATAAATTTGTCAAGTCCTATTCCGGTTGTTTCATTTATGATTTTGGCTTCTTTTCCCAATGTTTTTGTTAGCCTATATAATCCCATTGCGGATCCTATTGAATCCATATCTCCATTTGTATGTCCCATTATTAGAACATTTTCTGATTCTTGTATAAGTTGTTTTAGTGCATGTGCAATCATTCTAGCTTTTACTTTTGTTCTCTTTTCAACTTCTTGTGTACGTCCACCGAAGAATTCATATTTTCCGTCTAATTTCACTATTGCTTGGTCTCCACCACGTCCAAGTGCTATATCTATTACAGCTCTTGTGGATTTTGCTTTTTCTATATTATTTTTCCCGTCATCTGAAAATGCTATGCTTAGAGTTGGTTGAACTGCATCTGGAATATCTATTGTTTTTATCTCATCTAATATACTTATTTTATCTGTTTCAGCTTCTCTTAAGTATTTTTGTTCAATTATACAATAGAATGTATCTCTATCTGATTTAATTATTAGTGCATTATATTTTGTAGCCCAGTCATATATATGTTTTTCCACTTGTGCAATGAGAAGTGGCTTTGCCTCTCCTGATATACGCTGACTTACTTCCTCATAATTATCTATCATTATTATTCCAACACATAAGTCTTCATCTTCTACCCTTTTTTCTAGTTTTTTTATGTATGTGTTATCTATAAAGTATAAAATAGTTGTGTATTCTTGTTCTTTTGAATGTACTTTTTTTTGTGATTTTACATAAGATCCTAAGACTTTATAATTTTTATTCTCTATTTCTATCCAAGTATCAATGTTTCCTTTTTCTTTTTTATCAGAATTTTCTATTGTGATTTTTATTGTTTTAAGAATTTCTTTCATTTGGTTGTGTATATTTTTTTCTTCAAATTCATTTACGAACTTTTCACTTTTCCAAATTACATTTCCGTTAGTTTCTATCATTATTAGTGGAAATGGTGAATTTATAAGAGTTGTTTTTGCAGTTGTATTAACATTTAATGTAAGGTCTTTTAATTGCTCCGATAATTCTGCTTTTCTCTTTTTATTTGTCCAATTTGTGTATATGATTAGCAATGTATAAATTGCTATTATTATTGGTATTAGCTTGTAGTTCAATATGCATAGTATTGTCATCAATATTGCTATTATTATTAAGTATATTTTTGTTCTTGATACAAATGCTTCTGAACTTAAATTATTTCCATTCGGCATAAATTTTACCCTCTTTTTTCCGTATAATTTTATTTTTATTTTACAATTATACAGTTTATATTGTACTATGTTTTAATGGGTTTGTCAATTATTCAAACATTCCAATTTCTTTATCTTGGATTTTATATTGAAGCATTGTTCTTTTCATTTTTCATCTGTTCTAATGTCCTTATTGAATTCAGTACTGCTAAAATTGTTACTCCAACATCTGCAAATACTGCCATCCACATTGGTGCTAATCCGAACCCTGCTAAAATTAGTACTGCAAATTTTATTATTAGTGAAAAGTATATGTTTTCCGTTGCAATTTTTTGCGTCTTTTTAGATATTTTAATTGCTAAATTTAGCTTAGAAATTTTGTCATCCATTAGTACAATATCTGCTGACTCTATTGCTGAATCCGAACCTAATTCTCCCATTGCAATTCCTATGTCGCTTCTTGCAATTACTGGTGCATCATTTATTCCATCTCCAATAAAAGCAATTTTTTCATTATTCTTTTTGGTGTTTAGTAAATCTTCTAATATTTTTACTTTGTCTTGTGGCATAAGCTCTGCGTAGTATTGGTCTATCTCAAGTTCATTTGCAACGCTCTTAGCAATTTGTTTTGAGTCTCCAGTTAGCATTACAGTTTTTATTCCATTTGTTTTAAATTCTTTCATAGCAGTAACTGTGTCTTCTTTTATCTTGTCTGAAATTACAATATGGCCTAAATATTCCTTTTTTGTTGCAATATGCACTATTGTTCCAGTTTTATCGCACATTTCAGGCTTAATATTTATCTTTTCCATTAGTTTAATATTTCCAACGTAAATAATATCGTTATTTATGTTTGCCTTAATTCCAAGTCCTGCTATTTCTTCTATATCAGTAATTTTACATTTATCATCAATTTTATCCATTTTTTTATATGCTTGTCTTAGTGATGTTGCTATTGGATGTGTAGAGTGGCTTTCAACATGTGCTGATAAATGTAAAAGCTCTTTTTCATTGTACTTTGTTGGGTGTATTGCAACTACTTCGAATACACCTTCTGTTAAAGTTCCAGTTTTATCAAAAACTATCGTTTTAGTTTTCGATAGTGCTTCTAGGTAATTAGCACCTTTAATCAAAACACCAATTTTAGCAGATCCTCCAATTCCACCCAAATATGCTAGTGGTACTGAAATTACTAATGCGCACGGACAAGATACCACTAAAAATGTTAATGCTCTTGATATCCATACTTCAAAATTTCCTGTTAAAATACTAGGAATAATTGCTATTATTATAGCTGTTATTACTACTAGTGGAGTATATATTTTTGAGAATTTAGTTATAAATTTGTCACTATTTGATTTTTTTTCAGTCGCATTTTCTACTAAATCTATTATTTTTGAAGCTGTTGATTCCTCGAAGGTTTTAGTAACTTTTACCTTTATTACTCCTGTCAAGTTTATGCATCCAGATAAAATTATATCTCCACAATCTACTCCTTTTGGAATGCTTTCTCCCGTTAACGCTACTGTGTTTAAGCTCGTTTTTCCTTCTGTTATTATCCCATCCATTGGAACCTTTTCTCCAGGATTTACTATGATTATTTCCCCTATTTTTACACTTTTGGGGTTTGTTTTTTCTATTTTGTTATTTATAAGTATATTTGCATAATCTGGTCTTATATCCATTAGCGCACTTATAGATTTTTTACTATTTGCTTGTGCTATTATTTCAAATAATTCTCCAATTTGGAAAAATAGCATTACAAAAACTGCTTCAATAAATTCTGGTTTACTATTTGGCAAAAATCCTATTAGTAATGCTCCTATTGTAGCTATTCCCATTAGTAAATCTTCATTAAATACTTCTCCTTCGCATATATTTTCTATTGCTTCTTTAAGTACATCAAATCCGGCAATTATGTATGGAATTATATATATACATAATTTTACGATTAGAGGTGCCTGCATACGTTTATCTATTATTACTGCTATAATTAGAATGATACTTGCAATAATAATTTGCCTTACTTTTTTATTTCGTTCTTCTTTCATTATTTTCTCCTCTAAATTTTATTTTTTATAATTTAAGTTTAGTTTAGGTATTTTAAATTATACTACTTGAATTAGTTTTTTTCTATATTTTATATAGATATTTCAAAACTTTCTTTTTGTAATGTTAATCATATACTATATGCTTTTTTCTATTTTAATATTGTTTTTTAGTCAAATTAATGTTATAATGTTATTAGCAAATCCCATATTATATGCCGTGGATTATTTTTCATGACAAAAAAAGGAGTGTTTTTTATGAGTTGTGCAAATACTATCTGGGTTCTTCGGGCAGGAGCATTGCTTAATGCTCCAAAAGCTTATCTAAATTATGGGCATGCGGGAGACGTTATTGTTATTCCCATGTCGATTATAAATAAGCTTCATCATTTCGATGGAATTAAGCATGTGATGGCTGAAAACATCAGCGATTATGTTTCTAAGGTTCTTCCTCGTGAGGATGTTATGGGCAAAGGATTTCTTCAAGAAAACGGTACATTTCTGCGTGTTGTTGATATCAAATCAGATATTGACAGCAGACTCCGCAGTCTTCACAATATCTCTGAAGATGATCTTCAAATTTTTCAGTTATGTTATGAACTTATGCAACAGAATCCGAATTCTGATGTAACTCTGGTTTCTCAGAATCCCACGCTCTTGCTACAGTCTGTTAATTTAAACATTCATTGTGCAGCGATTGCAGACCAAATCTTTCCTACTCCCAAAAACAGATACAAAGGCGTTCGGGAACTTTTTATTCCTGACAAGGACTTTATAGCATTTTTGAAAGAGGGAAAACTTTATGTAGATGGACTTTATGGTCTTCATGAAAATGAGTATTTGATTTTGAAGAGTGACTTAGGTTCTGGTTCTACAATTGCACGCTATTATCACGGAAACTTAGAAAAAATGCACTACCAAATTTACAAGAATTTTGAGCCCAAAAATGTTGAGCAAAAGTTTATGTCTGAGGCTTTATATGCTCCTCCTTCACTTGCGCCTCTTATTATTGGAGAGGGAGTTGCAGGTACAGGAAAGACATATACAACTGTTGCTGCTGCAATGAATCAACTAGATTGTGGATCATTGTTTGAGCATAGCTACAGAAAAATAATAATTTCTACACCGGCTATTTCAGATGCAAACGAAAACCTTGGCTTTCTCCCTGGAGATATTGTTGGAAAGCTTCGTCCTTATTTTGGTGGAATTATCGACAATATTATTGATTTTATCATTTCCAAAAATAAAAAGCGCGGTGATTCTTTCGGCGATGTAAATAATTACAAAACAGCTCAAAATGAACTCGAAGAGTACTTGGCTAACGGTCTTATCGAGATTCAGCCTCTTGGTTTTTTGGCTGGTCACACTTTCAAAGATTCTTTTGTTATTGTTGATGAGGCTCAGAACATTGATCCAAACATTTTTCTAAATGTAGTTACCCGAATTGGCGATGGTTCTAAACTTTCTATTTTGGGAGACCCCTATCAGGTAAAGGCTCCTAAACTATCTACTCGTGTAAATGGTATTGTTTACATGATGGAAATTTGGAAAAATTCAGATTTAGCTTTTCAGATTACAATGGATGCTGAGAAATCAGTTCGAGGTGCTTTATGCCAGCAGGCTCTATTGATGATGAATACTCTTGAATAAACATTTCTAAAACATCCCCCGCTAGTAATTCTAGCGGGGGATAATTTGTATTATATATATTTTAAAAAATTTTTTTTTATTATTGTATAACTGATTTTTTTATGATATACTTAGTATAAATTAAATTAAGGAGGAAAATTATGGGTTGGATTATTTTAATAATCGTTGTTGTTCTTGCACTTTTAGTTGCTGGAGCATACAACAGTTTAGTAACACTTAAACAACGTGTAAATAATGGTTGGAGTCAAATTGATGTTCAATTACAAAGAAGATTTGACTTAATACCAAATTTAGTAGAGGCTGTAAAGGGTTATATGTCACATGAAAGTGGTACTCTTGAAAAAGTTACAGAACTTCGTACTTCTTGGGCAAATGCAAAAACTACTGATGAAAAGATGAAGTTGGATGGAGAATTATCTGGAGCTCTAAAAACAATAATGGCTGTTTCAGAAAGTTATCCTGATTTGAAAGCTAATCAGAATTTTATATCTTTACAAAATGATTTGAAAGATACAGAAAGTAAAATTGCTTATTCAAGACAATTTTATAATGACACAGTTACAATGTATAACACTAAGTTAGAAGTTTTCCCTTCTAACATAATCGCTTCAATGTTTGGATTTAAACCTTCTACTTTATTTACAGTAGATAGTGAAGATGCAAGAAAAGCTGTTAAAGTTGATTTTACTTCTGAAAATAAGTAATATTTTATGCATAAAGAACCAAGTATTATAAATATTTGGTTCTTTTTTATTTGTGATTATCATATTTTTATTTTTTTAATATATACTTTAGTGAGGTGCAACATGGTTATTAAATTAAATAAAATATTATTTGCAAGTCTTGTCCTTATTATTATCAGCATTATTATTTTTAATGTAGTTTATATAAATGTTTCTTCTGCTAAAGAAATAAATGAGAAATATATGTGGGATATGATTGTAACCACTAAAAAGAGTTTTATTAAATGGGTTGATTTTAATGTTACATCTGATGCGCTTGACAAGACTTCTAAGTTGGATATTTCTTCTTATGGAAAAAATATTCACTATAATTGGATTGAACTTTTGGCTTGTCTTGCTTGTAAGTATGGTGGTAATTTTAAGAGATTTCATTCTAGAGATTTGGATGAGTTAATAAATAATTTAGATTCTGGTAAGTCTATTGATGATTTAACTAAAAATATGAAATACTATAGTTATTATCGTGAAGCATATTCTGCTATTCTTTGTGAATTTATAGGAATAAAAGATGATGGCTCCTACGGAATAAAGGCGTATCTTCCAATCGCGAAAAACTATGCTTTTTGTCATTATAAGGATTTCGGAAGTTCTCGTTCTTATGGTTTTAGCCGTACTCATTTAGGTAATGATTTAATGGGTAGTATTGGAACACCTATTGTGGCTGTTGAAAGCGGTACCATATATCATTTAGGTTGGAATCAATATGGTGGATGGAGAATTGGTATTAGAAGTAATGATGGCTTGCGTTACTATTACTATGCGCATTTAAGAAAAAATCACCCTTATGCCCCTAATTTAAAAGAAGGAATGTGCATAAAGGCTGGTGATGTTATTGGTTACTTGGGAATGACAGGTTATAGCATAAAGGAGAATGTTAATAATATAAATGTTCCTCACTTGCATTTTGGAATGCAGCTTATATTTGATGATTCTCAAATAGATTGCCCTGCGGAAATTTGGATTGATGTTTATAATATAGTAGAATTTTTAAAAAAGAATCGTTCAGAGGTTTATATGAGCAATTCTGAGACTAAAGATTATTCAAAAAAATCTATATCTTAAGTTTATAATTTATTTTAGCAGTTTTTAGGATTATTTAATAGCATAAACTTTTAATGCATTATTGTAAGTTGATTTTGCAACATCTTCTAAAGAAATATTCTTAAATTCTGCTATTTTTTGTGCAATGTATTTTATATTTCTAGAATCATTCCTTGTTCCTCTAACAGGTTCTGGAGATAAATATGGACTATCTGTTTCTATTAGAATTCTATCTAGTGGAATCATATTTATAATTTCTTCAGCATTTTTTGAACTTTTAAATGTTACAGGTCCTGCAACGGAAATATAAAACCCTAATTTTAGTGCTTCTTTTACTAGTTCCCTATTGAAAGGACAGCAGTGAAATATTCCTTTTCGTTTTACTTCATTTAATTTTATAATTTCTAAAGTATCCATAACTGCTTCTCTCGTATGTATAACTATTGGTAAGTCAAATATATTTGCAATTTTAATTTGTTTTATAAATGCTTCCTTCTGCCAATTTGGGTTTGTATCATAATGATAATCAAGTCCAATTTCTCCTACTGCTACGATTTTTGAATTTTCATCATTATCTTTATTATTATTCCTTAATAATTCTTCTATTTTATCAATATCATTTTCCCAATTTTCTGATAAGTCATTTGGAGATATACCCACTGTTGTATATATATAGTTATATTCATTTGCGAGTTTAATCCCACTTACTGAACTATTTAAATTATATCCAGCAGATACAAATTTAGTAATACCAGCATTATAAATTGCTGGTATTACTAATTGTCTGTCCTCCTTAAATTTTTCATCATCATAATGTGCATGTGCATCAAAAAACTCCAATTTTCTTTCTCCTTAATGTTTTAATTCATTGTTACAATTGCACTGGCAACTGCATATTCTTTTATATGCGATAAACTTACATCTATTTTAACATTCTTAATATTGGTTCCTATTAAATTTACAGTTGGCTTTCCTGATTTATCATTTAAAATCTCAATATTTTTCCACCCTATATCATATTTAGAACTTAATTTTTGTGACAGGGCTTTAAATATAGCTTCTTTTCCGGCAAATCTAGCTGCATAGTGTTGATATTTTGTCGATTCACTTTTTGATTCACAATATGCTATTTCTTGATCCGTAAATACTCGTATGCTAAAGCTAGGTAATTCCATCGCATTTTTAATTCTATCGACTTCAATTATATCTGTTCCTATTGTAACTTTCATATTATCCTATCCAATTTCCTAGGTTTATTATTCCTATAATGATTAGCACTATAAATAATATTATGAGAATTTTCTTAATTTCCAAATTTTCATTTAATTTATTGTTTTTATATAGTAAGTCGAATTTATTATCTATAGATACGTGTAATTTTTCTAGCTCTAGGTCTTTCTCCCATTTTTGTTGAATATCATTTTTATCAGTTATTTTTACATCATATATTTCCTTTGTAAAGTTTACATATTCGTTTCTAGCTTTATCAAAAATATTTGGATTTTGTATTGCATTTTCTAATTTTTTTAAATATATTAACTTAAAAAGTTCTAATATATATGTATACAAATATGCTGTATGTTCTTGATTTTCCCTATCTCTTTCAAAGTCTTCTTTTAAGGTTTTAGAGCTTTCTTCCTTTTCCAATGCTTCTTCGGGAATTTCATATGTTGTATCTTCTCGTAAGTTAATTTCTTGCATTTTTTGCTTTTCTTCATATTTTACAAGTTTACTTACAAGTTTTTCATCTTCTGTAATTATAAAGCAAATTCCCTCTTTAAAACATATTACTGCTGAATCATTTTTTTCAAATATATTGCAATCATATTTACTGCATACTGCTGATTTCAAATCATTAGACATCTTTTTAAATTCTGATATATTATTTAGATCAAATGTCCACATCATATAGTTTCTAATTAGTGGCAAAAAATATTTGTACATAGTGTCTTCACGTTTTTTGCTAAATATTTTTAGATTGAATTTATCATCTAGAAGCAATTCGTAGTATCCTGCCATTCTATTTGGGTCTATTAAGTATGGATAAATTTTCTTCTGTTTCATTTTTTCTCCCTTCATAATGAATGTTCATTATGTAATTATTTTTGTGTTTTATTAGTTCATTAGTTTTAAAATTTTATTCTTTTACATCAGTATAATAGTTTGCATTTAAGTCTGGTGCTAAGTGCCATTTTCCTATAAAACTTATTACCGTATTTTGTGCTAGTGAATACTCTGTATTTGTTACTAACTTTCCTGCTGAATCAATTGCTCCCCATTTTCCGTTGGTTTTAACTGCAGCATATCCATATTCATTTTGTTCAGTTGCGTCATCATAAATATAATTTACTACTACTACGCCGTTTTTATTTATAAACCCATATTTTCCATTTTCTTTTGATAGGAATAGTGTATTTGCTGGATACACATCTTGTACAGATTTTTCTTCTAGTTTTAAATTATAATATTTATATCCATTATTTGTTCTAACTTTTACGTATCCCAATTTAGAATTTATTTCTGAAACTATTCCTGTTGCCTTTACTGTAAAATTTGAATCCATTAAGTCTGTTTGAGTATCTTTGTCTGCTTCTATAAAAGCTTCTTCTTTTAAATATGTCATTTTTGTGTATATAAATTCAGCTTTTGTTTCTCCCGTTAAGTTGATTATTCCGTATTTGTTTTCTTTTTTTGCAATATAGTTTCCATCAAAAATATATTGTAAATACTGATATTCTGCATTTAATTTTATTTCACCGTCTGATGAAATTATTCCGTACTTATCTCCATTTCTAAATATTACATTCTTATTATCTATACTGATTGCCTCTTCAAATTTATTTTTTAATAATACATTTCCATCTGATGATATAATCTCTAAATCTTGCCCTTCTTTTACTGCATACATGTTACTTCCACATATATGTTTTATTTCCGTATATTTGCAATCTAGTATTTGCTTTTTATTATAGTTTATTAGTCCAAATTTACTATTATCATTTTTAACAATGTATCCGTCCTCATATTTGTTTGATATTGCTTGAATGTCTAAATATTGATTTTCTATTATAATGTTTCCAGCATTATCTACTAATCCCTTTTTTCCGTCTTTTATGATTACAAAGCTTTTAGTAATATATTTTACAGGCTCTATTGAATCGTATTTGCATTCTAAAAGTTCTTTTCCATTATAATTTATTAAGCCATATTTTCCACCTTTAGAAACTTTAAGTACATTATCGTCGTAGAATATTTGTCCATTGCTATCTATGTTTTGAATAACTTCAACATTTTCATAATTTGTAAATTGCTTATTTGATTTTTCATCTATTACATAAGAACTAAATGTCCCTTTCTCTAAATCAACATTATCTTGGCAAATGAACATTGCCTTTGAAGAATTTGGTATAATTATCATATTATCGTATGTTGGATTTATTATATAATCTCCTTTTGAATTTATTACACCCCATTTATTTCCAGAACATATTGATATATATGAGTTTGTTATGTTTTTAGTTTCCACTTTTTTTGTGCCTTTTTTGCATAAGTTTATGATTACTATTATTAGCATTATTATTACAGCTATAACAAGCATTACAGCTACAACCTTTTTTATGTTTAATTTTGGTTCTCCATCATATCTTCTACCTCTACTCATAATTTTAAATAATATATTAAAAAAATAATATATTATAATCTCCTTTCTAGTATATACTAAAATTCAATTATAATATATCAGTTTTTTACAAGTTTTTCAATAGTTTGGCTAATTATTTATATTTCTTTGTTATTTTTTCTTGTAACTTTTGCTACAATTACACTCATATCGTCTTTAGCTTTTCCTATATCGTTGTCTACCGCTTCTTTTAGAATTATATCTGCAATTCTTTCTGGGCTATCAGTTTGTATTTCTTCAAGAAGATATTTAAGCCATAAATCTCTATTTTCATATTCTGTACTTGATTCAATTATTCCATCACTACATATAACAATAATATCACCATCATCTAAATCTTTATCATAGGTATCTATTTGTGTATTATTCATTATTCCGGCTGGCAAAGATGTTGATTTAACCATAGTTACTGTTTTATTCTTTTTAATATATGTTGGACATGCTCCGCTTTTTAGTAATTGGATTTTTCCAGCATATAAATCTAGTATTTCAATATCTAATGTTGCATACATCTCTTCATTGTTTGCTGTTAATATTGCTGAATTTATTATGTTTATTGATGTTTCTTTATCGAATCCAGAGCTTAGTAGTCTTTCAAGCATACTTATTGCTATTTTGCTATTTTTTCTAGCATCAGCTCCTGAACCCATTCCATCACTTATTGCTAATAAATATTTTCCGTCTCCTAGTCTGACTCTCGACATCATGTCACCTGAAATTATTGAGCCATCTTTTTTTGCTTTTGCCACTCCCGTTTGAATTACATATTTATCGGCTGATATATATGTATATTGACAGGTGTTTCTATTTAATCGTATTCCACATTTTTGATCTTGAATGGTAAATTTATCATTTAAAACTTCACCTATTGTTTTACCTATTTGTTTTATTGGACACTTGCTTCCATCTTCTTCTTCGCAAATTCCAGTATATGCATTTACAATGTATCTACCTGAACTTTCTTGTTTTATTCCAATATCTTTTATATCAATTTTTTCATCTTGTAATTCTTTTTTAATTTCGTGTTCATTATCTTCAAATGTGTATTCTTTTTCTTCAGATATATTATTTGCAATATCATCTATTGCAGCTTGTACATTTTTTAGCTGATTTGACATATTTTTATTATTTTCATTTAGTTTTCGTTGCCATATTAAGTTAGATTTGCATACTCTATATGCAGAATTTAAGGTTCTTAACATTTCTCTAATTTCTGTTTCTTCTGTTTGATTAGAGCTTTTGTTATCTGAATTCATTAGATATATGTTGTGCTTTGTGAATATTGAAATTATAGCATTTTGAGTCATTATTCCATTTTCAACAATATTATCAAATATGTCTTGAATAATATTTCCCTCGTTATTGTATATATCATCATAAAGTAGATTTGCTTCCATTCCTTCTAATGATTTTATAACTTCGTCTTCAAATATCGAAACGTTTTTTTCATAATCGCTATCTGTTTGATAGTTTTTTGACATATCTTGTATAGTTTTCGATATGCTGTTTAATTTTAAAATTGTATCAGTGCTTTCTTCTATTTTGCCAGTTGCTTCTGGTAATAATTTTGTATCTGGAATAATGTCTTTAATGTTTATTTTTGTCTTTTTAGGAAGTGCTAATAATCCTATTGCTGATATTAGTATTTCTTGAAACATTATTATGTTGTTTGTTCCACCATTTGCACTATATGCAATTAAAATATTTCCTAATATAAATCCTAATATAACTCCTATTTTCCCAAACTTGTTTAATAATCCTGCAAGCATTCCAGAAATTGCGTAAGTTGCTATGATTATTGGATTACCATCTCCTATTATCCCTAAAACCACTCCAACAGTAATTCCACTAACTCCTCCAACTAGAATTCCATTTCTCCATCCTAATACCAGTACTATAAATATACACAGTATATTTCTTATTGAAAAAGAAAATATATTTATTCCACTTAATGAAGATACTGCTATTGCAACTAGTAAGCTTGCACCTATTACTTCCTCTATTGAAAATACTGTTTTAATTCCATACATGCTTATTACGCTTATTGAATTTACAAATATTTTGTAAAAAATATATACTGTAATACTTAATGTTATTGCTAATAAAAAGTCATACATGTAAAATCCAGTGCATATTATATGTATTAGTTGTACAAATAATATTGAAAAGAATAAATATCCACCTAATTTTATTTTTTCAGTTTCTTCTTCATTTTTTACTGGTTTTTTTATCAAGACAGTAACTAGAAGAAGAATTGATGCAAATAAATACATTAGTGTTGTATTTGCTCCAAATTTAATTGCTGTTCCTAATAAACTTGATATATATACAAGTGCTATTGGAACTCCACTACTTATTGCAGCGGAAACTAAGGCTAGTCCAAATGGTGCTAACATCATTGAACTATTATTTCCGAAACCTACCATAGAAATCATAAAGGTTAATACATAAATTATAATGTTTTGAACAGTAAATAATCTCGAAATTAGTTCCTTATAATTGAATTTTTCTCTTTCTTCTTTAATATCATATTCTCTAGAAATGTTTTGTAACATATTTACCACCTCTTACTTTTTTAATTATTCTACTACTTGTCTTCTGATTTTTTTGTCAAATGTGGTCACCTAAATTAAAAAAGTATACTACATATTGTGCTACATTTCACTACTATTTTACCTTAAAAGTGCTTAAAAAACAAGATGTTTCATTAAATTCGTATTTTTTTGTAAAAAAATCAAATGTTTAACTAAAATAATAATATAGATGCATTATAAAAGGATATCCTTTTTAGAATATCCTTTTATTTGTTATTTATTATTTACTACTCTTTTCTTTATTATAACAATCCCTGCTATAATTATAAGTGTTGCACTCATTATTCCAAGTATCATTGGTAAATAATTTTTGTTTTCTCCTGTTGGAGGCATTAGTACCACTTTTTGTGCACTATCTGCGTCGATTTCAGTTGGTGTTACTAAGTCTACATTAGAATATATTTCTTGTTTTGCATTATTTCCAAGGCTTTGATCAGCCATATCCTGATTTCCAACTATTGAATATTGCATTCTTCTTCCTTGTACGTTAGAAGTTGATGTTATTTCTGACAAGTTATTATATACTAAATTATTAACTCCATTGTTGTTAGAAATCATTGTTGATAAAACTAAAGATGTTTCTGCCTTTGAATTTCCTTTTTCTGCAACAGTTGGTAATAATTTTGCATTTATTTTATCAGTTGAAAGCATTGTGTTGTATGTTAGCAATTTTTCATAGTATTCCCTATTTATAATATCTGAACCAATTTTTGATTCATCTATTGTAATTACATTGTTGTTTACTTTCGCTGAATTTGTTAGTTCACTTGCTGATTTTAATATCCAATTTGCATTAACGTCTTGATAGTTCTTATCGTATTTAATCATATTTGAAACATAATCTATTAAGCTATTTGCAGTTGTAGTAGAAATATTTCGCTCACTTGCATCTGAAGTTTTTCCTGTATAATAGAATTCTTTATCTAAGTAATCTACTTCTCCAACATTTTCTACAGTTAATTTATATGTTAAGTTTAGTGTTGCGCCTTCCATCAATTCGTCATCTATATATGTTTGGATTAGTTCTGGCTTTTCTGATACATTGCTTGCATTTATTGAAACATTACTCAATCTTAAGTTTTGTGGTGCTGTGTATTCAACTTTATGTCCATTATGTTTTGCATAGTATACATTGTTTACAGATTGATTTGTATCAAATAATGTTTGATTGTTTGCTAGTAGTAGTTTAAAGTTTGTTACTTCTTTTGTTAGTTTAAGTTGTGCTTCCGGTCTTTCTTCTAGTCCTAAATCAATATCATTTATACTATATGTTTTATTATTTGAGTTTCCTTGGTTGTCTGTTTGTTTAGTATTATATTCAACTTCTGTGTTTATAATTCCTGTTTGTGCAACCATTTTTGTATTTTGTATTAAATTGTTTATCATTGATTCTTGTGCTAGTTTACGCTTTTTTGTATCTATGCTTCCATCTGCATTTTCATATTTGTATGTTCCTAATTTTTCATAAGATGCAAGTATTTCTGCTTTGTTGTTTAATTCTATTGTTCCATCTGCTCCGCACCAATTATTTGTGTTTATTCTATAGTTATATATGTCTTTT
The DNA here is from genome assembly GCA_964507565.1 of uncultured Clostridium sp. GTDB lineage: Bacteria > Bacillota > Clostridia > TANB77 > CAG-508 > CAG-793. The sequence goes on from CAZDPV010000004.1 coordinate 47,941, forward strand.
GCGTCTGATACTCCTTCTTGCTTGCTACTCTTATCTATATCATAATAATACATACTAGTTTTATTTAATTTTTCATTTTCGTTTGTATAGTTTTGTGTATTATAATCAATATATCCATTTATTCCATTATAGTTAGAATTTTGGTCTATTCCTGCTTGATATGTTGTTGTTTTAAAGTCTTGACCATTATATGATTTAGCATTTAGTCCTGCCGTTTCTAATACTTTATTTACTTCACTATTTGAATCATTAGTTAATACTGTTTGATTGTTATCTCCGTAGGTAAATCTAATATAGAAATCTCCTGTTGGTACTGAAGTGAAGCCATACGAACCTTCTCCAACATCAAATGTGTCTATGCTAAATATTCCCGTTCCTGATAATACGATTTTGGCTTTTCCGCTTCCACTGTAATATCTTGTAAAGTCTTCATTTCCGGCTACTATAGTGTTGCCACTTATTGTATATGAGCGTGAGCCCCATACTTTTTCGCCTAAATAATTTCCTTTAAATATTCCATTATCATCAACATCTTGCACTAATTCTACTAATTCTACAGTTACACCGTTAATCTTAGCTTCATTTTCATCATATTTTCCATTTCCAACTACTGCTTTGTTTGAGGCTTGTGTTCTTGCATCTTCATATACATAACCAGTAAAGCTTCTGTTATCTTCAGATTTAGTATCTATTATTAGCTTGATATTTGGAGCTTTATCTGTATCATTTTCTAGTCTATTTTCCACAATGTTTGTACTTGTTATTATGTCTCCATCTGAGTTTAAGTCTTTACTACTTAAATTTCCTGAATTTGAATTTTTGTCAATAAGTCCTGCAATTTTTCCTTGAACAGGAGTGTCTACTGTTTCGTTGTTATCTTTTAACTCATTTGGAATTGTTGAGTTTGGTTTATAATATGTTGAATATCCATTTATTTCAGCGATGTTACGTTTTCCTATTGTTTCTATTCCTGAATTTAATTCTTCATCTAATTGAACTTTTCCAGTTTCCTTGTCTGTTTTTGCTTTAAAAGTTATATATGCATACGCCATTTCTCCCGGATTTAACTTGTCGCTTCCTTGTGTTGATTTTATTCCGGTTAAATAAACAGTGCTATAATTATAATTTTGTGATTTTATTGTTTCTGATAAAGTTCTGTCTTTAAAGCTTGTATTATCGCTTACTTTTAAGCTTGTGCTATCTAGCATTGTTCCTTTACTATCTTTTCCTATATAAGAATTTATATAAGAGTTTATTATATTTCCGTTAGAGTCATAATTATTATACGTTTTAAAGTCATATACTCCGTTTGTTCCCCTTGTTCCATCAACTTCATACTTGTCTGCGTCATAATAATCAACTATTTCATTTACACTTGTTGTAACATCTCCTAAATTCTTTACAGCTATTCTATATGTTATATATACCTGTAAATTTTTAGCATCTGTTCCTCCTACATCACTTCCGTCATATAAGTATTCAGATTTTCTGACTTCTCTTGTATATGAATATTTTCCATTATATAATTCATCACTTGCTCTTACTGTTATATCCCACGAGTAATCATCGTCTATATGTGATGTTTTCTTATTATATATGTATTCTTGTGATTTACCATTTACAATAATTGTTGCTTTATATACATCTTTTTGAAGAGCTAAATCTGAATTTTCTCTTGGTGTAATTCCAAAGTCTACATATCTACTTTGGTCAGATTTTTTTGTATATAGGTATGAATATTTCTTGTCTAATTCTACTACTGCATTTGTTCCTTCTCCTGGATTATTTATATCTTCTAATACAAATTGATCATATACTGGATAATTTACTTGAGTTTTTGCTGTTATCATACAGTCTTTTATGAATGTGATAATTGAATCGGACTCAGTATTTCCTACCCCTAATTCCATTAGCCATGATTTTGTTTCACTATATGCACCATCATAAGATTTTTTACTTATAACAAATTCTCTAAATTTATTAAATGCATCTTCATAAGTTAATGCTCCTTGATTATAAGAAATATATGAACCATCTTCTTTTTCAAGTTTTCCTAAGATTGCATATGATTTTCTCCATGACGTTCCAATTTCATAATTCTTAGGGTCTGAGTAAATTGTTCCAAATTTATTATTAAAGCTTTCTCTTTGCTCGTCTTTTGCATTTGAATATCCACCAGTCCATCCTAAGTAATTCTTATAGTATGTTGCTTGATACATTTCTCCATTATATGTGAATTTAACAAAATATTTCATAAGTGGGTTTAGCCCTGTAAACTTATATTGTCCATTACTATCTGTTATTGTTGTTTTTATTAAGTTTCCTGATTGGTCATATAATGAAACCTGCATTCCACTATATATTTTGTCTTCTTGTCCTTTTACTCCCGTTATTTTTCCTGTTTTATTTTCAGGTAAATCCTGCCATACATTTCCACCTAAGCACATTTCTATTTGTTTTGAAGGCATTACAGCTTTTGCATTTTCCCAGTTTTCCTTTACTCCTGGAGTTCCAGGAGTACCTGGAGTTACAGGTTTTTCTGGATTTTCTGGCGTTTCTGATGGATTAGATATTGTAACTAATCCTTGTACATAATTTTGTATATTTTCTGCATTTGAGTTATTTACAATTACTTCTTTATTAGTATTTACTTCTTCTAATGGACTCCACTTTTCATTTGGTACGTCATTAAGCCTATATCCATTTGCATAAGTATGTACCTTAACATTTCCAAGAGGAACATCAACTGTCCATGAAACCTCATTTTTACCATCGTTTATTGTTAATTTACCAGTTACTGTTGCTGTTGCATAGTAATGATTAGAATCGTTTTGGTCAACTCTTCTATCTTTAACATTAGTAATTTCTGCATTATCAAATGAAACATTGTATTTTAGTCCTTCAGAACTATATTTGTAAATATTTCCCGTAAATGATTTTAGGTATTTAACATTTATTATAGGAGTTCCTGTTTGTGTAATCTCCCCATTGTTATCTGGATTAAATCTAATATAAAATTCTTGTCCATTTACAAAATCCGGAAAAGCTATTTCAGATCCGTTTGAGTTCATAAACTTTATATTTGTTCCGTTTACACCTGTTATACTATCAAATTTTGCAAATTGATTAGCAGTTGTAAATCCTTGATTTCCGTTAGAAATTATTTCGTTATAAAGTATTTGTTTTGCTTCTTGAGAAGCATCATTTACACCTAATTCTATTTTATATGGTCCTACCGTATATGTTTTATCGTATTGATCTACGAGAACTTTTAAATTGTTCTCATCTGTTGCAACTTTGAATAACTCTTTGCTGTTTAATTTGCTTATTATGTTATAATATACTGTTCCATATTGGTATGATCTTGCTTCTACCGCATTATTTGATCCTTTTGTTGTTACTGTGGATGAACTTTGTTCTAGTACATTTGATGCGTTGTTCCATTGTTTTGATGCCCATATAACATTTTGAATAGCTGCTGCATCATATTGATTATCCACTTTAGTTTTCCAAAAGGCATACCCTGTTGATGGTTCTACTTCAACATTTCCTGATGATATTACATTATATAGTAATTGTAATTCTGGATTTCCGTTATCATCAGTAAAAGCTAATGCTTTAGAATGATCTGAGCAGAATAAATAATTAGCTATTTTGTATGCTTCTGGCTGATATTTCAATTCAGCACTTGCGGCAAATACGCTTTTTCCAATCATGCAAACTACTAATGTCATTATGATTGTAAAAATTACTTTTTTAAATCTTAATCTCATCTCTATCTCCCTTCTATATAGTATACAATTTATTTATTATATGTTTTTTAATTTCATATACTGCTATTGCTATAATTGCAAGTATTCCCAAGGCTATTCCTGTAATTGACGCAATCTCTTTACCTGTTCCCATCGCTATAATTACATCTGCTGAACTTGTGTCATCTTCTCCATCTTTTTTATTTCCAGCATTTGAGTCTATATCTGATAATCCAAGTTCATTGTATGAAGTTAATATCTCTGCTGTATTTCTTATTGCTCCTGTATTTTCTCCAGTCATTTTTCTACTTAGTACTAATTTAATTTCTTTAGTTTCTCCAGGTTGCAATAATGTATTTGCTAAACTTGTATTATATCCATTTCCCTCTTTGTCTTTATACCAGCTGTTATTTAGTTCAGAGCTAAATTCCATTCCTTCAGGAATATAGTCTACTATAGACTTAGCATATCCTGCTACTTGTCCATCGTTTGAAACTTTTATTGTATATTCAACTAAAACAGTTGCATATTCTACATAGTTGTTTGATAATTCAACTTTTGCAATATTTTTATCATCATAGTCATAAATTTTAGTTTTTGTCTTAGTGTTTGTTACAGTTATTCTTGAAACTACTTTGCTTAAACTTAAGTCAAATTTCTTTTTAGTTGTTAACCCCAAGTCGATATTGTATGTATTAGAATTTGTAACGTTTAATATATCAGTTGCCCCAATAACTTTATCATTTAGTTTTGTACTAATAAAATCGTTATTTTCTGAGGCTGATAAATCATCTAATTTATATGTTGTTATATCATATTTTTCATTGTCAAATTCCGCAATTACGATGTAGTTTCCAGGTTTAACATTTATAAATGTGTATTTTCCATCATCATTTGTTTGCGTTGTTAGGTCTTTTCCGTTTGCATCTTTTGATGGTGAATCTTTGTCTTTCTCAAATAAAGATATTTTTATTCCTTTTATTTTTTGTTCTTGCGTTTCTTTCTTTCCATTTGCATTTTCATCAAACCATGCTAGTCCACTTATTTTGTATGTTCCTTCTTGAGTTTGTCCTTCACTTCCTTGTGTTGTTCCATCATTCTTTATTGTACCTGTTCCAGTAACAGAAAGCTCTAGAGCATTAACTTCTATGTTTTCGTTATCTGAAAGTGTTATTGTTGGTGAATTTTTTATTGAAATTACTTTATCCTTTTCAACTTTGTTTACACTTGTTTTTACTATTACTCTTGCTGTTTTTCCTGCCATAAGTGTAAATGATGAATTTATAAATTCTGTTTTACCTGATTGAATTTCTTTTCCATCTGTTGTTATTGAATAGCTTTGTACTTTTAATTCTTGTGGAATAGTATCTGATAAGACTATTTCTTGATCTGTAGTTCCATCGTTTTTTATATCAATGTAAAATTCCAAGTCGTCTGTATCTAATAGTTTATTATCATCTATATTGGTTGATTGAGTTGCTGTAACATTTATATTTTTAAAGCCAAATAATAATGTGTTAGATTTCATCTTATTTGTCGTTTCATTACATGTTATATTGGCTGTTGTTTTTATTTGTTCTTCAGAATTTTTAGTTACTTTAGCATTCATTATTAAAGAATATTTAGAATTTTTTGATATTTTTTCAATATTGCAAGTAACAACATTTGAATTTTTGTCATAAGATGATTGATATTTTGTTCCTGTATATTCAATTTCCTTGGGTAGTTGTAATTTAACTGTTACATTATTCTTATCTGTATTATTAACATTTTTTATGCTTATACGGTATGCAATGTCTTGATTTTCTTTTACATTATTTGTTACGTTTGAGGTTAAGTTTGTATGTAAATATCCTTCCGTATTTTTTACTATAAATTCGCTTTTTTGACTTTCTTGTAATTTATCATGATTAACAGAGAAGTTCGCTGTCAGTCTTTTTGCATTTTCTGTATCTTCCTTAGTCCACGTTCTAAAGTCTTTTCCAATTTCTATATTTGCAATTATTTGAGTTACCGCTAGTGTAAATTCAACAGTTTGTTCACTTTCTGCTTTTAGTGTTTCAATGTCTTTTGACATTTCTTTAGTTGTTTTATCTATTCCATAAGTTGGAGCATCTCCTAAAGATTGTTCATTTAGTTTTACAACTGCTAACCCTTCTGGAATATTTACTGTTACTTTTACCTTAGATGCATCCTCTTTACCTTTATTAGATACCTTAACCTTGTATGTAATGTATTCTCCTTCTGTTACATTTCCTTCATTTTCTATTGCAAAACCTTCATTTGTATCTATTGCTGTAACTAATGATGTGATTTGAGGAATATTGCCTGTTGTTATTCCAACTGCCTTAGCTTCAACTAAATTTTGTTTTGTTCCTTCTGCCGAATTATTATTATAATAAACTCCATAAATTGCTTTTGCTTGATTTCCGTAATCTAAATCTCCTGGAACTGCTACTTTATAACTAAATGTTATTTTTGATTTAGTATTAACACTACTGCTTGAAACAATTTTATATGATTTAGAATTTGATGTAAAGTTTTCGTTCCAAGATGTTCCTTCAATACTTTCTTCTCCACTATCACTATAGTAGATTTTCATTTTTTCTATTCCTTGTACCTCTATTGGAGATGAAATTGTTGTATCTATTGTTGAGTTTAATTCTATTCCTTGTAGTGTTTTATTTCCTTTAAATGGTATTCTTCCTAAAACAGTAAATCCTTCTGCAGCATTTTCTAGGTTATTTATTATTGTTCCTTCTACTGTTAATTCTTTTGCACTTGTTTTGCTGTCTATTTTTATACTGTCTCCTTCGTTTGCTTGTGAAGTTTCTGTTTTCCCATCGATTTTAGCTGTACATACTGTGACAAATCCAGTTTGTGCAACTACTGAAATTGCTTTGTTAAGTTCTACTGTTTCTGAGTTTGAATTGTTTTTAATGTCCATTTTAATATTTTCTGTAGTTGTAGGTGCTAGGTTGTCTAATGTTAAATTCATTACCATTCTTAAGATAGTTCCTTCTGACACGGTTTGGTCTGCGTATTTAGTTTGCATTCCTAATAAACTAAATATTATTTCGTTTCCATTTATTGAGTAATCTTTAATTTGCAATTCATCTTCATATACTAATTTTGCATCTGTTAATGCTATTTTTGTTACTTCATTTGGCATTGTTATTTTTATTGTTGGGTTTGTATATAATGCATCTGAAATGTCTTTTGTTTTTAGTATTGCATTAAGAACAAAATCTTTATTTTCTACAACTGTTGATAATGTATTTACATCTAATTCTATATTTGCATTAGATTTAGGTTCTGTTAAATTTACTGTATTTGTTAAAGTTTCTTTAGAATTTTCGTTTTCATTTTTGTATCCAATTATTGTTGCTTGCATATATAATTGTTTAAAGTCGTTTATTTCTGCTTTACTATAAGGTATATTTCCATTTATAGATTTGCTAACAATTATATTTAAATTTCCCTCTGAAATTGGTTTTGTTATTTCTATAATGATTTTATTTGTGTTTACATTTAATTCAAGAGAATCTTTATTTATGCTTCCTAGTTCTTGTCCATCTAAATTTTTAATTTTTATTATTCCATTGTCGCCTAGCATTTTTAAAAATTCATCTTTGTTTATTGATACCTTATTATTTGTTATGCTATTATTAGCATCTAAAGTATCGAATTTACTATCACCTTGTGTAATTATTATTTTATCTGATAAATCTTTATTTGCAATATTTATCTTATATATTGATTTAAAGGTTGTTTCTAATTTATTTTTTTCATTGCTTAGATTTGTATATAAATATCCTTTACTCAATTCTTGCGTTCCTGAATCTATAGTTTCTATTATTGTTCCAACTTGAGAACTTGTTTCATATTCATTTACTGTTGTTTTACTTTCTATTGTATCTTGTTTTATTGTTGTTATATTTGCGGTTATACTTGATGAAATTGTTTTTTGTTCAGATGATACGTCAAAGAAATAAGTTACTATATATTCATCTTGCGAATTCCAAAGTATCTTATTATTTTCATTTAATTCGTTTTTCCTGTTTATAGTCAAGATTCCATTTTCATATTTATATTCTACATTTGAATCACTTGTAACTACAACATTTGAAGGATTTACGTTCGAAATTTGTGGTACATTTATTGTTATAATTTTACTTGTTACTGGAATTAAGTTGTTTTCAATGCCTTCATTTATTTTAAAGCTTACCATGGTTTTATTATTTTCATATTTTATGTATCTAACAAGTTTTTGAGTGATTCTTTCAGAAGCATTTGCTGTCCACTCTAAATGCTCTGTAAATTTTTTTTCTATTTTCTTTTCTTTCCCTTTTTCATTTACATAAGTTCCATTTAAAATCACAGTACTATCTTTATTAAATTCATCTAGTGAAGCCATTTCAGTCTTATTTGATTTTATTGGTATTTCCACACTTAATATTTCGCCTGCATTTATTTCATTTAGTTCAATAATATTCCCATTTATTGATTTTACATTTGGATTTACTGTTTGTGCTATTTTGTAGTTACTTCCTTCTAATGTTATTTTCGCATCTTTTAAATATCCTGTGTTTGATACCTTTACAGTTAAGTTAAGTTTTAATTCTTCGTTTATATCGGCTTTTGCATTATATGAATTTCCTATTGTTGCATTAAACTGTACATTTGATTCCGATGTATCAGTATTTTGATTTAGATTAGAAGTAGCATATACTGCTAGTGCATTAAAATTTAATCCTACCAAAATAATGGTAGTAATTATTGCTGTTATTTTATTCAATATTTTAGACATAACAAGTCCTCCTTAAACAATTTACATAATTGTGCTAATTTTATTATACTATGTTTTCTCCTAATTTTCAAGCTTTTAGAGCCAAAAATAGGGAAAAAGTTGCTAATTTATTAAATAAAAACCTTCACAGTTTTTAGCTGTGAAGGTTTTCTTATTATTTAGATAACTTTTTTCTAATAATTATTATTGCAAATACAATTCCTGTTAATGCACTTATAAGTGTTAGAATTATTACTATATATTTTTTGTTTTTACCTGTTGGTGGCATTAGCATAACCTTTTGTGCACTATCTGCATCAATTTCTGTTGGAGTTACTAAATCAGCATTTGAAT